>NZ_JACMYP010000042.1 GCF_020889705.1 Bradyrhizobium altum | reverse complement strand
CGACCGCGGTGCCGTTGCGCCCGCGCGGATTGCGCGCCAGCGCGACCTGCGCCGAGCCGGTCAGCGTCACGGTGGTGTTGAGCACGCCTTCCTTCTGGACCAGGGCGTAGAGCGTCGATGCGTTGTCGCGCGACAGCCGCACGCAGCCATGCGAGGCCGGTGTGCCGAGGCGGTTCACCGAGTCGGTGCCGTGGATCGCGTGCCCGATCTTGGTGAAGAAGATCGAGTGCGGCATCGGCGCGTCGTCGAATTCCTTGGAGTAGTGATCCTCTTCCATGCGGAAGGCGCGGAAAGTGCCGTTCGGCGTTTCGCGCGAGGGGATGCCGCTCGAGACCGGCCAGTGATAGCGCGCGACGCCGTCGACCGCGACGGTCATCTGCTGGTTGTCCTTGTCAATGGTGATATCGACCTTGGCCTGTGCGCCGCCGGCCGTGAAAAGCATCACGGAAGTGAACGCGATGAGGAACGAACGCATTTTATCTTTGGCCTCCAGGCCTGATTACAAAGCCGTGGCTCTCCGTCCCCGGCAAACAATATGCCCGGAATCCGAATTTGGTTCCAGTGGCGGACCTCGTGCATCGTTAATCCCGCACGCGGCGCAAACAAGGCCGAAGCCGGTCCGGCCTGCCGCGGCGGACTGACATTTTCGCGAGCAGGCCGCGACAACGGCCCCAGTTGGTCATCGCCACGCAACCATTTGGCCGCATGGGCGTTTCACAATCCCGCCAAGACGGCGCATTCGCGTCACGCATCAAGGAACCCAGATGAACAACACCAAGGTTAAGACCGCGGCCGTCGGCCCAGCCGGCCTCTCCGCGCGGCTCCTGCTTGCGGCCGCAGCCCTCGCTTTGGCGCTGACGACTGTCCCCCATGCCGGCCAAGCCCAGGGCATCATCCGCGGGGCGCATGAAGGCGCCTATGAGGGCAACCGGGCCGCCGGTCCGATAGGCGGCGTGGTCGGCGGTGCCGTCGGCGCCGGCGTCGGTGGCGCGATGGGCGCGGTCAAGGGCGTGTTCGGTATCCCGGATCGCGGCTACCGCCGTGGCCACCGCTGCCGCGGCTATTACCGCCACGGCCATTTCCATTGCTATTGATTGTTGGAGAACCTGTTGCCGGATGAAGCGCCGCCCGTAGTAAACCGTTCCCGCATATCGCTTCGCTCATACGGGCTACAGGGCCGCAAACGTCAGTTCTTCAGCCGGTAGCCGGTTCGGAAGATCCAGGCCACGATCACCATGCAGGCGATCAGGAAGCCCGCGGTCATGCCGAGGCTGAGCCCGACGCTGACATCGGCGATCTCGTAGAAGCTCCAGCGGAAGCCGGAGATCAGATAGACCACGGGATTGAGCAGCGTGATGGTGCGCCAGCCCGACGGCAGCATGTTCACGGAATAGAAGCTACCGCCGAGGAAGGTCAGCGGCGTCACCACCAGCATCGGGATCATCTGCAGCTTCTCGAAGCCGTCGGCCCAGATGCCGATGATGAAGCCGAACAGGCTGAAGGTGACAGCCGTCAGCACCAGGAAGGTCAGCATCCACACCGGATGCTGGATATGCAAAGGTACGAAGAGTCCGGCGGTTGCCAGGATGATCAGGCCGAGGACGATCGACTTGGTGGCGGCGGCGCCGACATAACCGATGACGATCTCGAAATAGGAGATCGGCGCCGACAGGATCTCGTAGATCGTGCCGACGAATTTCGGGAAGTAGATGCCGAACGAGGCGTTCGAGATGCTCTGGGTCAGCACCGACAGCATCACGAGGCCTGGCACGATGAAGGTGCCGTAGCTGACGCCCTCGACTTCGGTGATGCGCGAGCCGATCGCGGCGCCGAACACCACGAAATACAGCGAGGTCGAGACCACCGGCGAGACGATGCTCTGCAGCAGCGTGCGCCAGGTGCGCGCCATTTCGAACAGATAGATCGCCCGGATTGCGCGGTAGTTCATGGCGCCCTCACGAGGCTGACGAAGATGTCCTCCAGCGAGGATTGCTTGGTATCGAGATCGGAGATCCGGACGCCGGCATTGCGCAGATCGTTGAGCAGGCTGGTGATGCCGGTGCGATCGCCCTTGGTGTCGTAGTCATAGGTCACCGCGTGGCCGTCGTCGGAGAGTTCGAGATTATAGGTGGCGAGCGCCTGCGGAACGGCGTCGAGCTTGCTCTGCAGCTGCAGCGTCAGCTGCTTCTTGCCGAGCTTCTGCATCAAGGTCGCCTTGTCCTCGATCAGGATGATCTCGCCCTTGTTGATGACGCCGATGCGGTCGGCCATCTCCTCGGCTTCTTCGATGTAATGCGTGGTCAGGATGATGGTGACGCCGGCCGCCTGCAGCGTGCGGACCACTTCCCACATCCCCTTGCGCAATTCGACGTCGACGCCGGCGGTGGGCTCGTCGAGGAACAGGATCTGCGGCTCATGCGACAGCGCCTTGGCGATCATCACACGGCGCTTCATGCCGCCGGACAGCTCGATGATCTTGCTGTCCTTCTTGTCCCACAGCGACAGGTCTTTGAGCACCTTCTCGATATGGTCGGGGTTCTTCGGCTTGCCGAACAGGCCGCGACTGAAGCTGACCGTCGCCCAGACCGACTCGAAGGCATCGGTGTGCAGTTCCTGCGGAACCAGCCCGATCATCGACCGCGCCGCGCGATAATCGGCGATGATGTCGTGTCCGCCGATCGAAATGCGGCCCTCGCTCGGATTGGCAATGCCGCAGATGATGCTGATCAGCGTGGTCTTGCCGGCGCCGTTCGGTCCGAGCAGCGCGAAGATCTCGCCTTTGACGATATCGAGATTGATGCCCTTCAGCGCCTTGAAGCCGGAGCCATAGGTCTTTGAAAGATTGGATACGGAAATGATCGGCGACATGGAGGATCGGAAGCGTGAGGGAAGGGCGCGCGCGGATTGGAGCCCGGGCGGGGGCGTGATGCGGGTTCAGCCCAGATATGAACGCACGGTCCGTTCTGCAATCGGTCGGCGAGGGAGAAATTTATTCTGCGGCATTCACCGCTCCCGCTTGCGGGCAGGGCCATCGCATACGGCGCTTGCGGCTTCTGCAACTGACGTGTCCACCGTGGCCGGGCTATCGAACGAGGCTGATAGCCTGCGGCCTTAGGGGCGCACTGCCAAAATATCGAAAACAACCCCATGCAAAGGAGCCGGCGGCTGCCGGCGGACATTGCAATTTTAGTCGGGCAAATCAGCGGTACTCTTCTAGTATTCCGAAGTCGTGGGCGCCCCTCGCTCCGGCGCCATCGCATTACGGGCGGGAGGGGACGCAGTTCCGACGCCCCGCTATTCAATCCAATCAGTGCCGCTTCGCCGGTTTCACCGGCTTCTTGGCGGCGGCTGCCGGGGCAGGGTGCGCGGGCGGCGCGATATCGGCGACCTTGGCGACCAGCATGATCTGCACCTGGTTGTTGACCGGCGCGTTAGGGCGGGCGGGGTCGAGCAATTGCTCTTCGCCGAGTCCGACCGACTGCAGGCGCTTCGCCGTGATCTTGAAGGTGTTGACCAGGATGTCGCGGATCGCGTCGGCGCGCCGCTGGCTCAGCAGCACGTTGTTCTCGCGCCGTCCGGTCGATTCGATGTGACCGACGATCAGGAACGTGTACGGCAGCAGCGAGGCCTGCGTCAGCGCATCGGCGATGCGCCCGACGGACTGGTAGGAGTCCGGCAGCACGATCGGCGTGTCGACGTCGAACTGGATGTCGGCATTGAACGTCGGCAGGTTGGTCAGGTCGGGGGCGATCGGCGGGCGCTTTTGCGGCGGCGGCTCGTTCTTCGATCGCGACCGCGATCGTTCGAGCACTTGCTGGCGCAATGCGGGGACGTCGATCGTTGCGTCCGTCTCGTAATGATTGAGCTTGGCGATGACGTCGTCGCGCGTGATGGCGGTCTGCGCCTGTGCAGGGGCGAGCGGCATCGCCAGCAAGACCAGCGTGCCGAGCAGGCCCAGAAGGTCAAGTTCGCGCAAGCCTCGCGTCTTCAGGCGCATCATTGATACCCCGCGTCATTGATCGCCTGGGCGCAATTGCGGCTGAGGCCCTTGGCGCCGACGAGGCAGGGCACCGATTTGCTGGTCTCCTTGGTCGAGCCGCCGCAGACCTTGACGATCTCGCGGGTGCATACGTTGGCAACGGTCACGCGCGCCGCGATCCGCTTCTGGATCGCATCGAGGGTGGAGAAGTAGCTCTCCTTGCACTGCGGCGATATCACGTCGCGGTTGCGCGACAGGCACTCCTTGAGGCGGTTGGAGTCGAGGTTGACGCCGCGGCAATTGGCGGTGATGTCGGCGCCGCAGGCCTTGGCGAGCTGCGCTGCGGAATCGCCAAAGCTGATCGTCTCCGCGACCGCCAGCGACGGCGCAGTGAGCGCAATGACAAAAAGGAAAAACCCACCCCGAACCATGGGGCCATCTCAACCCGTGAAATCAGCGATGGTCAAGGGCTACGAACAGAGGAGGTCGCCAAGGAAGGTCGCCAAGGAACGCCGCTATCTCACGCCCGTTCCACAAAGCTGTCGACCACCTTCTTCTCGCCGGCCTTTTCGAAGGCGATGGTCAGCTTGTTGCCGTCGACTTTCACCACATGGCCGTAGCCGAATTTCTGGTGAAACACCCGGTCATCAAGCGAAAATTCCGACACCGCGCCGGTGGATTTGGCCACCAGCTCGCCCTCGATCACCATGGGGCCGCGCTTGGTGCGGCTGAAGCTGTCGGACGAAAAGGACGACTGCCGCTCCTCGAAGCCGCCTCCGCCGCTGCGTCCCCCGCCGCCGCGATTGCGGTTGGCCTGGGCGCGCTGCCAGCCCGGGGTCGAATAGCTCGAGCCGAATGATTCGAGGTTGTCGAAGCGCGAGGCGCCATAGCCGCCGCTGCCGCCCCAGCCCGATCCGCCCTTGGATTCGGTGATCTCGACATTGTGCGCCGGGAGCTCGTCGAGGAAGCGCGACGGGATCGTGGTCGACCAGGTGCCATGGATGCGGCGGTTGGTCGCGAAATAGATTTTTGCGCGGCGGCGGGCGCGGGTCAGCCCGACATGGGCGAGGCGGCGCTCCTCCTCGAGCCCGGCGCGGCCCTGTTCGTCCAGCGTGCGCTGGCTCGGGAACAGGCCTTCCTCCCAGCCCGGCAGGAACACGTTGTCGAATTCGAGGCCCTTGGCCGAATGCAGCGTCATCAGCGACACAGCTTCGTCGCCGGCCTCGCCGTCGCGGTCCATCACCAGCGAGATATGTTCGAGAAACCCTTGCAGGTTCTCGAATTCCTCCATCGAACGCACCAGTTCCTTGAGGTTATCCAGCCGGCCCGCGGCGTCGGCCGAGCGGTCCTTCTGCCACATCTCGGTATAGCCACTCTCGTCGAGCACGATCTCGGCGAGCTCGGTATGCGAGGTGACCTCGCGCTGGGCGCGCCAGCGGTCGAACTGCATCACGAGATCGCGCAGCGACCCGCGCGCCTTCGGCTTCAGCTCGTCGGTCTCGACCACGGCGCGCGCCGCCTCGAACAGCGGGATGCGGCGCTTGCGGGCATGGTCGTGCAGCAGTTGCACGGTGGCATCGCCCAGCCCTCGTTTGGGCACGTTGACGATGCGCTCGAAGGCGAGATCGTCGGCGGGCGAATTGATGGTGCGCAGATAGGCCAGCGCATCGCGGATTTCGGCGCGCTCATAGAATCTGGGGCCGCCGATCACGCGGTAGGGCAGGCCGAGCGTGACGAAGCGGTCTTCGAACTCGCGCATCTGGAACGAGGCGCGGACCAGGATGGCGACGTCGTTGAGGTTTTCGCCCGCGCGCTGCAGCTCCTCGAGTTCCTCGCCGATCGCGCGCGCTTCCTCTTCCGAATCCCAGGAGCCGGTAACGGTGACCTTCTCGCCGTCGACGTCCTCGGTGCGCAGCGTCTTGCCGAGCCGGCCTTCATTGTGCGCGATCAGATGCGAGGCTGCGGCCAGGATGTGGCCGGTGGAGCGGTAGTTGCGCTCGAGGCGGATCACCTTGGCGCCGGGGAAATCGTGGTCGAAGCGCAGGATGTTGTCGACCTCGGCGCCGCGCCAGCCATAGATCGACTGGTCGTCGTCGCCCACGCAGCAGATGTTCTTGAGGGGTTGTTGCGTGGTGGCGCTTTCCCCGTCATTCCGGGGCGCACCGCCAGGTGCGAACCCGGAATCTCGAACTGAGTCCTCTTCACCTCGGGATTCCGGGTTCACGCCTTCGGCGTGCCCCGGAATGACGGGAGAGTTGATTGCTCCGGGGATAATGTCGGAGAGCGATCGCCCCGGCCGCGACGGCGCCTGCGACAGCAGACGCAGCCACAGATACTGCGCGACGTTGGTGTCCTGATATTCGTCGACCAGGATGAACTTGAAGCGGTTCTGGTACTGCCGCAGCACGTCCGGATTTTCGCGGAACAGCCTGATGTTCTCGAGCAGGAGGTCGCCGAAATCGGCGGCGTTGAGGATCTTCAGCCGCTCCTGATAGGTCGCGTAGATCTTGCCGCCCTTGCCGTTGCCGAACGAGGCGGCCTCGCCCGCCGGCACCTGCGACGGCGACAGCCCCCGGTTCTTCCAGCTGTCGATCAGGCCGGCCAGCATCCGCGCCGGCCAGCGCTTGTCGTCGATGTTCTCGGCCTGCAGCAACTGCTTCAGCAGCCGCACCTGGTCGTCGACGTCGAGCACCGTGAAGTTGGATTTGAGCTGCACCAGCTCGGCATGGATGCGCAGGATGCGGCCGCCGATCGAGTGGAAGGTGCCGAGCCACGGCATGCCCTCGACCGCCTGGCCCAGCATCTGGCCGAGCCGCAGCTTCATCTCGCGCGCCGCCTTGTTGGTGAAGGTCACCGACAGGATCTCTTGCGGCCGCGCGCGGCCCTGGCTCAGGATGTGCGCGATGCGCGTGGTCAGGACGCGCGTCTTGCCGGTGCCGGCGCCGGCAAGCACCAGCACGGGGCCGTCGAGCGTCTCGACCGCCTCGCGCTGCTCCGGATTGAGGCCGTTGAGATATTGCGGAACGCCCGCCGCCGCCCGCGCACGCGCAGCGATGCCGCCAGCCACCGGCTGGTGCTCGGGAACGCCGTGATGGGGCAGTTTGCTCGGCTCGGTCATTGGCGAATCGTCTCGGCCCCACGATGGCACCGTGGGACGGTGAAGGGGAGCCTTCTTAACAGGGATTGAAGGCCATATAGGGCCTGATCGGCCGTTTTGACAGGTTTTATCGTGGCCGCCTGGAACGCTTTTGGCAGCAGTGCACAACCAGCCTGGTTCCGGAAATCGGCGAAAATTTCCCGGTTTCGCGCTCAGGAACCAGCGTTTCCCCGCGGGATTGTTTCAACGAATGCGGCGCCGGCTAAACGCCTGCGTCAGGAATCGAACAAGGAAACGAAGCGAGAGGTTTGATCATGTTGAGCTGGGTCGTCACATTCCTGGTCATCGCCCTGATCGCGGGCATTCTGGGCTTCGGCGGTATCGCCGGCGCCTCGATCGAAATCGCCAAGGCGATCTTTTTCATCGCCATCATCCTGTTCCTGGTGTCGGCGGTGGTCGGATTGGCGCGCGGCCGCACAAGGGTCTAGCGAAGGGCTCGTTATTTCTTCGAGGGCATCACCACGTTGCGGCCGATGCCCTCGGGACGCGACACACCCGCATAGCTATCCACGATCTTCTGAATGCGGGTGCGGATGTCAGGTGGAAACGGCGCCACCTTGCGCGCCTCCATGTCGATGTGGAGCGTGAGGTTCTCCGAGGTCGCGGAAAGCCAGCCCTCGGTAGCGTGGCGCAGCTCCTCGAACGTGTGCAGCCGCTTCTCGTCGGCGCCGAGCAGGGTGACCTGGACCTGCACGGGATCGCCGAGATGGATTTCCCGCAAGTAGCGGACGTGGCACTCGGCGGTGAAGGTCGAGCACTGCCGCTGCTTCATGTAGGCCGGCCCGATGCCGAGTTGCAGCCACATCTCGTCGATGGCGCGGTCGAACATCACATTGTAGTAGGCCATGTTGAGGTGGCCGTTATAGTCGATCCATTGCGGCTCGATCTGCATCACGGAAGATTTGAACGGGGCGGCCGGTAGTGGCATCTCGCTCTCGGCAGTCACTGAAGTCATCATCCATCCCCGGTTCGTTGGCGTTCGAGCATGAGCTTTTCTGTGACGCCGGCGTCCACTTTTTCAAGTCAGGCTCTCTTGACCCATTATACAAGCTTTGCCACGGTCGGCTAAAGCCGGGAGGAAATTCGACGTGGCGACAACGATTTCGAGCAATCTGACGCGACCTGAGCCGCAGGCCCTGAAGCGCGCGATCGACGCGCTGGCGGCCCGGTTCGGCAACCGGCTCGTGACGTCGCAGGCGGTGCGCGAGCAGCACGCCCATACCACCACATGGCTGCCGACCCAGCCGCCCGATGCTGTGGTGATGGCGCAGGAAACCGCCGACATCCAGGACGTGGTGCGGATCTGCGCCGCCAATCGCGTGCCCGTCATCGCCTTCGGCACCGGAACCTCGCTGGAGGGCCAGGTCAACGCGCCCGCGGGCGGCGTCTGCATCGACCTGCGTGACATGAACAAGGTGCTCGAGGTGCATGCCGAGGACCTCGACTGCGTGATCCAGCCCGGTGTGACCCGCAAGGCGCTGAACGAGTATCTGCGCGACCAGGGGCTGTTCTTCCCGATCGATCCCGGCGCCGATGCCTCGCTCGGCGGCATGACCTCGACCCGCGCCTCCGGCACCAACGCGGTGCGCTACGGCACCATGCGCGAGAACGTGCTGGCGCTGAAGGTGGTGCGCGGCGACGGCGAGATCATCACGACCGGCACGCGGGCCAAGAAGTCGTCGGCCGGTTACGACCTGACGCATCTGTTCATCGGCGCCAGGGTACGCTCGGCATCATCTCCGAGCTGACCATCCGCCTGCGCGGCATCCCCGACACGATCGCGGCCGCCGCCTGTTCGTTCGAGACGGTGCGCGGCGCCTGCCAGGCCACGATCCTCGCGATCCAGACCGGCATCCCGGTCGCCCGGATCGAGCTGCTCAATGCCGCACAGGTGAAGGCCTGCAACAATTATTCAAAGCTGTCGCTGCCGGAGACGCCGCTGCTGCTGCTGGAATTCCACGGCAGCGAGGTCGAGGTCGCCGAGCAGTCGAAGAATTTCCGCGACATCGCCGCTGAGTGCGGCGGCGGTGACTTCACCTGGACCACCAAGCCGGAGGACCGCACCAAGCTGTGGCAGGCCCGGCACGATGCCTATTGGTCGGTCAAGGCGCTGCGCCCCGGCGACAGCATCGGCGTGGTCGCAACCGACGTCTGCGTGCCGATCTCGCGGCTTGCCGACTGCGTCACCGAGACCGAGGACGATCTGAAGCGGCTCAATCTGCTGTCGCCGATCGTCGGCCATGTCGGCGACGGCAATTTCCACTGCTCGCTGGTCTGCGACGTCAACAACAAGGACGAGATGGCGCGCGGCGAGGAGTTCATGCATCGGCTGGTCGAACGCGCGCAGGCCATGGACGGCACCTGCACCGGCGAGCACGGCATCGGCCAGGGCAAGCAGAAATATCTGAAGGCCGAGCTCGGCCCGGAGGCGCTCGACGCGATGCGGGCGCTGAAGCAGGCGCTCGATCCGCAGAATATTTTCAATCCCGGCAAGATCGTTCCTGCGGCTTAACCGATCGGATATTCCGGCCACAGGACGTTGCGATGTCGTGGTTCAGCAAGGCCAAGCGGAAGGATATCTGGGACGACCCCGTCGCGCAGCCGCTCGGTAACATCGAGGCTGCGCAGCGGATTCGTGCGATCTGCCGCGATGCGGCCGGCTGCGCCGAGGCGGTCTCTTCGCCCGACAAGCGCTCGCAGAAGCAGCAGATCCAGCGCGACCGCTACGAGCGTGCCGCCAAGGTCGCGATGGAGACCGCGATGAAGATCTCCGACGAGCTGGTGCGGGATGCCGCGGTGCGCGAGATCGTCGGCCTCTGCATGAAGGCGAACAACATTAAGACGGGCCGGGCGCTGTTCCGCGCCATCAACGCGGGCTCGATCAAGGCCGAGGTGCTGAAGGAGCATCCGACGCTCGAGGGCGAATAGGTTTGAGTTGGAGGCGAGTCTAGCCCGGATGAAGCGAAGCGAAATCCGGGACGGTTCTTCAACGTGCGAGAGAATCCCGGATTGCGCTTCGCTTCATCCGGGCTACGCAGCTGATCTCATCGATCTCTGGTTCTGACTCTGTAGCCCGCATGAGCGAAGCGATATGCGGGAACGGTTTCCCCCGGGTATCGCTTCCGCCTTCGCTCTTCGAGCCACGGCGGACATGCTGCTCACTCGGGGCTACGGACCAAATCTACGTCGGTCCGCCGAGCGTGCGCACCGCTTCATCGACGCTGTGGAAGACGTGGTCCCGCTGCAGGACACCGTAGAGATCGAAGCGCTCGAACGCTTCCTGTGCGCGGGAGGACTCGAGCCGCGCCACGGCGACTGCCACGCCGTCATCGCGGCATTCGCGAAACAGCTCGCGCAGCGCCTGCGCCGCCGTGAAATCGATCTCGATCATGCCGCTGGCCTCGATCACCAGCAGTTTCGGCTTGGGTGTCGCGTGGCCGATGGTCTTGAGCACGCCGCTGTGAAAACCTTCCGCGTTGAGGAACGACAACGGCGCCTGCAGGCCGAGCACGGCGATGCCGGGCTTGCGCTCGCCGGTGACGTGCGGGCCGGTCGGCCACCAGATCGTGGTGCCGGGCACGTGGACGAATTCCACCAGCTGGCCGCGCGTCGTGGTCCAGATGCCGTGCAGCAGCGACAGCGCGATGCCGACCGCGACGCCTTGCTCGATCGGCAGCACGATGATCGCGGCTGCCGTCGCCACCACCAGCAGGAATTCGTAGAACGACTGGCGGTAGATCGCGACGATCTGCTTCACGCGAATGATGCGCAGCGCCACGAACAGCAGGACCCCGCCGAGCGCCGCATCAGGCACGTGCTGCAGCAGCGTCGCACCGAACGCCAGCAGCGCGAGCACGATGGCGGCGGCAAACATCCCGGCGAGCTGCGTGCGGCCGCCGGTCTCCGAGACGATGCCGGTGCGCGGCGGGCTGGCGTTGACGGGGAAGGCGCCGAACAAGCCGGCGAGCAGGCTGCCGGCGCCGGCGCCGAGGAAGTCGCGATCGACGTCGGCCGGCTTGTCCGGATCGGACAGAAATGAGCGCGTCGTCGCCGCGGTCTGCACCATGACGACGATGGCAATCAGGATCGCGAGCGACAACAATTTGATCCATCGCTCCGGCGCGATGTCCGGAAGCGATGGCGTGGGCAACGACCCGGGCACGGTGCCGACCACCTTGACGCCCTTGCTTTCGAGATGGCCGGCGATCACAGCGATGGTGGCCACCACAAGGCCGATCAGCGCGCCCGGAATCCGCGCGCTGATCTTCTCCGATCCGGCAACGAGCGCCAGCACGCCGAGGCCGATCGCCAGCGTGTAGGCATTGGTCTGGCCGATCTTCTCGGTGAGGACCCCGAGCTTGTAGAGCGTCGGACCGTCCGGCGTGGTCAGGCCGAGCACTCCCGGCAATTGCGAGACCAGGATGTGGACGGAAATGCCGGCGAGGAAGCCGACCGTCACCGGCGTCGACAGCAGATTGGCGATCCAGCCGAGCTTGAACAGGCCGCCGGCGATCATGATCGCACCGACCATCAGCGCCAGTGCCATCGCCAGCTGCTGATAGTCGGGCGAGCCAGCGGTCGCCATCAGCGCCAGGCCGGCCGCGAAGATCGGCGTGATCGTGGAATCGGCGCCGCAGGACAGGAAGCGATTGGCGCCGAACATCGCAAAGCCGAGCGAGCCCGCCATGAAGGCGAAGAAGCCGATCTGCGGTGAGAAGCCGCCGAGCCGGGCGGTCGCCATCTGCTCGGGGATCGCGATCGCGGCGAGCGTCAGCCCGGCAATCAGATCGCCCGGCAAGTCGCCCGGCCGGAACGCGCTGAGTGAACGGAAGATCGGCCAGTTGGCGCGTGTCTGATGAACGTCGGCCATCGGTCTCCCGTGAGGATTGCGGCGATTCGCCGATAGTCCGACATCGCGCCGGCAAAATCCAGCGCAGTTGGGCCGTGTGCAGCCGCGAAGCGGTTCGCTAGCCAGCGCGTGCTTCGGTGATCGCCTTGCGGATATCGGCCAGCGGTGCGCGGTCGTCGAATTCGACGCTGTCGCCCTGCAGCCTGACGCCGAGATCGCGCCACAGCGCGGCGAGATCGGGCGTCACGGGCTTCGATCCCCATTCGCTGTGCAGCCGCGTCAGCACGTCGACGCCGACCGCCTTGTCGGCGGTCGAGAGCACGCGCGCGATCGGCCAGTCCTTTTCGTGATTGCCGCCGGCGGCGAGCACGCCGCGCATGGCATCCTGCAGGCCGAATTTGTTGCCGGTGCGCTTGCGGATCTCGACATCGGCGAACAGGCAGAACATCGCGCCGCCCCAGTATTTCCGGCCCCAGGTGTCGGTCTTGTCGAGGCCCTCGTCGCCGGGCTGCGGCAGGCCCTTGGGCATGTCGCGCAGCATCGCCAGCCAGATCTCCCGCGCGGTGAGATCGCCGGCCTGCACCCGCGCGATAGGCTCGACATAGACCGCGAGCCCCTCCGACAGCCAGGCATAGCGGTCGTCGAGATCGGGCAGGGCGGTGTGCACCATCTCGTGCACGATCACCCAGTCGCGCTTGAGATCGTCCACGCCCGCGCCGCGGCCGATCGGCAGCCGGATCGCGGCGCCGCGATAACCCCATGTGGTGCCGCCGCGAACGCGCGAACCGTCGACCGGCACGATCAAGAGCCGCAACGAGCTGACGGGAAACCGGCCGTAATAGATCGAGACCGCGCGGGCGGACGCCTTGATCCAGTCGAATATTTCTTCCTTCGGCAGCGCCATCTCGCCGGGTGCGAACCCGACATGGATGGTGGCGCCGGCGACGTCGAGATCGGTCTTGGGCAGCCGGTCGAAGGCGTCGTAAGGCATGCCCTCGCCGCGCATGAACTCGGACTGCGCCTTGACGTGACACGATGCGATGCCGATGAGGATCGCCGCGACCAGCATCGCGCCAGCGATCACGCGATATGTCGGGATGCTCTTCATCGCGGCGTGCCGCGCCGCCGTGGCATGGCGTTCTCGCCAAGGGCCGCAGCCACCTGATCGCCGAGATCGTCGAGAATTGCCGCGAGCAGTGCCTCGCCCTTGGCTGATGTTGCGAGCGTCGGATCGCCGTAACTGCCGGAGCGGCTGTAGTTCGGCGAAGTGCTGTCCGACGGCGTCAGGCGGCCAGGCGCCTCGTGCCGCAGGGCGGGGCTGGCTTCGGCGCGTTCCGGATCGACCACGTCCGGAGCCAGCGCCAGCATCAGGGATGTCTCCAGTTCGTCGGCATGGCTGCCATGGCGTTGCTCGGAGATCTGCTCGGCCGTGCGGCGGAAGCGCGGGCCCTGGTAGAGCCGCAGATGCCTCACCCGGGCCGGCTCGAAGGGCGCCAGCGCGCGTTCGACCGGAGCGAGCGTGCTGATCCCCGTGTTGAGCACGAACAATCTGTTGACGCCGCCGTCGAGGATGCCGACGGCGATCTCATGCACCATGGCTTCGAACGTTGCTGCCGACAGGCTGGCGCTGCCCGCATATGCGACGAAAGCGGGGTAGTGACCGTAGGTGACGGTCGGCCAGATCAGCGCATCGAAGCGTTCGGCGAGATGCGCTGCAAACCATTCGGCCTGCAGGCGGTCGGTGTTGAGCGGCAAATGGAAACCATGCTGCTTGGCGGCGGCGCCGATCGGCAGGATCGCTGGCCGCCCAGCCGCAATTCGCCGCGCGACCTCGTCCCAGGTGAGGCGTTCGATGAAATGGCTGACGATGTCGGCGCCCATGCCGCGGGCCCTCTATTTGCGGATGGCAGCCGCCATCAGGAGTCCGGCCGTGATCCAGCCATGCAGATAGCCGGCGCCGCGCGCCGCGGCATTGTCGGGATCGTCATAGGTCGCGAGCATCTCGCAGAGCACGCCGAACGGAACGCCATCGGAGGCTTCGTCCCACATCATTGCTTCCTCCGTCGGCAGCTCGCGGAACATCGGCGTTGTGTCCTGACGCCAGATCAGGAGACGCGCGGGTTCGGCGAGCGTCGCCGCCTCGGGCGGCGTCTCGTCGTTCTTCAGTGCCATCCAGATCGCAGCCGCATTGGTCGACAGGTCGACCCTCGCAGCGCTCGGATGCGGCTGGAACACCAGGTCGTTCCATTGCTCGGGCGCGAAACCGGCCATCGCCTCCAGGCCGAGCACGGCGCCTTCACCGGCGTCGAAGGCGTCGTTCAACGCCTTCTCCAGCGCGGCGAGGTCGGCGAGCACCGGATGGTTGCTGTAGGGGGCGGTGGCCTTCAGAAAGTCCGGCAATCCCTGCGAGAACCAGCGCAGGTTCGGGTGCTCGGACGGCCGTGCCTTGACGTAGGCATGGCCCATCTCGTCGAACATCTCGTCGCCGAGATAGCGATGCAGCAGCTCGTGGTCGTTACGCATCGCCTCGACCAGCCGCGAGCCGTAGGCATGGCGATAGACGCCGAACAGCGTCGCGCGCGTCTCCCTGGGGCTGTCGAGGATTTCGGTCAGGATGCCGTCGCCGCCGCTGAGGATGGCGTGCTGGAAGTCGCCCTGCTGGCGCGCAAAGTCGCTCATGTCGCCGGCGCGCCCATCGGCAGCACCTGCCCGGCGATCGCGCGGGTGCGCCCGACCTCGTGCAGCAATTCGTCGAGCGGCGGGATGTTGTCGTCGCGCTCGATCATGGTCGAGACCCGTCCGAACCGCTTCAGCGCCGCAACATAGAGATCCCAGACATCCTCGCACACCGGATGGTCGTGCGTATCGATGATGTGGGTGCCCATATGGCTGTGGCCCGCCATGTGGAATTGCGCCACGCGATCGGCTGGAATGCCGTTGAGGAAGGCCATCGGATCGTAGCCGTGGTTGAAGGCGCTGACATAGACATTGTTGATGTCGAACAGCAGCCAGCAGCCGGAGCGGCGCGACAGCTCGGAGAGGAATTCCCACTCCGTCATCTCGGAATTGTTGAACTGCACATAGGTCGAGACATTCTCGAGCACGATGGCGCGGCCGAGGAAATCCTGCACCAGTTGCACCCGGCTCACGACGTGATCGAGCGCCTCCTGCGTATAAGGGATCGGCAGCAGATCGTGCAGGTTCTTGCCGTGTACGCCGGTCCAGCACAGATGGTCGGACACCCATTTCGGCTGCACGCGCGCCGCGAGGTCCTTCAGGCCCTGCAGATAGTCGAAGTTCGGCGGCGCGGTGGAGGCGATCGACAGCGAGACGCCGTGCATCACCACGGGATAGCGCGCGCAGATCCGGTCGAGGATGCGCAGCGGCTGGCCGCCCGGCAGCATGTAGTTCTCGCTGATCACCTCGAACCAGTCGATCGGCGGATTTCCGTTCAGGATCTCGTCGTAGTGCTGGGCACGCAGGCCGAGGCCGAAGCCGAGGAAGGGCGGCTTGGCTGATTGCAGCGGGCGCTCTGCGAGCACCGACTTGTCCGGTGATCGGCTCGCAACGTTCATGGCGGCTCCGCGCTTCCGGCGCCAGGATCGCGGCGCCCAACTTCAAAACTATCATGGAAACGAGGCCCGGCCTACACCGGGCCCCGTTTGGTCCGATCCGTTCACCCGGCCTTGAACTTGCCCTTCGCCGCGGTGCAGTCGGCCTTCGTCATCTCGGCAAAGCCCTGGCCCTTGCAGGCATTCTGACCCTTGCAGGCGTGATTGCCGCCCTTGCAGGCGCTCTGGCCCTTGCATGCATTGGCGCCAACGCATTTGCCTTCGCTCGCAGCGTAGGACTGTGTCGACACCACGGCTCCGGCCAGGAAAAGCGTAGCTGCGGCGGCGGCGAGCGTTGCACCGGACTTGGTTGTAAGCTTCATGAGCGTCTCCTTGTGAACAATGGTTGAAGGTGCGCCGCCCGCAACCCGTGTGAGTTGGCCGAAGGCTGCACCCAGTGATAGCTACGGATATGCACCGCTTTGGTTACTCATGCTGGGATCATTTATCCGCGCCGTGGCGTGAAAAGGCCCGGCGCCGTCGCCGGGTCCTCTTGGGACGATGCGATCAGCTATTGACGAACTTGCCGCCCATCGCGTTGCACTGCTTTTCGGAGCTCAGCGAGAAGCCGGTGCCCTTGCAGGCGTTCAGGCCCTTGCAGGAATTGGCGCCGCCCTTGCAGGCGCTCTGGCCCTTGCAGGCATTGCCGGCCATGCACTTGCCCGTGGCGGCATTGGCGGGCGTCGAGGTGGTCGAAACCACGGAGCCGGCGAGGAACAGGGTGGCCGCAGCGACGGCGAGCGTTGCGCCGGACTTCGAACTCAACTTCATGACGATCTCCTCGGTGATTGTTTAAAAGCAAAAAAAACATGGCGCCGTGAGCATCCGACGATCGTTCGATCCCGGACCGCACAACGGATGGACATTCGGAGAACAATCAGATCGCAGGGGCGTCCGCGGCGCGGTGCTTCCCGCGATTTGAGTGCTCGTCCAAGATCAGCTACGGGGTATCAGGCGATTTGGTTACAGCGCTTCGAAAGAAAATTTTGTTTGGCCCGGGTCTGACGCCCGGTCCATGTCAAACACCGTGGGCCAAAGAGTATTTCATTGCGCCGAGCCGACCGGTTTGCTGCGTTGCACAGTCTGCATTTTAATCAGTTTTGCACGGCGCGCGCCAGCTTCAGCTTCGCCATCTGCGCCACGTTGGCCTGCAATTCCTCGGCGCTGAACGCCGGGAATGAGCAGATGCGGTTGCTGCAGGCGAAGGCCGCGGGCTCGCCGAGGTCGGGATAGTCGACGTCCGGGTTGGGTAGCTTGCCCTCGCGCAGGTCGAGCCATTCGAGCCGCTTGTAACGGGCGGGCAGGGCGCGAGCGATCGCATGCAGGCGCTGCGCGCGCGTGTCGTCCTTGTGTCCGACGACGGTGACATGCGTCGGCTCGGTGGCCAGCTCCTCATCGGCGAGCAGCACGCCGGGCATCGGCCGCGGGATCTCGCTCGAAGCCGCACCGAGATAGCGCATCGCATGCTCCGCCAGTCCGCGGGTGCCGTCGCTGCCGGTATAGCGATTGAGTATGTTCATGAAGCGCGCGACCTGGATCTGGTCGTCGATCAGCTTGGCGGGCTTGGCGAACACGCCGGCTTGTCCTTCCGACGTCTTCGAGGTGAAGAAGCCGCCGGTCTCGTCACGGAACGCCGCGGCGAAGTCGCCGGCTCGCACCGCCGACGTCAGCCAGTCGCGATTGCCGGTCGCGGCGTAGAGATCGAGCAGGGCCTGTCCCATCGCGACGGTGTCGCCGAGGAAGGGGCCGCCGCGATCCTTGTCGCCATGGCGGAAGCCGCCGTCCGGCAGCGCACGATTGGCGAGCACCCATTTCGCCGAGCGTTCGGCGATCGACAGCGCCTTGGGATCGGCGCTCGCGTCGTAATAGGCCACGAGGCCCGAGATCGCCCAGCCGTTCTCGCGCGCATAGAGGTTGGTGTCGATGCGCGGCAGGCCGAGCTTCCGGCGCGCGGGATCCGTCAGCGCATAATAGGCGTGTCCGTCGACGTCGTGATTGAGATCGGCGTCCTGGCTGACATAGAAGGCGCCGTCGGGGCTCAGCAGGACATCCGTGAGGTAACGTTCGACATCGCGCGCGGCCGCGAGATATTTCTGATCCTTCCATTGCGCATAGGCCTGACTGTATTGCCGCAGATATTGCGACTGGAACGAGATGATCTTCTCGAAATGCGGATGGCTCCAGGAGCCGGCCTCGGAATACTGGAACACGCCGCCCCACACCGGATCGATCAGCGCGACCGCGGCATCGAGCGTCTGCCTTGCGCGCCTTGTCGCGGTGGCGTCGCCGGCTTCCGCCCGGCTGATCGCCAAGTCGAGGCTGTCGGCGTCGATATATTTCTGGTTCTCGCCCCAGCCGCCGAGCTTGTCGTCGTAGGATTCGTCGAAGGTTCTGGTCAACGCGGTGCGTTGCGCCTTGCCGAGAAAGGCCGATGTGGCGGGCTTGATCTCGAACGCCTCGCCGACCGACGGGCCCGGCGAGGGATCGTCGATGATCGCCTTGAGCAGCGCCTGCATCCGCTCAGGCTCGATGTAGCCCCTGATCTTGGCGATCTCGCTGCCGTCAGGCGCGAACACGATGGTCGCAGGCCAGCCCCAGTCGCCGTAGCGGCTCGAAAGATCCGGATTGGCGTCCTGGTCGACGCGGACCGGAAGGTATTTCGCCGCAAGCAGCTCCTGCACCTTGGGGTCGGCGTAGGTCGTCTTCTCCATCACGTGGCACCAGTGGCACCATACCGCCTCGAGATCGAGGATGACGAAGCGCTGCTCGGTCGTGGCGCGCGCGAACAAATCCTGGCTCCAGCCGGTCCATGCCGGGGCGTCTGCCGCAAGGGAGGGCGATGCGCTCAACGCCATGAGAATTGCGATGCTGCGGACAAGTCTCATGGCGCGCTCCCGAAGGCGAGGGTCGTTTGAGCTACGGGGCCGCTGGGGTCGAGGCTCGCGAGCTCACGGGATTGTGAGCCGGCCTTCCGGGTTGCTCTCAGGTCGGCGCCTTCCGGCCCTCGGCCGCGTTGACCAGCAGGCGGTCCAGCGAGGCGGCGCCGGGCCCTGCGATCGCAAGCCACATGAAGGCGGCGAAGTAGGTCGCTTCCTCGAACCCGAGCAGCGTTTCCAGCGAGTCGACGTCGCCCCATTTCGCCGACCTGATCGCGACGATCATCACCACCGCGAGCATAGCGGCGGGGATGCGGGTGAACAGGCCGAGGATCAGCATCGCGCCGCCGAAGCATTCGACGCCGGACACGAAGGGGGTGAGGATGGTCGGGAAGGGAATGCCCCAACCGACGAAGTTCTCGGTGACCTGGGCGAGATTGGTGAGCTTGCCCCAGCCGGCCAGCATGAAGGTGTAGCCGACGATGATCCGCATGATCAGCGGCCCGGCCCAGGAGAAATGCGACGCGATCCGCGCCGGGAGCAGAATCAGCAGGTTGATGATGAAATTCATGCGAAACCCTCCCAATATTCCGCCACGCAGCCTGCGCCGGCGTCCAGTGCGAACGCGCGTCAAAGGACACGAGCCAAGAGCTACGGCCGCGTCATGGTGGGAGTTTCGCCGGGGATAGCGGGCTTGTTACGGGCCCTAGCCGATATTTTGCAGCGCCGGGAAGGTTTCCAGCAGCCAGACGCTGACACCCGACACCGCGCCGGTCAGGAAGCCGATGCCAGTGACCACCATCAGCACGCCCATCACGCGCTCGACCGTGTCGAGATGGCGTTTCATCCGCGCGAACACCGAGGAGAACTGCTTGACCATGAAGGCGGCGAGCAGGAAGGGGATGCCGAGCCCGGCGGAATACACCGCGAGCAGGCCGGCGCCCTTGGTCACCGTGGCCTCCGCGGCCGCAATCGAGAGGATCGCGGCCAGGATCGGCCCGATGCAGGGCGTCCAGCCGAACGCGAACGCCAGCCCCATGACGTAGGCGCCCCACAGCCCGACCGGCTTGGGCGCGGTCAGCCGCCCCTCGCGCATCAACAGGCCGATCCGCGTGATGCCGAGGAAGTGCAGGCCCATGATGATGATGACGATGCCGGCCAGGATCGAGAGCTCGGCCGACCAGGCGCGCACCAGCCCGCCAACGATCGACGCGCTGGCGCCGAGCGCCACGAACACGGTCGAGAAGCCGAGCACGAACATCAGCGCCGCCGTCATCACCGCGCGCTTGGAGGCCGCAGTGGCGCCGTCCTGATTGACCTGCTCGATGGTCGCGCCGGTCAGGTAGATCAGATAGGGCGGCACCAGCGGCAGCACGCAGGGCGACAGGAAGCTGACTAGACCGGCGATCAAGGCGGCCGGGATCGTGACGTCGTGCATCAAGGAACCTTCGAAGATAGCTGGCCTGTCTTGGCGTGTACGCTGCCAACAATCCAGAAGTTTCGTCACTGAGGCCTTCAACTATGGTCACAGGCCCGTGTCCGGGGGCTGCGTTGCGTCCCGGGCTGGTGAAACAATCGCGGATATGTTCCGTAATGCGGTAAAGCAACCGCTGATCCGGACCTCATTGATGCGCATCGGCATCCGCAGCGCCATCTCCGCCCTCGTCCTGACCTCGATCGTGGTCAGCGCCGTCGGCGTGCATCTGTTGTGGTGGCGCACCGCACAACGGGTGAGCCAGACGCTGGCCGACACCATCAACGACCAGATCGTCTCCGCAGTCGGCGACGAATTGCAGTCGATCACGACCGAAGCGCGCTCGTCGATGACGGCGGTGCGGACGCTGTTGACCGAGAAGGTGCTGGACGCCCGCGACGCGCGCAAGCGGCAGTTCGTGTTCCTGTCGCAGCTGCAGTCGCAACCGACCATTTCGTGGGTCGCGTTCGGCTGGCCGGACGGCACGTTTTTTGGCGCCCACAAGCTCGGCGACGCCGGCGTCGAGATGCTGACCATCTCGCCCGACCGCAAGCTGCGGGCCGATCGATACGACTATGCCGGTATCGACATCAAGCTCAGGGACAGCACTGTCGAGGATGCCAAATACCTGGTCACGGAGCAGCCCTGGTTTCGCGATGCGATCGCAGCCCGCGACCAGCAATGGTCGACGCTGACGACGCTGCCCCGCGGCGAGCGGCTGGCCGCGATGCTGGCGGTGCCGATCGACGTCGACGGCGAGCGCACCGGCGTGCTCGCCATCATCATCGAATTGACCCGGGTGTCGAACTTCCTCTCGCAGCTCACGGTCGGCAAGTCGGCGGGCGCCTTCCTGCTCGATCGCGACGGCAGCGTGATCGCATCTCCCGATGCTGACGCCGACGAGCTGAATGCGCTGGAGACCGACCACCCGCTGCTGCCGGTTGCGGTCGCCGCGATCAGGCAGGCCGGCAAGGCCTACGATCCCGGCGAGGGCGAGGCTTACCGGTCCCAGGTGACGCGGGACGGGCAGGCCTATCAGGCGGTGCTGACGCCGATTTCGTTCCCCGGCTGGTCGCTGGTGACGGTGGTGCCGGAATCCGAATTCCTCGGCCCGGTGCGGATGACGATCCGCAACCTGCTGATCGGGCTCGCGGCGCTGATCGCGGCCGCCGGACTGTTGTCGGCCTGGCTGGCGCAGCGCCTGATCGCGGCGCCCTTGATCAAGGTGGTCGGCGAGATCAGGCATGTCGAGCGCTTCGACCTCGACAAGGTCGAGCGGCATCCGTCGCGCCTTGCCGAGATCGAAAACCTGTCGGGTGCGATCGGCGACATGGCGCAGGGGCTCGCCGCGTTCCGCAAATACATTCCGGCCGATCTGGTGCGGCGGCTGGTCAGCGACGGTAATGGCGCGCGGCTCGGCGGCGCGGTGCGGCCGATGAGCGTGATGTTCGTCGACCTCGCCGGTTTCACCGGCATGTCGGAACGGCTGGGCGATCGCATCATCCCCTTGCTGTCGCACTACTTCGACATCGTCTCCGCAGCGATCCAGCAGGAGAACGGCACCATCGACAAGTTCATCGGCGATGCCGTCATGGCGTTCTGGGGAGCGCCGGCGGCCAATCCGGATCATGCCGCGGATTGCTGCCGGGCTGCGCTCGCCTGCCAGCGCGCGGTCACGCAGGCCGGCCTCGCCGACGACAAGGGAGAGGCGGTCAGGATCCGCATCGGCATCAATTCCGGCGACATGCTGGTCGGCAATATCGGCTCGGAGGTGCGGCTCAACTACACCGTGATCGGCGATGCCGTGAACATTGCGAGCCGCCTCGAGGGCACCAACAAGGTCTATGGATCGACCATCATCATCGGTCCGGAGACGCGGCGTCTGGCCGGTGACCGCATCGTCGTCCGCGAGCTCGACCGGCTCGCCGTCTACGGCCGCGCCGGCGGGCTCGAAATCTATGAATTGATCGCAATGGCCGACGAGGGCGCGATCGCGCGCGACTGGATCACGTCCTATGAGACCGGGCTTGCGGCCTGGCGCGCGGGCGATTTCACCGCGGCGATCGCAGCGTTCGAGAGGTCCTTGCAACTCCGCGGCACGGATGCGGCCTCGACGCAGATGATCGCGCGATGCAGGCATCAGCTCGCCAATCCCACCGATGAGGATTGGGACGGCACCACGGTGGCGCGGTCGAAATAGCGGGAGCTGCGCAGCGGCGTGTGCAATGAGTCCGTCAGGTGCGGCAAAGCAGACCGACGGGCAACTCAATGCGAAGCTGCGTCCCCACCACAACTGTCATCGCCCGGGCTGAACACTCGACCGGGCGATCCAGTACGCCGCGGCCCCTCGGCTCGAGCACAGGCGTCTCTGGAATACTGGATCACCCGCATGCGCATGCGCGGGTGATGACACCGAACTTGCCCGAGATCGCGCCACCTACTCGATGTCGTCCTGGCGAAAGCCAGGACCCATTACCCCGAATGCCGATTGTTATGCACCGCTGGAACGACGAGTCCCACCGACAGCATCCGCCGCGGCGTATGGGTCCCGGCCTTCGCCGGGACGACGATGGGGAGAGAGTTGCTCGCTGGTTATCGCTTGCGCGCGCCTTTGCCCGGCGCCGTCTCGAACTCGCGCCCCCGAATCCGCACCAGATCGTCGGCGGAATGCGTCAGCAGCACCACCGTGGCCTCGCGTGCAGCCTCGGCATCTCCGGCGACGATCGCGTCCAGCACCGCGCGGTGCTCGATCAGTGCGCGCGGGCGGTGCGAGCCGGGGGCCGCGATCGTAAAGCTCTGGCGCAGGGTAATCTCGAACATCTGCGCGATCGGCCAGAAAAACTCGTTGCGGGTCGCGAAATAGATCGCCTGATGGAATATGATGTCGGCGGCGACGAAGTCCTCGTTGGTCTTGGCCGCGTCCATGCCGGCGCATCCGGCGCGGATGCGGGCGATGTCGTCAGCCTCGGCATGGTTCGCTGCCAGCGCTGCGGCGGCGGGCTCGACTGCCGAGCGCAGCTGGAACAGCTTGGCGAGATAGCGATCGATCTCCGCGGTCTCGAGGTGCCAGCGCAGCACGTCGGGATCGAGCTGATTCCACTGCTCGGGTGGCCGCACCCGCGTGCCGCTTTTGGGGCGCGACTCGATCAACCCCTTGCCGGTCAGCGTCCGCATCGCCTCGCGCACCACCGTGCGGCTGACATCCATCATCTCGCAGATCTGCATTTCCGGCGGCAGCGTCTCGCCGACGCCGATCTCGCCGCGCACGATGCTGCTGCCGACGCGGTCGGCGACCTGGCTGTACACGCTCCGGCGCAACGCGTTGGAGGTCTGGAACATCGGAAGCCTCGCTGCGGTTGGTTGCCTGCACCGCCGCCGCGGTGCTCTTGCACAACCGAATACGTTTTGTCATACATTATGACAAAAGCGCTGCCAAGCTCACGCCAGGCGGCGGGCGGCCACGAGAACGCCAAGACAAAGCGAAGACAAAAACGATCCGTTCCTGGGGAGGAGCATCATCATGATCTCGAAGCACGTGAACCGCCGCATCGTGTTGCGGTCGTCGGCTGCTGCTGCGGCGTGGCTCGCTGCCGCGCCCGCGATCATCGGCCGCGCGCAGGCCGCGACCATGAAGATGCGGTGCTCGTCGTCGCTCCCGAACGATCCCAAATATGCCAACGGCCGCGTCTACTACGACAACCTCGTCAAGAGCCTGAAGACGAACGGGCTCGGCGAGCAGATCGAGGTCACCTTCTTCCCCGACAACCAGCTCGGCCAGGAGATCGACGTCATCAACTCGGTGAAGCTCGGGGTGATCGACCTGATGGTCTCGGGCTCGTCGATCTCGGCGAACCTCGTGCCGTTGGTCGGAACTTTCGATCTCGGCTACCTCTTCACCAGCTACCAGCAGCAGACCAGGGCGTTCGACGCCGGCGCGGCGAAGCCGATCGAGGACGCGCTGCTCAAGGGCGGCAGCATCCACATCATCGCCTGGGCCTACAATTTCGGCGCCCGCAGCGTGCTGGCGAAGAAGCCGGTGAAGACGCCGGAAGATCTCGCCGGCCTGAAGATCCGCACGCTGCCCAACCCGATCATCACCGAATGCCTGCGCCTGATGGGGGCCGCCGCAACGCCGCTGGCGTTCGGCGAGATCTATACGGCGCTGCAGGCCGGCGTGCTCGACGGCCTTGAGCACGATCCGCCGACCATTCTGGCGAGCAAGTTCTACGAGACGGCGAAGCACTACGCGCTGACCCAGCATATCTTCTCGCCGCTCGCGGTCTATTTCAGCGACACCACGTTCAACCGCATGGCCCCCAAGCTGCGCGACGGCTTTCTCGACGCGGCGAAGCAGGCCGCGACCGACACCCGCGCGCATGGGCTCGCGGTGGAGAAGGAGGGACTGGCGACCCTGGTGGAGAAGGGTGTTACCGTCGTCGAGTGCGACAAGGAGGCGTTCCGCAAGCGCGTGCTGCCGCAAACCGACAATTTCATCAAGGCGCGGCCCGAGGCGAAGGCCGTCGTCGATCTGATCCGCGCCACCCAGGCCTGAGGTCGGCGCATGTCAGTCGCCGCAGTTGCTACGAGAAGCAGCACCGATCGGATCACGGCGCCGCTGCTCGGCATCAGTGATGCGATCGCCGCGGTCCTGCTCGCTGCCGATCTCGTGGTGGTCTGCGTCTCGGTGCTGGCCCGCTTCCTGTTCAACGCGCCGGTCGAGTGGTCCGACGACGTCGCCCGCGGCCTGATGGTCGGGTCGAGCTTCTTCGGTGCGGCGAGCGCGCTCGCGCGCAGCGAGAATCTCGGTGTCGCCTTCTTCGTCGACATGCTGCCGCCGGGCGTGCGGCGGATCGTCGACGCGGTCGGGGCGCTGCTCGTCACCATCATTGCGGCCTACGTCGCGTTCAACGCCATCAAGATGGGCTGGCTGACCACCGGGCAGACCTCGGGCTCGGGGCTGCCGCTGGAGTGGACGTTCTATCCGATGGGCGTCGGCGCGGCGTTCATGACCATCTTCGCGTTCGAGACGTTCTGCGGCCGGACGTTGCGAGACATGGTGGCAGGCATCGTCGCGACTGCCGTCATCGCGGGTCTCTATCTGGCCTGGGATGCATTCGCGCCGTCGTCGGTGCCATCGTCGCAGACGTTGATGCTGGTCGGCTTCTTCCTCACGCTGTTCGGCGGACTGCCGATCGGCTTTGCGCTGGCACTGGCGGCGCTGATCTTCATCTGGGTGGAAGGCACGTTGCCTGGCGTGATCTTCGCCCAGCAGATGGCGCGCGGTATCGACAATTTCGTGCTGCTGGCGATCCCGTTCTTCATCCTGGTCGGCTATCTGATGGAAGCCAACGGCATGTCGGTCCGGCTGATCGAGCTGTTGCAACGCGCGGTCGGACGGATGCGCGGCGGGCTCAACGTCGTGATGGTGATGTCGATGGTGCTGTTCTCCGGCATCTCGGGCTCGAAGATGGCGGATGTTGCGGCGGTCGGTTCGGTGCTGATCCCGGCGGCGCGCCGCTCACGGCAGAACCCGGGCGGGGCGGTGGCGCTGCTCGCGGCCTCCGCCGTGATGGCGGAAACCATTCCGCCCTGCATCAACCTGATCATCCTCGGCTTCGTCGCCAACCTGTCGATCGGCGGCCTGTTCGTCGCTGGCATGCTGCCGGCCGCGCTGATGGCGCTGGCGCTGATCGCGGTGTCGATCATTTTCGGCAAGCGTCCGGCCGCGAACGTCGAAGCCGAGCCGCGCGCCGCGGTGTCGGGCTTGTGGACCGGCGCGATCGCCTCGTTCGGGCTGATCTTCATGATCTTCTTCGGCTTCAAGAGCGGCTTCGCCACCGCGACCGAGATCTCGGCCTTCGCCGCGGTCTATGCCATCGCCGTCGGCAGCCTGCTGTTCCGCGAGCTCGGCGTGAAAAGCCTGGCGCACTGCTTCGTGCAATCCGCAACGCGCTCGGGACTGGTGCTGTTCATCGTCGCCGCGGCGCAATCGCTCGCCTTCATCCTGACCTTGCAACAGGTGCCGCACGCGGTCGGCGACCTCATGCTGGCGATCTCGGGCAGCCATGGCGTCTGGCTGTTCATGCTGCTGTCGATCCTGGTGCTGGTGGTGATGGGCTCGGTGCTGGAAGGCGCCGCGGCGCTGATCATCTTCGGCCCGCTGCTGCTGCCGGTGGCCGTCAAGCTCGGCGTCGATCCCCTGCATTTCGGCGTCGTGCTGGTCATCGCGATGGGGCTCGGCCTGTTTGCGCCACCACTCGGGCTTGGCCTCTACGGCGCCTGCCTGATCGGCAATGTGCCGATCGAGCAGACCATCAAGCCGATCGCGGGCTATCTCGGCCTGCTGTTGCTGTGCCTGCTGGTGATCGCCTTCGTGCCGGCCATCAGCACGGCCTTGCCGCATGCGCTCGGCTATTAGGGGAGTGGAAGCGTGAAGGTGCTGCTCGCCCATACCCCGCAAATGCGCCGCGACTATTACGGCGAGCGCAGCCTGAACGGCCTGCGCGCGGTCGCTGACGTCGAACTTCACGAGGGCGACAAGGCCCTCGATGCAACCGCCCTCGTCGAGGCCGCGGCCGACGCCGACATCATCGTCGCCGATCGCATGACCCAGGGGCCAGGCGCGATCTTTCCGGTTCTGCCGAAGCTGCGCGCCTTCGTGCGCTGCGCGGTCGATATCCGCAATATCGACGTGGCCGCGGCATCCGCCGCCGGCGTGCTGGTGACGCAGGCGAGCGCCGGCTTCGTGCAATCGGTCGCCGAACTCGCGGTCGGCTTCATGGTCGACCTGTCGCGCGGTGTCTCGCGGGCCACTGCGGACTATCACGCGGGCCGGGCGCCCGAGGTCGTGATGGGCCGCCAGCTTGCGGGAAGCGCGATCGGCATCATCGGCTATGGCAGCATCGGGCGCTATCTTGCCGGCCTTGCCAAGGCGCTCGGCATGACTGTGCTGGTCGCCGATCCCTTTGCGGCCATCGACGATGTGCTGATCGCGCATCTGCCGCTCGACGATCTGCTGGCGCGCGCCGACTACGTCGTCTGCCTCGCGATCGCCAATGCGCAGACCGAGAACCTGATCGGGCAGGCGGCGCTGGCGCGGATGCAGAAGCACGCGTTCTTCATCAACCTGTCGCGCGGCAATCTCGTCGACGAGGCGGGGCTGGCGGCCGCGCTGCGCGATGGCCGCATTGCGGGCGCGGCGATGGATGTCGGCCGCGCGCCCGACCAGATGCCGGCGCCGGAGCTTGCGAAGCTCGGCAATGTCATTGCAACGCCGCATGTCGGCGGCCTGACGCCGCAGGCCATCGAGCATCAATCGTCGGAGACCGTGCGCCAGGTCGCGAAGATCGTCGCCGGAGAAATACCTGTCGGAGCTGTCAATGCCGAGCACTGGACGCGGCGGCCTCGGCCATGAAAGTTCAGCTGATCCCAATGCTATCGGAAGGGCTGGACAAGACCTTTACATCCAGCTCAAACTTGAGCCCGTAAAACCGCGGCCAAAGAGCGTGCGGACAATCAATCAACGGACGTCCCGCAACAAACGACGGGCGCCGAGAGGGAAACAGGGAGTGCATCACATGGCCATTTCACGCCGGGACGTTTTGTTGGGCAGCGCCGGTGCATTGGGCGCCGCATCATTCTCCTTCCCGGCCCCGGCCATCGCGCAATCCGAACCGATCAAGATCGGCTGTCTCGCGGCGATCACCGGGCCGAGCTCGGCGCCGACCGTCGGCTTCAACCGCGGCGTCAATTTCGCCGTCGATGCCATCAACGGTGCGGGCGGGGTGAAGGGCCGCAAGATCGAGCTCGTGATGCGCGACACCCAGGGCGACCCGACCAAGGCTGTCAACGCCACGCAGGAGCTGATCAGCCAGGCCAAGGTCCACGCGATCTGGGGGCCGCTGAATTCGGGCGAGGCGCTGGCGACGACGCCGATCATGGCGCGCGCCAAGATGCCCGATTTGCACCCCTGCGTGGTCGAGACCCTGATCGATCCGGTCAAGTTCCCCAACGCGTTCCGCATTGCGCCGTCGAACAATCAATGGGACGACGCAGTGCGCAATTATTGCCTCAAGATCCTCAAGGTGAAGAAGGTCGCGGTGATCGGCGACACCACCGGCTATGGCGTCACCGCGGTCGGCGCTTCCGTCGCAGCGTTCAAGAAGGACGGCGCCGAGGTCGTCTATCAGGCCAATGTCGACGCCACGCAGCCCGACATGACGCCGGACATGCTGCGCGCCAAGAACGCCGGCGCCGAGGCGATCGTGGTGTGGAGCGTGTCGACCGGCATGGAGGCGCGCATGTTCAACACCCGCGCCGCGATGAGCTGGGATGTTCCCTTCGTCGGACACCCCTCGCTCGCATCGGGCGAGCTCGCGAGCCTGGTCGCTAAGCCGGAGAACTGGAAGAAGGTCTACGCGATCGGCTACAAGAGCTGCAGCTATGACAGCGCCGGCAAGCTGCCGCCGAACAGCGCCGATCTGGTCGCGCGGCTGACCAAGGCCAACATCGCGCTGAACGACACGCTGCTGTGGTGGATCGCCGGCGGCATCGATTGCATCGAGCTGATCGCCAAGGCGGTCGCGGAAAGCGGCTCGACCGACAGCGCCGGCATCGTCAACTACTGGAACTCGCTGTCGACCTATCGCGGCTATTTCGGCAATTACCGCTTCTCGCCGACCCAGCATAACGGCTATCTGACCGAAGAGATCGTGATGTCGGAAGCCTCGACCGCCAAGGACGGCACCTTCGCGCTGGCGCCGGGATACACATAGCAGGGCGAGGGCGCAGCCGATGCTGGCCTCGATCCTTGCATCCGGTCTCGCGGCGGGCGCGATCTACGCGCTGGTCGGCGTCACCTACAACACGATGTTCTCGACCTCGCGGGTGATGAGCTTCACCGCCGGCCAGCTCGCGATGCTGGGAGGCGTGTTCGGCTCGATGTTTACGCTGAAGCTCGGCCTGCCGATCGGTGTCGGCTTCGTGCTGACGCTGTTCTGTTGTGCGGTGATCGGGATCATCACCGAATTCGTCGCGGTGCGGCCGGTGCTCAAGAGCCTCGACCAGCATCTCTACGTGCTCTCGACCCTGGCGGTCGCGCTGATGATCCAGCAGGTCACCGCGATCAAATGGGGCACCGAGCCGCAACCGTTCCCGCGCATCGCAGGATTCGGCGAGGGCGTTTGGGACGAGAAATTCTGGCTGCCGGTCGCCGCCTGCGCCGTCACCATCATCGGCCTTGAGTATCTCTACCGCCGCACCCTGGTCGGCCGCGCGTTCCTGGCCATCGCGGAGGACAATTTCGCGGCGCGGGCGCTCGGCCTGCCGGAGCGCAATCTGCGCGTCGCAAGCTACGCGCTTGCCGGTGTGGTCGGCGGCATCGCCGGATTCTCCGGCGGGCAGTTGCTGCTCGCCTTCTTCGCCAATGGCGCGCTGCTGAATTTCTACGGCTTCGTGCCGGTGGCGCTGGGCGGGCTCGGCAACAACCGAGGCGCGATCATCGGCGGGCTGGCGCTCGGCCTGTTCCAGCAGGCGGCGAACTTCCTGGTCGGCGGTATCTTCTCCTCGGTCGCGGTGTTCACGCTGTTCATCGTGGTGTTGCTCGCAGCTCCTCAGGGACTGTTCGGCAGTTCCACCGCGCGGAGGGTGTGATGACCTCGGTCGCAGCCGCGCCGCCCCGAACCGACAGCGGCGCCTGGCGCGCGGCGCTGCCGCACATCCTGCCGTTCATCGGTATCTTGGTCGTAGCGGTGCTGCTGCCCTTCGTCAGCAACGACTATTGGGTGCTGATCGGCACCCGCGCCGCGATCTACTGGGTGCTGGTGTCGGGCCTCAATCTCGTCGTCGGCTTCGCGGGGCATCTCGCGATCGGTTATGTCGCGCTGCTGACGCTCGGCGCCTACACGACCAGCGTGCTGGTCGCCGGCAACGTGATGCCGGCGATTCCGGTGTTTGCCGCCTTGCCGGTCGCAGGCCTCATCGGCGCGATCTTCGGCGTCATCGTCGGGCTGCCGGCCTTGCGTCTGCGCACCTTCTACTTCGCGATGTCGACGCTCGGCTTTGCGACCATCGTGACCCAGATCGCGCTGGCCTGGCAGAGCGTGACCGGTGGCGGCATCGGCATTACCGGTCCGGAATTCCCGGCGCCGTTCAACACGCCGTGGGGCTTCTATGGCCTCTGCATCGCGTTTGCCGCGTTCACCACCTGGATGAGCGCCAATGTCGCGCGCAGCCGGTTCGGCCGCGCCTTGATCGCGGTGCGCGACGCCGAGGTCGCCGCCGAAGCCAGCGGCATCTCCAAGCCGAACATGCTGATCGCGATCTTCCTGTTCGCCGGGGCGCTGGCGGCAATCGCCGGCGGATTGTTCGCGACCCTGCAAACCTACATCACGCCCGATGCCTTCACCTTCGATCTCTCGGTGCTGTTCTTCATCGCGATCCTGATCGGCGGCCGCGGCTCGATCCTCGGACCGATGCTCGGTACCATCATTCTGACCATCCTGCCGGAGATCGCCGCGCCGCTCGCGGCCTGGTCGACCTTTCTCTACGCGGTGCTGCTGCTGCTGATCGTGCTGGTGATGCCCGGCGGCATCGCGGCGCTGCTCGATTTCCGCAACCGCCGTCCGCTCGCCAGCAACCGTGCCATCGTTCCGCGCCCGGCCGCGCTCGCCGACATCGTGCGCCGGCGCAACGGCGGCAGGACGCTGCAACTGCGCGGCATCGCGCTCAGCTTCGGCAATGTGAAGGCGATCGACGGCCTCGACCTCGATGTCGCACCCGGCCAGATCCATGGCCTGATCGGTCCGAACGGCAGCGGCAAGACCACGACGCTGAACGTGATCTCGGGCTATTACGGCGCGAAGGCCGGCAGCATGACGCTCGGCGACGCAGTCTTGCCCGCGGGCCAGCCGGTCAGCCGTGCGGCGTGCGGCATCGCGCGCACCTTCCAGACGCCACGCGTGATCGGCGAAGCCTCGGTGCTGGAGAACGTCATGATCGGCGGCTCGATCGAGGGTAGGGCCAACTTCGTTGAGACGATGCTCGCATTGCCGCGCAGCGGCGCCGATGAGCGCATGCTCGCCGCAAAGGCCCGCGCGCTGCTCGGTGTCGTCGGCCTCGAGGCGCTCGCCGATGTGCGCGCCGACCGTCTGCAGCACAGCGAGCTGCGCTTCATCGAGATCGCGCGCGCCCTGATGCTCGATCCGGATTTCCTGCTGCTCGACGAGCCCGCGGCGGGCCTCTCCAACGACGAGATCGAGCGGCTGGCGACCCTGATCAAGGCGGTCTGCGCCCGCGGCACCGGCGTGCTGCTGGTCGAGCATCATGCCGACCTGATCTTCGATATCTGTCACCAGGTCACCGTGCTCAATCTCGGCCGCACGCTGGCTGCGGGAACGCCGGCGGAGATCCGCGTCCACAAGGAGGTCGTCAGTGCTTACCTCGGCGGCTGAACCTCTGCTTGACGTGCGCGCGCTGGAGTCCGGCTACGGTAAGATCCGCGTGCTGCACGGCATCGACATGACGATTTCCGCCGGCGAGGTCGTCGCATTGCTCGGTCCGAACGGTGCCGGCAAGACCACGCTGCTGCGCGCGATGTCGGGTCTGTTGCCGGTCAATGCCGGGCAAGTGCGGTTCGGCGGACGCGACATGACCAACGCCACGCCGCGCGATGCCGCGCGTGCCGGGCTCGTGCATGTGATCGAAGGCCATCGCGTGTTCACGCAGATCTCTGTGACCGACAATCTGCTGCTCGCCGGCTACGACCTGCCGCGCGCTGAACGCGCCGCGCGGATCGAGGAGGCGCTGTCGTTCTTCCCCGAGATCGCCGAGAAGCGGCACGAGCGCGGCGGCGCACTGTCGGGCGGGCAGCAGCAGATGTTGACGGTGGCGCAGGGCCTGGTCCGCCGGCCGCGGCTGTTGATGCTCGACGAGCCCTCCGCGGGACTGTCGCCGGTGCTGGTCGATCGCGTCCTCAACGTCATCGGCCGGTTGCGCGAGCAGGGCACCTCGGTGCTGCTGGTCGAGCAGCTGCTCGAGAAGGCGCTGGCGTGCGCCGATCGGGTCTACGCGTTGGTGCAGGGGACGATCGCGCTGGAGGCCGTGACCGGCGAGGGCGACCTCGCGCGCCGGCTCGAGCGCGCTTATTTCGGCCATGAAAGCCACGCGCTGGCGTAGGGTGGTCGTTCCGATGTCTTCGGCGCGGAGTCCCGCAGGGTCGAACGCTTGCTAGCGGAAGTAGGTGAGGAACTCCGTCGAATCGATTGGCTTCGCAATGGAAGGCTTCTCGGTCCTTTCCGGGTTCTCCTTCACGACGACGTACATGTCGATGAGCTTCGCGCCGGAGAGATTGCGCTCGACCATCGCTCCGCTATCCATGTTGATTGCGGACGCGCCGCAGTCGTGGAAAACCACCGTGCCGTAGTCCGGGAGCTGCAGCGGAGTTGGATTTCCCGGGAGGGCCGACCTCTCCATCACCCATTCCGTCGTTGCGCCGGGAATCTTGAAGGGTTGCCCCAGTTGCGTCAGAGGCGCGGTTTGAAAGAACTGCACGGAGCGACTGGTCGTGAGGTTCGTGATCACGAACGACACCCCGGTGCGATCGGGCGCCACCTGCATGAGGCACATGATCAGATCGCCGGCATGAATCTTCGGTGACACGAGCGTGATGGGATGCGCTTGGGCGGGGTCGCCCCTGACCCACCATTGCCACCACGCGAAGAACGACGTCGTTGGGCTGCCCGCGCCCATGGCAGGGTCGATGTTCTGCGCGGTACCAATTTGCGGCAGCGTCGATCGGTAGTACCGACGTTGTCCATCAAAGCCGATCCACGTCGAACTGTGATATCTTTCGCTGGCCCGGCCGCTCGCCGGCTGGGTTGGCGTCGGCACCTGAAACTTCCCCCAGACCGACGAGAATACGGTTCCATCCCTCGGCGTGATGTAGGCACCGGACCAGTTGAGGCTGCTTTCCCGCCGCGGCGATTGGTCGAAAGATCGGCGGAGGCCCGCGGTGACAGGGGAGAGCACTTGGAAATCGAAGGCCTCGAACGCCACTGTCGGACTAAACATCTTCTGCCAGAATGCATACTCGGCCGGCTGCAGCACCGGGTCCGGCCGTCGTGGAAAACCGAGCGCCTTCAACTCGTCCTGCGAGGCGACCATCGTGCGAAATCCGGTGGGAGGAAGAACGCTGGTCGTCGAATTCTTGATGACCTTCTTCAGGCCTTCGATGTCGTATGTGGGGCTCCGCCCGTCCCGGATGCTCATTGCCATTCGCCTGCGGCAGCCGTGATGGCGCTGTCAAACATCGGCACGATGGCTGGCGTCAGAATGACGGTATCCAGCAGATCGGCGATTCTGGCGCCGCCTTCTGAATCCTTCGGATAATGCACGCCGGCAATCTCGCGGTTTCTGGCGATCGAATCCGCCAGAATCGACAGGTCGGATTTCCATACGGCCTGGTCAGCCGCAGACATCGCCGTCGCGGCGAACACCCTGAGCATGCAGTTCTTCATGAAATGCGCCTGGGTGGAATGCCCGCTTGGCCAGGATGAGTGGCCGGGGACCTGGATCGGTGGCAGCAATGCGGGACAAATCTGCGACGGCCGAGGCAAATCGTACTTGTCCTTGAAATACAATGCCGCAAAGGACCCAATCAAACTCGCGATATTCAACAGGCGCCAGGTTTGCGTATGCGAGCCGGGCCTCGCGGTCAGCACAGCCAGGAAATCCGTGAAAAATTCAACGTCCTGCGAGAGGATCAGGCCCATTGCATCCGGCCGTTCATCCCGCGCGGCGAGCACAAGGTTGTCTATTTGCGCGGTATAGTCGGCGACCAGGTCGTTCCGGATCTGCGTGAGGGTGGCGTCGGCGTCGACGGTCGCTGCCCAGCCGGGGACATTCGCGATGAACTGATGCAGGACACGCCACGCATACCAGTTTGCAGACCATTGTCGGCTGCCGAAATGCGCCGGCGGCGTCCGCCGCAGGCTGCCTAGCTCGTCGGTGCCCGAGGGGTCGAGCCTTGTGACGAACGGCAAGTCGACGCGGTCCGAAATAAACCAACCACCCCCTCCGACGTTGCCGGTGTTTCCCGTATTGCCGGTGTTTCCGGTATTTCCGGTATTGCCCGTGTTACCCGTGTTGCCTGTCATTGACGTCTCTCCCTTGTTTGGCAGTTGTCGTCAGCAATACCAGTCAATCAGGAAGCTCCGCCGATCGCAGGTGGCCGAGCCAGGTTTCCAACGCCTCGCCACGAAACGGGCAGCGTGGCGCGTAGGACGAAATACGGAATCCTGGTTGAATTTCCAGGTAGCGGCGTGCCGCCTCCGCTGCTTCTTCACGACGGCCCAAGGCGCCGAGCGTGACGATGAGCAAGCGATGATTGAAGCGAATAAGTCCGTTACGGTTCAGTGCGCCGCGCACCCACTCCAATGCCTGCTCATAGTCGCCATTCACGTAGTGAGCCTGGGCGAACAATCCCTCGTGCCAGAACGAGCGCGCGTCGAGCGGCGAGAGCCGGACGCCCTGCTCACCTTGGCGCAGGGCGGCAGGGCCGTCACCAAGAAAGCCGGATGTTGCGCTCGCCATGGTCCAGGCCATGGCTGAACTCGGGCCGGCGGCAATAGCGCGGTCGAGGGCAATCCTTGCGCTTTGAAAGTCATGCAGCAAAAATGACTGGACGTGACCATACACCGCCAACGCGAATGCGTCGTCGCCGCCTCGTTCGATAGCCTCCTTGGCATATCGCGCACCGGCGACGACATCACCCTCGGGATCCGGCGATCCCATTTCCCCGATCCGGAACACATACCACAGCGCGACGTAGGAATAGGCCAACGCAAAATTAGGGTCGTATGAAATGGCTTGCTCGAGCAGGCCCCGCGCCTTGGAAAAGGAATCGTAGTCCATCCGGTACAACAAATCGAGCGCCTGCAACACGAGATCGTAGGCGGTCAGGTTCTGCGGGTGTTTGCGCATCGATCGCATCAGCTCGCGCTCGCGAACCTGCGGCGCGATTTGTCTTACAACATTGATGGCGATCCGATCCTGAAGCGCAAAGAGTTCGCGAAGGTCGCCTTCGTGCAAATCCGAACGAATGACTTCGCCCGACTCGGCGTCGCTGAGCTCGGTCACGATACGGACCGAGGTCATCGTCCTCTGAATCCCTCCATAGAGGACATAGCGAACCCCGAGCCGACGCCCGATCTCGCGCACGTCAATATTGCGGCCGCTAAAGCCAAGGCTGGACCCGCGTGATACGACGAAAAGCTCCTTGAGCCCGGCAAGGCCGCGAATGATGTCGTCGACAACACCATCGGCGAAATACCCTTCTTCCGGGGTGGCCAGGTTCATTCGGAACGGCAGAACGGCAATCGAGGGACGAGGTTCCGAGCCCACCGGGGCTTCGCCAACAAGCTTCGCGGGCTGCATGGGTCGGTGGAGCGCATACACGCGGACAGGCCGACCCATATTGCGAAGATGCAGATCGCCAAGATCAATCACGCTGACGTCCAGGTCCTGCCCGATCTGCTCCGCAACGGCTCCCGAAACCACGACGCCGCCCGCTTGCGCATAGTTCTGAAGGCGCGCCGCGATGTTCACGCCCTCGCCATAGACGTCATCTTCTTCAACGATGATATCCGCGGCGTTCAGCCCTATGCGAAAGCTGATGCGCTCGTCAGCGGGCATCCCGGCTGTATTCACGGCCAGAGCTTCCTGCAGCGAGAGGGCACACCGCGTCGCGTCGCGCGCGGTATCGAAGGTTGCAAGGAAGCCGTCGCCGGTATTCTTGATGATCCTACCGTTTTGCGCCGTGACGCCCGGGTCGAGGACTTCCGAGCGCAATCGCATCAGCCGGGTATGGGTGTTTTCCTCATGCGCCTCCATCAGGCGCGTATACCCGACCACGTCTGCCGCAAGGATTGCCGCAAGGCGTCGGCGAACTTCCGGGACCGATGGGGGCATCATATTATTGATACTTCTGCAAAATTTACTGATACGCGACTAAAATCTGGCACAAAGTACGGGACACCAACGCGAAAAGAATATCTTCATCAAGATCATAAAGGAAGGCTCCATCCGGATGGGTATGCGAACCGAGTGGGCTGGTACAGTATGATGTTTGCAACCTTTGTTCGCGGATGCGCAATCGCGAAATGGGGGCGGTGCGAGCCATGCAGCCATTCGCGCCTTGAGCATGCAACGCAACTGCGCCCCTTGACTTCATGGCTGGATCATCGTCGCGGAGAAACTCGTCACCTTTGATTGCGTCAATGCGGGAATGGTGTTTCTCCCTTCTTCCCGCCGATCATGGGCGAGTTTGGCCGGGAGCGCGGCGTTACCGCTGGCGCGATCGCCATCGTCGTATCCACTGCTGCTGGTCGTCCGATGGAGCGTGCTCGGAATTCCGGCAGGCAACGGAAAGTCAGCTGACATGGCCGAGGTATCGACATCGCGCGCAAGTCTGCCGCTCTGGGCCTGACTGTCTATGAATTGCTTCACACAGTCCGGCGGTTGATTTGAGCAAATTGACGCGGCCTGATGGAATACACTCGCTTGAAGCCACTTTATCGGTCGATGGGGCTTGACCGTCAGCGGGGCGCGGGCTGAAACAGATATTCGTCCTCTAACCCTGGCAACTCAGACCCCCATGCGACTTCCCTTCTTCTATGGCTGGGTCATCGTCGCGGTGACCTTCGTCACCATGGCGATCGGCGTCAACGCGCGGACGGCATTCTCGCTGTTCTATCCGCCGATCATCTCCGAATTCGGCTGGGAGCGCGGCGTCACCGCGGGCGCATTCTCGTTCGGCTTTGTCGCTTCCGCGATCGCGAGCCCGCTGATCGGCCGGCTGATGGACCGCAGCGGTCCGCGTGCGGTGATGGAGCTCGGTGTGCTCTTGATGGGCTCCGGCCTGCTGCTGGCGCCGCTGACGACGCAACCCTGGCATCTCTATCTCACCATCGGCGTGCTGGTTGGTTCCGGCAGCGTCTGCCTCGGCTATTCCGGCCAATCGCTGTTCGTGCCGAACTGGTTCATCCGCCGCCGTGGCCTCGCAATCGGGCTCGCCTTCGCCGGTGTCGGCATCGGCTCGGTGACGCTGCTGCCATGGGTGCAGCACATGATCGAGCACACCGGTTGGCGCACCGCCTGCACAGCAATGGGGATCGTGGTGCTGGTCGTGCTCGCGCCGATCAACCTGTTGCTGCACAAGAAGCCGGAGGACATCGGCCTGCAGCCGGACGGCGATGCGGCGCCGACGGCGACGTCGCCCAGGCCGGCATCGAACATCGTCGATCCGGTGTGGGCCGGCACCGACTGGACGCTGTCGCGTGCGCTGCGCACCGCGCGGTTCTGGTGGATCGCGACCGGCTATTTCTGCGGCCTGTACATCTGGTATGCGGTGCAGGTGCACCAGACCAAATTCCTGCTCGACATCGGCTTCAGCTCCAATGTCGGCGTCTGGGCGCTGGGCGTCGTCAGCCTGCTCGGCATTCCCGGCCAGATCTGGCTCGGGCATCTCTCCGATCGCATCGGACGAGAATGGGTGTGGGCGATCTCGTGCTTGGGCTTCGTGATCTGCTTCGCCGCGCTCGCCGCCTTGAAATACTGGCCGAGCATGGCGCTGATCTATCTCATGGTCTTCACGCAGGGCGCACTCGGCTATGGCCTGACATCGGTGATGGGACCGGTGGTGCTCGAGATCTTCCAGGGCAAGCAATACGGCAGCATTTTCGGCACCGTGATGCTGGCCGCGCTCGCCGGCGGAGCCGCCGGCCCCTGGATCACAGGCCAGCTCTACGATCTCTCGGGCAGCTATACCAGCGCGTTCCTGCTCGGCATTGCCGTCAGCCTGCTGTCGGCGTTCGCGATCTGGCAGGCTTCGCCGCGCAAGGTCCGCGCCGTCGCCGGCCAGATGCACAAGGCCGCCAGCGCGGCCTGACACATCAGGCGGATGAAACGCCGATTGCCCGCTGCAGGTCGGTAATCGCGCGCAGGCAACTGTCGGCGGGCGTGGTCTCCGGATCGATCAGGCGGTGCAGGCGGAAACCATCTTCCAGCGCCAGCACGATCGCGCCGGTCCAGTCCGGATTGAGTCTGGCGTTCCTGCCGCTATTCTTCTGCGCGGTCTCGACGATGTCGGCGATCAGCTTGCGCCGCGCGCGCAGGCGCTTGGCGAGTTCGGGCCGGCGCTTCTCGGCGCGCGCCACGAACAGGATCATCTCCATATGCAGGAGAGGCGAGCGGCCGAGCGGATCCTGCCGGCCGCGGTCCACGGTGCGCAATGCCTCCAGGAAGTCGGCCAGGTCCTTGTGCTTGGCGAGCAAATCGAGATTGCGCCGGATCGATTGCTCGACGTGATCCTCGAGCATCGCGAAGATCAGCTCGTCCTTGCTCTTGAAGTTCGAGTAGAAGGCGCCGCGCGTGAAACCCGCCGCAGCCGCGATCGCCTCGATGCTGGCGCCGCCGATTCCCTGTTCCTCGAACACCCGCGCCGCCGCCTCGAACAGCTTCTCGCAGGTGTCGTCCCGTGTCGGTCTGGTTCGAACCCTTGACATCTGCGCATTTTAGGGCAGAATGCAACTCGATACAAGAGTGTATCGAGTTGCATTTGCGGTTACTATAACCAGAGTTGCCAAAACCAGAATGGTCGCACCCGTGTTGGTGCGGTCTTGAGGATGACACCAAGGCGCGCCAGAGTGCAGGCACCGGCGTAGCGCACGAACGAGGTCACCATGAACGAGCAAGTTCAGCCGGCCAGCGGCGAGCCGCTTTTCAATCCACTGGCGCCCGAATTCATTCGCAATCCCTATCCGTACTATGAGCGGCTACGCCGCCTCGACCCGATGCATGTCAACGCGCACGGCGCCTTCGTCGCCAGCCGTCACGCGGAAGCCAGCCTCGTGCTGCGCGACAAGCGGTTCGGCAAGGATTACGTCGAGCGCTCGATCCGCCGCTACGGCCCCAAGATCATGGAGGAGCCGGTCATCCGCAGCATGAGCCACTGGATGCTGCAGCAGGACCCGCCCGACCACACCCGCCTGCGCGGCCTCGTCGTCAAGGCGTTCACTGCGCGCCGGGTCGAGGACATGCGTCCGCGCATCCAGCACGTCGTGGATGAGACGCTCGACCGCATCGTTCCGCAGGGAAAGATGGACCTGATCGAGGATTTCGCGTTCCGTCTGCCGGTGACGATCATCTGCGACATGCTCGGCATCCCCGAGGAGCATCGCGATGCCTTCTACAACGGCTCGCGCGACGGCGGACGCCTGCTCGAGCCGGTGCCGCTGACGGCGGAAGAGATCAAGCAGGGCAACGCCGGCAACGCGATGGCCGCGATGTATTTCCACCAGCTGTTCGAGCTGCGCCGCAAGCAGCCCGGTGACGACCTCACCACGCAACTGGTGCAGGCCGAGGAGAACGGCCAGAAGCTCACCAACGAGGAGCTCACCGCCAACATCATCCTGCTGTTCGGCGCCGGCCATGAGACCACCGTGAACCTGATCGGCAACGGCCTGCTCGCGCTGTTCCGCAACCCGGACCAGCTCGCGCTGCTGAAGGCCAATCCCGGCCTGATCACCAATGCGATCGAGGAATTCCTGCGCTACGATTCCTCGGTGCAGCTGACCGGCCGCGTCGCGCTGGAGGACATCGAGGATCTCGGCGGCAAGCGCATCCCGAAGGGCGAGAGCGTGCTGTGCCTGCTGGGCTCGGCCAACCACGACGAGGCGGTCTATCCCGACCATCCCGAGAAGCTCGACATCCAGCGGCCGAATGTGAAGCCTTTGTCGTTCGGCGGCGGCATCCACTTCTGCCTCGGTGCCCAGCTGGCGCGGATCGAGGCCGAGATCGCGATCTCGACGCTGCTGCGCCGGATCCCCGACCTGCGGCTCGATGACGCGGAAAATCCGGAGTGGCGGCCGACCTTCGTGCTGCGCGGGCTGAAGCGGCTCCCTGCGAGCTGGTGACATCCCGGACGCGCGGCAGGGCAGTAACCCTGCCGCGACGGCCGGTGTGCACGCACGCTTGAGCGGAAAACCGTCATCCGCCTGACGTCGCAGCGGTAATGCCGCTGTGACTTCGCCATACTTGTCTCTATATTTGGGTTGCTCCGGCCAAGGGTTGGCAAAGGGTTCAGCATAAGGAGGCTGCCGCGGAGCGGGCTCAAAGGGAGACACCGTGCAGACGACGCTGCTCGGCCTGGCAATCGCCTTCATTCTTGCGCTGGTGGCCGCGCTGGTCGGTCCGTATTTCGTTGACTGGAACCAGTTCAAGCCGCAGTTCGAGACGGAGGCGTCCAAGATCATCGGCATGCCGGTTCGTGTTGCCGGCAATCTCGACGCGCGTCTGCTGCCTGCGCCGTCGCTGCGGTTGAAAAACGTCACTGTCGGCGGCGCCAACGACCGTGGCAAGGTCCGCGCCACCAATCTCGACGTCGAGCTCAGCCTGAGCTCGCTGATGCGCGGCGAATGGCGCGCGAACGAACTCACCATCAACGGCGTGTCGCTCGATCTCGGGCTCGATCCGAAAGGGCGGATCGACTGGTCGCCGTCGAGCGGGAGCTTCAACCTGGCTTCGCTGGCGATCGACCGCCTCAATCTGACCGGCCGCATCGCACTGCACGATGCCGCAAGCAGCAGCACGCTCGAGCTGAACGACATAGCCTTCAGCGGCGATGTTCGCTCGCTTGCCGGCGCAGTCCGCGGCGACGGCAATTTCATGTTCGACGGCAACCGCTACCCGTTCCGGATTTCCTCGGGGCAAAGCGCCGACGGCAGCGGCACCCGCCTGCACTTCAACATCGATCCCGGCCAGCGGCCGGTGTCGGCCGATCTCGACGGCATCCTGACCTTCGAGGCCCGCGCACCGCGGTTCGAGGGGAGCGTGGCGCTGGCGGGCACGCCTGGCCAGCGCGGCGGCAGCGATATGCCGCCCTGGCGGATCACGGCCAAGGTCAAATCGGACTATTCGGCGGCACGTCTCGACCAGGTCGAAGTGAGCTATGGCGGCGAGGACCGCGCATTGAAGCTCGCAGGAAATGGCGATCTCCGGTTCGGCGCCTCGCCGCTGCTGCGCGCCGCGCTTTCGGCACGACAGCTCGATGGCGACAAGTTCGCCGCCAAGGATGGCGCCAAGGACGCCAACAACGGCAATGTCGAGCCGGTGCGCGTGCTGCCGGCGATGCGCGCGGTGTTGTCGGGCCTTCCGCAAAGCCCGATCCCGGCGCAGGTGGAGCTCACCTCCGAACAGATCATGCTCGGCGGCCGCCCGTTGCAGGACGTCTCGGCAGAGCTGCAATCGGATGCGAAATCATGGACCGTGCGCCGACTGGAGTTTCGCGCGCCGGGATCGACGCGGGTCTCGATGAGCGGCGCCAGCGCACAAGGGGGAGCCTCGAACAGCTTCAAGACCGCGCTCAACATCGAATCGTCCGACCCCGATACATTGATGAGCTGGCTGCAGGGGCGCAGCGACATCGCCTACCGCAGCCAGAAGCCGCTGCGATTGCGCGGCGACGTCACGGTGTCGCCGGCCGGTTTTTCGATCGACGCGATGAAGGCGGAAATCGAGAGCGGCACGGTCGAAGGCCGTGTCGCGGTTGTGCATCGCGAGGCGACGAGCGGCTCGAAGGTCGAGGCGCAGTTGAAGGCCGAGCGGCTCGATCTCGATGCGACCGCGACATTCATCCGCTCGCTGGCCGGCCCGCAAGCCGAATGGCCGGACGAGGCGCAGCTGTCGCTCGATGTCGGGCGCGCGATCTCCTCGGGGCAGGAATTGCGGCCGCTGCTCGCGAAGCTCGCCTACAGCCCGAAGAACATCGTGCTCGAGCGCATCAGGATCGGTCAGCCCGACAATGTCACTCTTGACGGCAGCGGCAATTTCGATCGCGCCAATTCGACCGGCAAGCTCGCCGTCGATGCGACCGCCGCGTCGCTTGGCCGGTTGACCGCTGTGGTTCAGCCGTTCGCGCCGGCGCTTGCCGCACGGCTCGGCGTGCTGCGTGCGGATACCGGTCCGGTCCGTGCCAGGCTCGCGCTCGACCTCGGCAAAGGCAAGGCCGCCGATCGTGTCAGCGCGCGCGCGACGGTCGATCTCGACACGCCGCAACTCAAGGGCAATACGGTGATCTCGGCGACGCCGCCGGTAGCTGCGATCCGTGCGCTGGATTTCGACGCACTTCGCAACAGCGACGTCACGGCCGAAGCGAAATTCTCCGCCAGCGAGGGCAATGCGCTGCTGGCGCTGCTTGGGCTTGACCGCGCGGTCGCAGCCGGTGCGGGTCCGACGCAGTTCGAGGGCACCGCGAGCGGCGCATGGCACGCGCCGTTGCGGCTGAGGGT
>NZ_JACMYP010000041.1 GCF_020889705.1 Bradyrhizobium altum | reverse complement strand
GGCGCGCCGCCGAGATGCTCTTTCAGGGTCGGGCCATCGGCCGCGAACGAGCCGAACACGAAGCCGCGGTAGGACTCGACGCGTGTCACCCGCCCGAGCGCGAGCTGCGCCTTGTCCTGCCCCTCGTAACCGTCCGGGAAGGCATAGCCGACCAGGCGGCCGTCATTGGCAAAGGTCCAGGAGTGGAACGGACAGGTGAACGAGCGCGCATTGCCGCGCTCAAAAGAGCAGACCTGGTTGCCGCGATGCGAGCAGCGGTTGAGCAGCAGATTGACCTTGCCCTGCTCGTCGCGCGTCATGATCACGGATTGCGGGCCGATCGACTTGACGACGTAGTCGTTGGCGTTCGGTACCTCGCTCTCGTGCCCGACATAGACCCAGGTCCGGTACCAGATGTTCTTGAGCTCGGCCTCGAAGATCTCAGGATCGGTGTACAGAGATCCGTGCACCCGGTCGGGCCGGATCAGCCGCTCCCATGGCGAGACGCCGGTCATCATGTTCATCGCTCCGTCTCCCTCGCCGGCCGCTTGCCGCGGATGCCTTCACCGGCCGTCAATAATAATCCGAACGACCGTTCGGTCAATGAATAACACGTACGCGGCGGGCCGGCAAGCTCCTTTGCAAACACCGCGGCTGGTTCCGGAGCAGCGTGCAACGATGCAATCCCCGGTGGACGGCGACGCAACCGTCTCAGCCCTGTGCCACGCCACCGTCGCGCTCGCCGCCTGCGATCTGCTGCAGCATCGACTTCGGCGTCGTCGCAAGCTCGATCTTGAGCTGGTCGCAGGTCGCACGCCGCAGCAGGCGCTCGATCCCAGCCGCGAGATCGCGATTGGCTGCGCGCGCGTCCGCGCCGCTCGCCCAAAGCAGAAGCTGCCCCAGCCGCCGGTCGCCTTCGTCGCGCAAGGCCTCGATCGCGGCAGCGTCGGAGATGTCGCTCGTGAGGCGCGGCGTCGCGGGAATCTCCGGATGCGCCATGCCGTCCGCCAATCGTTTGACCGCAGCAAGAGTATCGTCCTGCAGACGCACCTGCTCCAGCAGCGGCCCGGCCTTCCAGTCGGCCGCGAGCTTCAGCCCGTTCAGCGCATAGATGGCGGAGAACACCTGCCCGCGGACGAAATCGTCGTTGCTGTTCGGCACGACATGGCTTTGCAGGGCATCGATAATGCCGTCGATCAGCCGCTCGAAGGATGCACTCATGCCGCGGCCTCCAATGCGCGCTCGAAGGCCCGCACGATCGAGGGCATCTGGCTCGCCATCACGGCGAGGCGCATGTCGTTGAAGCGATCGACCTCGAAGGCGCGCACCGCACACATCTGGATCGCCGCCGCCTGATACAGCGCATATGCCTCGTAGAAGGCGAGGCTCTTGTCCGAGACCGCAATGCCGGAGGCTCGTTGATAGAGATCGATCACCTCCGCCCGCTCGAGGACGCCATAGAGCTTCCGGCTCCTGGCATTGAAGGTCGGCATCATCGCCCAAGCCAGATCCTCATGGGGATCGCCCAGGTGAGTGAGCTCCCAATCGAGAATGGCAACGATCCGGCCACTGCGCTCGATGAAGTTCCCGATCCGGTAGTCGCCATGAACGATGGTGCGGCATGGCGGCTGCGGGCAGGTGTCCTCAAGCCAGTGTCCGCCCCAATCGAGCAGCGGATAATAGCGCGCCGTCGGACGCGCCAGCGACGCACGCCAGCCGGCGATCGCGCAAACTTCGGCGCGTCGCCCGCCTTGTTGCAGCGATGCGAATGCGGTTGCGCCTGGGTCGATCCGATGCAGCGACGCCAGGATTTCGACGAACTGCCGGGCGATCGCGCGCTTGTGGTCCGGATCGAGCTCGCTCGCCGCCCAGGGTGCGGGGACGTCGCCCTCGACATGCGCGCAGATGAAGAACGGAAAGCCGATCTCGGCGCCATGCTGTTCTGATGACACCAGCGCCGGAACCGGCACGCCGCTGCCGGCGAGCGACTGCAGCGCATAGACCTGTGGCAGCACCGAGTAAGGCGCAAACAGCCCGTTCGGCGGACCGACGCGCAGGATCAGCTTGCGATCCCCTTCAGCCGCAGAGCGCGCCACGAAAGCATAGGTGATCCAGGAGAAGCCGGACGACTTGCGGCCGAAGCTCGTGATCTCCGTCCGGCTCCCGGAGATCCGCGACAGATGCTGCGCGAGCGCCGTGCGCACCGCGTCGTCATTGACCGCGACCGGACGAACAGCCTCCGGCGCGGCCGACACATCATCGGATCGTTTGGCAACGTCCTGCATCAATTGACCGACCTCGTATAGCCCTGCCACTTCTCCTCGCGCAGCGCCGACTTCATGATCTTGCCGGAGCCGGTCAGCGGCAACGGTTCAAGACGGATGTCGACCGAGCGCGGGCACTTGTAGCCCGCGATCAGGGTGCGGCAATGCGCGATCACCATGTCGGAATCGAGCCGTGCGCCGTCCTTCGGCACGACGATCGCGTGCACCGCCTCGCCCCATTGCGGATCGGGCACCGCGATGACGGCGCATTCCCTGACTTGCTCGTGCTGGAAGATGGCGTTCTCCACCTCGCCGGAATAGACGTTCTCGCCGCCGGAGACGATCATGTCCTTCAGGCGATCGACGATATAGACGAAACCATCCTCGTCCATCCAGGCGCCGTCGCCGGTGTGCAGCCAGCCGTTGCGCAGCACCCGCGCGCTCTCTTCCGGCTTGCGCCAGTATCCGAGCATCACGCCGGCGCCGCGGATCGCGATCTCGCCGACCGTGCCGCGCGGCACTTCGTTGCCCGCGAGATCGATGATGCGGACTTCGACGCCCGGCGCCGCCCGCCCTGCCGATTTGCGCTTTCCCGCCAGCGGTCCTTCCAGCGCGTGGTACTCCCACGGCAGGATTGTCGCCAGCGCCGCACTCTCGGTCATGCCGTAGCCCTGGTGAAAGCGCCAGCTCGGCAGCACGCGCATCAGCTTGACCAGCAGCGCATCCGGCATCGGCGAGGCGCCATACTCGCAATCCCTGACGCTGCTCAGATCGTACGTGCCGAAGGACGGATGATTGAGCATCATGTTGAGCATGGTCGGCACGAACAGGCAGTAATCTACCTTGTGCTCGGCGATCGTCTTCATCGCGAGCTCAGGCTCGAATTTCGGGATCGTGACATGGGTGCCGCCCACGAGCGTGAGCGCGATCATCGGCGAGGTGCCGGCCAGATGGAACATGCCGGCCGAGTGCAGATACCGCGTGTCCTCGCGGAATCGCAGCGCATAGATCCAGACCAGCGATTCATAGATGATATTGGCGTGCGACAGCATCACGCCCTTGGGAAAGCCGGTGGTGCCGCCGGTGTAGAAGATGCCTGCGAGGTCGTTGTAGGCGCCGCAGGCATCCTCGATCGGCGCGTTCGCAACAAGCTCGTCATAGCCCTGCATGCCGTCGGGAACCTGTCCCTCGTCCAGATAGACCATCGCGGTGAGTGATTTCGCGCCACGCAGGCTTGATGCGATCTCGGCAAAGGCCTTGTCGACCAGCAACAGCTTTGGCGTGGAATCGTCGATCGCATAGGCATTCTCGGCGACCGCCCAGCGTGTGTTGAGCGGCACTGCGACCGCACCGGCCCAGGCGATGGCATAGAGCGCCTCGATATAGAGGTCGCTGTTGTGCGCAAGGATCGCAACGCGATCGCCGGCCTCGACGCCGAGCCGCCGCAGTCCGCCCGCGACGCAGGCGACGCGGCGGCCGATCTCCTTCCAGCTTCGCGACCGTCCCGCATGGATGGTGCCGGGCGCATCCTTGCGCAACTGCACCGCCGAGATGAGCGCCTGCGTCAGCTTCATGTTTCCTCCTCACCGCCATGCGGCCGCGCGCGCCTGCGGTTGTTTCCGTCATGCGTGAAGCCGATACGCCGCCCGGAGATTTCAGTTGATAATCCGGACAGACGGTCTATTATTACACAGCCAACGCGACGGGTAAAGCCCTTGAGGCACCGCCGTAGGGATCAACGAGCCCCGCGAAAGAGGGCGTCATGGGAGGGGAAGATGCGGAAGCCAATCGTCACGCTTGCCGTGTGGGCGTTCGCGCTCACCGGCGCGCTCGGAACAGCGAACGCCCAGAAGGCCTATGGTCCCGGGGTCAGCGACACCGAGATCCTGCTCGGCGCCAATGCGCCCTACAGCGGACCGGCGTCGATCTATGCGAGCTTCCCGAAGACCATGCTCGCCTATTTCACGATGCTGAACGAGACAGGCGGCATCAACGGCCGCCACATCAATTTCGTAACCCGCGACGACGCCTATAGCCCGCCAAAAACCGTCGAGGTGACGCGCGCGCTGGTCGAGAACGACAAGGTGCTCGCGATCATGGCGCCGTTCGGCACGCCGACCAACGCCGCGATCCAGAAATACCTCAACAGCAATGGCGTTCCGCAACTTCTCGTGCAGAGCGGCGGCACCCGCTGGAACGATCCCAAGCAGTTTCCCTGGACGACGCCCTACTCGCCGACCTACGTCAACGAATCCCGGATCATCGCGCGCTACGTGCTGCGCGAGAAGCGGGATGCCAGGATCGGCGTGCTCTTGCAGGCCGACGACATCGGCAAGGATTTTGTCCTTGGCCTGAAGGAAGGACTGGGCGCGAAAGCCGACACGATGATCGTCAAGGAGGCGATGTATCAGTCGACCGAGCCCACGATCGACTCCCAGATCGTGAATTTGAAGGCGTCCGGCGCCGACACCATCCTGATCGCCGCGCAGAACAAATTCGCCTCGATGGCGATCCGCAAGATCCACGAGCTCGGCTGGAAGCCGCTGATCTTCCTCGGCTCGACCGCGAATTCGATCGCCGGCGTGCTTGTGCCGGCAGGGATCGAGGCCTCGACCGGCATCCTGACCACGACCTCCTACAAGACGCCGAACGATCCGGCCTGGGCCAATGACAAGGGCGTGGCCGACTATCTCGCCTTCGCCGCCAAATACATGCCGGGGATGGACCCGAACGACGTGATCGCGGTGACCGGCTACACCACGGCCCAGCTCGGCGCGATCATCCTGCAGCGCAGCGGCGACAATCTCACGCGGGAGAACGTGCTGAAGCAGGCCACCAACCTCAGCGGCATCGAGCTGCCGATGCTGCTCCCGGGCATCACCATCCAGACCACGCCGCAGGATTATGCGGCGATCACCGAACGACGCTTCGCCCGCTTCGACGGCAAGACCTGGGTGCTGTTCGGCGACATCGTGGGCGCGGGCCCGGCCAAGGACTGATCCCGCGCCTCGCATCCGACTGACCGAGCCGGCTCAAACACAAGGACAAGAACAATGCTGACAGCCCAGGACGATCTCATCGGCCACCAGACGCCGCAACCGTTTGCCAAAGTAGGCGGCGGCGATGCCAGGTTCACCGAGCGCTATTGGTACACCGCGCATCCGATCGATGGCCGTGAACTGCTGATCGACATCGGGCTCGGCTATTACCCGAACCGCAACGTGATGGACGGCTTTGCCGGCATCACCATCGGCCGCCGCCAGCACAATTTCCGTGCCTCGCGCCGGCTCGGGGCGCGTCCGCTGGAGACGGAAGTCGGTGGGCTCAGGATCGAGATTGTCGAGGGCAACGGCCTGCATCGGCTGTCGCTCGCCGACAACCCGTCCGGAATCAGCTTTCAGCTCGAGTTCAAGGCGAGCTTTCCGGCGGCGCAGGAGAAGCAGAATTTTCGCGAGCGCAACGGCGTCGTCGAGGAAGACCTCGCGCGCGTCTCGCAATTCGGCCGCTGGCGCGGCTGGATCGTCGCCGACGGCAAGCGCACCAACATCGAACCGGAACTGTGGTGGGGACAGCGTGACCGCTCCTGGGGCCTGCGCTCCGAGATGCGCACCGACGAGACCAGGCCGCCGGTTGCAACCCATCGCAATTTCTTCTGGACCTGGTCGATGTTCCAGTTCGAGACGTCGGCGCTGTCGATCTTCATCAAGGAGCGCACGCCGGGCAAACCGCATTACCTCTCGGGCAGCGAGTTCCGCCGCGAAGCCGACGGATCTGTTTCGCATCGCGAGGTGACCTCGGTCGAGCACGCGATCGAATGGGTCGACGATCCGCTCGGCCAAACCATCGCTGTGGCCGACTTCACCTTCGGCTTCGATCGCGGCGAGCCGCGCCGCGTCAGGATGCACGGACTGCCGACGCGATTTTATCTCAAGGCGGGCATGTATGGCGGCCTGCAAGGCTGGACCCAAGGCGACGACCGCGGCGAGAACCATGGCGCGCACGACATCTGGAATCTCGACGACGCGGCGACACGCGCCATCGCACGCACGCTGTCGGACCATGTCGTCCGGCTCGAAAGCGGCAACGAGACCGGATTTGGCATCAGCGAATATGGCGTCGCCGCGGGCTATCCGCTCTATCCGGGACCGCAGAAATTTCCGGCGATGTGATCGGGATGGACGGGCAAGGCAAGCGCGTCGCGGAAGGGCACGCCGCTGCGTGCGAACCGTGGGACGACAAGGCGGCCGAGGCGCTGGTCTCGCTCGAGACCATTGGCCCGCTGCGCTATCGCAGCCGCTTCGGCGACGGCAATCTCAACGGCCGTTCGTATGGCGGCCAGATCCTCGGGCAGGCCATGATGGCCGCAACGCTGAGCGCACCCGAAGATCGCCCGGCGGCGATGCTGCAGCTGTTGTTCCTGCGCGGCGCCGATCCCACCCGGCGCATCACGTTTGACGCGGAGGTTCTGCAGGACGGCAAGCGGTTCTCCTCCCGCCACGTCGCGGGCAGCCAGGGGGACGGCCGTACCGTGCTGAGCGTGCAGGCCACGTTCTGCGCAGCCCAGCCGGGCCCGCGACACGCAGCGCCGTTTGCGCCGCCGGAAGATCCCGAAAGCCTGCCCGATCTGACCATGATCCCCGATGAGCTGATGGCGCAGTTGCGGCCGCTCGGCCCCTATTCGCCGCACATCAAGCCCAGCATGGATTTCCGCATCCCCGAGATCGAACGTCAGCTTTCGGCCGCGACGGCAGAGCCGCGCCTGCGCTTCTGGATCAGATGCCGGCTGCCGCTCACCCCCGGTTCCCGCGCCGAGGCCGCGGTGTTCGCCTATCTCTCGGATTGGTGGCTCAACTTCTCCAGCGTCGGCGGCCATCTCCGCGAGCTGCAGTTGCGCGCGCCGCTCTATCTGTCGAGCCTCAACCATTGCATCTGGTTTCATCGTGCGTTTTCGCCCGACGCCTGGATGCATGTCGAAACCGAGAGCCCATGCGCCGATGGCGGCCGCGGGCTGTCGATCGCCCGCGTCCATGACCGCGATGGGTCGATGCTCGCAACCTCGATCCAGGAAACCTTGATGGTGCATCCGGATGGCGATGCGTAGCTCACGCTGCAACAGTCGAGACGGCGTCGTGATCGCAGCTGAGTTGCAGCCGCTGTTCATCACCGGTTCCATGACCTGTTGAATCCCGGCAACACCGGCAGACAAAATGCGCAATCGTGCAGGTTGCGCATTTTGAACCACGACTGTGCCGCATCTCAGTCCAATCCTGCCTGCGGGTGGCGCAACAAAAACACGATTGGGGAAAACCTACATGCAGCAGGCACCGTCGGGCGCACCGAGCGCGGAACCGTCTGGATATGTTCTCTACTTCCAGCTTGCCAGCAATGGCGCGAGACGCGCGTGCAGTCTGACGATCCAGGCGGAAAGCGCCAATGAGGCGGCGCGAATCTTCCGCGAGAACTGGAGCGCAATCGAATCGATGGCGCGCGATGGCGTGAGCACGGGAATGGTCGGCTCGGCGCCCGTCAGCCTGGCGATGTCGTGACGCGCATCGCGCGCCACACGAGCTAACCTACGCCTGAGGCGTGACAGGACAACGACCGCTCACCTCAGGCCAGGATCGCGCGACCATTTGACGCGCTAACGTGAAATCAAGTCATGAGATGCAGGGCTCGCGCTCGCGCGCGGGCCCTGCATTGTCTTAGAACGATTCAAATCCTATCCGGTTAGAGGGATTCAAGTCTGCTCCGGTTCTTTTCGCGCGCGCCGACTGCTAGAGGCGCGGCGTGAATAAGTTTGCGTGAATCGGAAGTGCAAGAGTGCCTGTGAATGCTGATCGCCGGATTGTCGGCGACCGTCGAAATGCCGCCGACAAAGGCCGCACCCGCCTGCTGATCGGTGCAGCATTCCTGCTCGCCGACGTCTCCTCGGCGGTGACGCCGGCAAGCGCCCAATCGAGCGTCCCCTTGCCGCCGGTCACGGTCGACCAACCGACGCAGAAGCGCAAGCCCGCAGTCAGTTCGGCGCGGTCGGCACAGCGAACGCAGTCGGCCGCCGCGGCACGGCAGCGCAGCCGGAATGCCCAGCCGACGCCCCCGCCCCCATCGGAGCGCGCGGCAGCTGCCGCCGCCGTGTCGAACGAAGCCAAGCTGCACTATCGCGCGATGCCGAGCTCAACCACCTTGCGCAGCGGCGCCTCGCCGCTCGACACCGCGCAGACGGTCAACGTCGTGCCGGAACAGGTGCTGAAGGATCAGCTGCCGCGCAATCTCGACGACGCGCTCGCCAATGTCAGCGGCGTCACCCAGGGCAACACGCTGGCCGGCACCCAGGATGCGGTGATGCGCCGCGGCTTCGGCGACAACCGCGACGGCTCGATCATGCGCAACGGCATGCCGCTGGTGCAGGGCCGCAGCCTCGACGCGGCGGTGGAAAGCGTCGAAGTGCTGAAAGGCCCGGCGTCGCTGCTCTACGGCATCATGGATCCCGGCGGCATCGTCAATACGATCAGCAAGCGCCCCGAACTCTATCAACATGGCTCGGTCACCCTGCTCGGCTCGACCTTCGCCAACAACAAAAACGGCGCCGACGGTACCATCGACATCACCGGCCCGATCGGCAATGGCGGCCTCGCCTACCGCTTCATCGGCTATGGCGTGAGCGAGGACTATTGGCGCAATTTCGGACGCCACCGCGAGATGCTGGTCGCACCGTCGCTGGCCTGGTACGGCGAGAACACCACCGTCCAGCTCAACTACGAGCACCGCGAGTTCATCACGCCGTTCGACCGCGGCACCGCATTCGATCCCGTGACCAAGGCGCCGCTGGCGATCCCGGCGGCGCGCCGGCTCGACGAGCCCTTCAACAACGTGTGGGGCACCTCGGACCTGATGCAGGCCTCGGTCGAGCACCGGCTGAACCAGGACTGGAAGCTGTTCGCGGCCTACAGCTACAACACCGAGACGTTCAGCGCGAACCAGCTCCGCATCACCGGCATCAATACCAAGACCGGCGCCGAGACCCGCAGCAATGACGGCACGCAGGGCTCGCTCAGCAATGCGAGCTACGGCACCTCCTACCTGCAGGGCAATGTCTGGCTCGGCGGTTTCCGCCACGAGGTGCTGTTCGGCGGCGACAGCCAGTACCGCACGATCTACCGCGACAACCTGATCCGGCAGGCAACGCCGAGCTTCAACTTCTATAATCCGGTCTATGGGTTGATCACGCCGGGCACCACGGTGTCCGCCGCCGACAGCGCCCAGACCGACAAGCTTGGCCAGTGGTCGCTGTTCTTCCAGGACACGCTGCACCTAACCGAGCGCTTCGCGCTGGTCGGCGGCGTGCGCTACATGGAATACGACCAGATCGCGGGCAAGGGACGGCCCTTCATCACCAACACCAACGTCTCGCAGGACAAGGCGCTGCCGCTCGGCGGCGCGATCCTCAAGCTCACCGACGAGGTCTCGCTCTATGCGAGCTACACCCAGTCGCTGAAGCCGACCTCGACCATTGCGCCGCTCACCGGTGGCGTCGTGATCGGCTCCAACATCGCCCCGGAAGAGGGAACCGAGTGGGAGACCGGCGTCAAGTTCGACTTCAACAAGCGGATCTCCGGCACGCTTGCGCTTTACGATATCGACAAGAAGAACGTGCTGGTCTCGCAGCTCAACCCTGCGACCAGCATTGTCGAGTACCGCACCGCCGGCAAGGTTCGCTCGCGCGGCGTCGAACTCGACGTCACCGGCAGGCTAGCCGACAATTGGAGCATGATCGGCAGCTATGGCTATACCGATGCGCGCGTCACCGATGATCCGACGCTCGCCGGCAAGGCGCTGCAGAACGTCGCGCTCAAGACCGCTTCGCTCTATCTGGTCTATGATTTCGGCACCACCCTGCCCGGCCGGCTGCGTCTCGGCGGCGGCGCACGCTATGTCGGCGACCGGCCCGGCGACGCCACGAACAGCTTCGTGCTGCCCGCCTACACCGTCGCGGATGTCTTTGCGACCTACGAGACCAAGGTCCAGACGTTCCCGGTGGTCTATCAGTTCAACGTCAAGAACCTGTTCGATACCGTCTACTATCCCTCGGCCGTCAGCAATCTGGCCGTGGCGATGGGCGACGCGCGGCGCTTCTCGCTTTCGGCGACGGTGAAATTCTAGCATGGCCACGGCACGGACAGCGATCGGACTGCTGGCTGCTCTGGCCGCGCTCGCGTACGCCTGCACCCCGGTGCGGGCCGACGAGTTGACGCTTTATTCGACCCGCGAAGCCAATCTGGTCGAGCCTGTCGTCGCGGCCTTCACGGCAGCGACCGGCACCAAGGTCAAGACCGTCTTTGTCGAGGACAGCCTGGTCAAGCGACTGACATCCGAGGGCGACAGTTCACCTGCCGATGTCCTGCTCACCATCGGTCTCGACAAGACGACCCAGCTTGCCGCGCGCGGGCTGACGCAGGCACTGGCATCGCCGGCGCTTGCGCAGGTGGTGCCCGCGAACCTGCGCGGTAGCAACGGCCAGTGGATCGCGCTCGCCATCCGTCCGCGTGTGGTGTTCGCAAGCAAGGACAACCCGCTCGCGGCGATCACCTATGACGAGCTCGCTGATCCCAAATGGCGCGGCAAATTGTGCATGCGGCCGGCGCTGCACCAGAACAATGTCGCGCTGATCACGGCCTATCTTGCGCATCACGGAACAGATGCAACGGAGAGCTGGCTCGCCGGGCTGAAGGCCAATCTCGTCCACAAGCCGAACGGCAAGGACAACGACGTGATCCGCGAGATCGCGGAAGGACGCTGCGACATCGGGATCGGCAACACGGTCGCGCTCGCGCAGCTCCGCGACGGCCGCGAAGGCAATGACTGGCGCGGATGGGCGGAAGCCGTGAAGGCGGTGCCGACTGTGTTCGCGGGCGGCGGCAGTCACGTCAACCTGACCGGCGCGGCGATCGCCCGGCACGCACCGCATCCGGCCGCGGCACGCGCCTTCCTCGAATTCCTCGTCACACCCGAGGCCCAGACGATCTTCTCCACCGCCGAGCTGGAATACCCCGTGCTTGCGACCGCAAAGCGGGCCCCGATTGTGGAGGGAATCGGATCGTTCGCTGCCGATGCTCTCCCCATCGACGAGATCGCCGCGCAGCAAGCGGCCGCAATCGCACTGATCCGAAAGGCCGGATTCAATGAATGATATCCGCCGCCCGATCAAGGCCGCGCTGCTGCAGGTCCACTCCCTCGCCGGCCTCGCTCTGGCACTGCTGTGGGCGGTAGTCGGCATCACCGGCGCGACAATGGCGTTCGAAGACGAGATCGAGGCCAGCCTGAACAGCCACATCATGCGCGTCGATGCCAGTGCGACGCGGCGGCTGACACCGGATGAACTGGTCGCACGGCTGCAGTCGGCCGGCGACTTCGGCCGGGCCTCCGCCGTGACGATGGCGAGCGACCCGTCAGCGGCCGCACGCATCCGCTTCGCCCGCAGCGAAGGCGGCGCGCGGCCGTCCTCGGTCTATGTCGACCCCTATGACGGCCACGTGCTCGGCTCGCCGCGCGGCGAGGACTTCTTCGCCACCGTCCGCAAGCTGCATCGCTGGTTGCTGTTACCGGGGGACGGCAACGGCATAGGCCGCAAGATCACCGGGTCAGCCGCGATCTGCCTGATCGTGATGCTGATCACCGGCCTCGTGCTGCGCTGGCCGCATCGCGCACGCAGCGTGAAGATGTGGCTGAAGCCAAATCTGGGCCTGCGCGGGCGCGGCCTGCACCGCTCGCTGCACGCCGTGATCGGCACCTGGGTGCTGCCGGTCTATCTGGTGATGACGCTGACCGGCCTGTGGTACTCGTTCGAGTGGTACGAAGCCGGCGCCAACTGGCTCCTGGCGCGGCCGCAGGCCACGGATGCGGCGATGCAGCCCAAGCCACCACGCGGCGCGGCGGCCGCCGCGGGCAAGGGCGAAGCCAAAATCGAAGCGAAGGCCGAAGCAAAGCCGCTCGCCTTCGATCGGGTCTGGACCACGTTCCTGCAGCAGGAGAACAACGATTACGGGCGGGTCCTGCTGACCCTGCCGGCCGGCGCGGGCACGGCGGTACGCGTGCGGTCATGGCCGCGAGATTCGTCGCTCGAAAGCGTGCGCGACGAATTCCGGGTTGACGCCGTCACCGGCCGCGTCATCTCGTCGGATCGCTACGCGGACAAGACGTTTGGCGAGCGCGTCCTCGTCGGCGTGCTCGACATCCACCGCGGCGCGATCCTGGGTTGGCCCGGCAAGCTCGCCTTCATGCTGGCCGCCGCCATGATGCCGCTGTTCGCCGTGACCGGCCTGCTGCTCTATCTGTCGCGTCGCAAGCACCGGCGCCTCGCGCGACAGCCGATGGGGCACCTCGTTCCGGGTGAATGAACCTCGCAATCAGCCGAGACCGCACGCCGCGAGCCGGCCGCGCAACGCGGCGTCCGTTTCGGCAGCGAGTTCGAGCAACCCGCGATAGGGATCGCCCGATATCCCGAGCACGGCGGCGAACGCAGGCTCGGTCTTGAGGCCATCTGCCCGCAACTTGCCGACGGCTCGCCGCAGCCGTCCGTCATCAAGCGCGAGCAGCCGCCGCTCGACCTCGAAATGGACCCAGCCCTGCTGCTGATCGACCGGACGCAGGTCACCGAACAGTTCGAACGGCCAGCCATCCCACACAAAGCGGGCAATTGCCGGCCGCGTTCCCGTGACCCATCGGTACAGCACGAAATCATCGGCCGATCGGTAGTGGGTCCAAACGATGTCCGCGAAAGCGTTCGGGTCCAGCGCGTGGCAGACGATATCGATGTCGCTACCCGGCACGGCGAGGCCGAGCGGCAGCGTTCCGACGATGCGGGGATCGAACGGCCTGAGCAGCTCCATCACGGCGGAGCTGGTGACGGCGGATGCGTAGTGCCCGATAGTCATCGCGTGGCATGCCCTCAGGATCGCAGCGACGCAATACCACGCTGGCGTGGAGTGAGGGAACCTCGACAAGCGGGCGTGGCCCTGACAGGAACGGTCTTGCAAACGCTACGGGGCGATCTCGACCGCGTCACCGTGGTCGAAATCGCCCCGCCAAACGAGCAGACAGGCGGGACTGCCTCGCAATCCCGCCTGTCCAGCCGATGTCTAAATGACCTGTTCGATCGATCAGCCGAACTGGTTCATCGTGTTGTGCGCGCCGCCCGCCTTGAGGGCGGCCTCACCCGCGAAGTACTCCTTGTGATCGTCGCCGATGTCGGATCCCGCCATGTTCTGATGCTTCGCACAGGCGATGCCCTGACGGATCTCCGCACGCTGCACGTTCTTGACGTAACCGAGCATGCCCTGGTCGCCGAAATACTCCTTCGCGAGATTGTCGGTCGACAGCGCAGCCGTGTGATAGGTCGGCAGCGTGATCAGGTGGTGGAAGATGCCGGCGCGCTTGGCCGAATCCGCCTGGAAGGTACGGATACGCTCGTCGGCTTCGATCGCCAGCGGCGTGCCGTCGTATTCCACCTTCATCAGCTCGGCGCGGTTGTACTTGCTGACGTCCTGGCCGGCTTCCTTCATCGCGTCGTAGACCTGCCAACGGAAGTTGAGCGTCCAGTTGAACGACGGCGAGTTGTTGTAGGCGAGCTTCGCGTTCGGAATGACCTTGCGGATGCGATCGACCATGCTGGCGATCTGCTCGATGTGCGGCTTCTCGGTCTCGATCCACAACAGGTCGGCGCCGTTCTGCAGGGAGGTGATGCAGTCGAGCACGCAGCGATCCGCACCGGTGCCGGGACGGAACTGGTAGAGATTGCTGGGCAGACGCTTCGGACGCATCATCTTGCCGTTCTGGTTGAGGATGACGTCGCCGTTGCGCGCATTGGCAGCCGTCACTTCCTCGCAATCGAGGAAGCTGTTGTACTGGTCGCCGAGGTCGCCGGGCTTGTGGCTCACGGCGATCTGCTGCGTCAGGCCGGCACCAAGCGAGTCGGTACGGGTCACGATGATGCCGTCTTCGACGCCGAGCTCGAGGAATGCATGGCGGCAAGCGCGGATCTTCGCGATGAACACCTCGTGCGGCACGGTGACCTTGCCGTCCTGGTGGCCGCACTGCTTCTCGTCGGAGACCTGATTCTCGATCTGCAGGGCGCAGGCACCCGCCTCGATCATCTTCTTGGCGAGCAGGTAGGTCGCCTCGGCATTACCGAAGCCGGCGTCGATGTCGGCGATGACGGGCACGACATGGGTCTGGAAATTGTCGATCTTCTCGATCAGCGCCTTTTCCTTGGCCTTGTCGCCTTCCTTGCGGGCCGCATCGAGCGCGCGGAAGATGTCGTTGAGCTCACGGGAATCCGCCTGGCGCAGGAAGGTGTAGAGCTCTTCGATCAGCGCCGGCACCGAGGTCTTCTCGTGCATCGACTGGTCGGGCAGCGGTCCGAACTCGGAGCGCAGCGCCGCAATCATCCAGCCGGACAGATAGAGGTAACGGCGATCGGTAGTGCCGAAGTGCTTCTTGACCGAGATCAGCTTCTGCTGGGCGATGAAGCCGTGCCAACAGCCGAGCGACTGGGTGTACTTGGTGCTGTCGGCGTCATAGGCGGCCATGTCGGCGCGCATCAGCGCAGCCGTGTAACGGGCGACATCCAGACCGGTCTTGAAGCGGTTCTGCAGGCGCATGCGCGCCACGGCCTCGGCGGTGACGCCGTTCCAGGTGTCCTTGGTCTTGAGGAGCGCTTCGGCCGCCTCAAGCTCGCTCTGATACGAAGCCGGCCCCTGGATGCTGATCCCGCGCGGTTGGAAGTTCATGTCCGTGATCCCTTCGGTGACGAAATAACTGGTCTCTTTGTAAGGCCAGCCTCGCCGGGAGCTAGACCTGGCGCGGAAAACTTGTCATAACTTACAAGAAACAGATGTATTGTTGTAAGAATCTTACAACCGATGGATTAGGCGATGGTAACCTCAAGCGCCCGTTCCGTTTTCATGGGCCCGCGGCTGCGGCGGCTGCGGCGTGATCTCGGGCTGACCCAGGCGGACATGGCGGCCGATCTCGAAATCTCCGCCCCCTATGTCGCGCTGCTGGAACGCAATCAGCGGCCGGTGACGGCGGATATGCTGCTTCGCCTGGCCCGGACCTACAAGATCGATCTAGCCGATCTCGCCGGCGACGGCGGCGCGGATCACACCGCGCGCATGCAGTCGGTTTTGAAGGAGCCGATGTTTGCCGACATCGACATCCCCGCGCTCGAGGTTAGCGACCTCGCTGTCAGCTATCCCGGAATGACCGAAGCGTTCCTTCGCCTCTACACCGCCTATCGCGAAGAGCAACTGGCGCTGGCCGAGCGACGGGCGCCGGACCTGGTGGGTGGCGGGTCCCACCCGGGGCAGGAGAACTTTGACGCCAACGATCCCGTTGCCGAGGTCAGGCGATTTCTCGCCGCGCGCCGCAACAATTTCGCCAACCTCGACGATGCCGCCGAGCGGCTCGTCCATGAACCGGCCGGACCAGCCGGATTTATCGAGCGGCTTCGCGAGCGTCACAAGCTCCAGGTCCGCTACCTGCCGCCGAACGTCATGCTCGGTTCGGTCAGGCGACTGGACCTCCATCGCAGGCAATTGCTGCTCGAGGACTCGCTCGATACCGCAGGCCTTAATTTCCAGCTGGCCAAGCAACTCGCCTATCTGGAACTGGAAGGCGAAATCGGCGCGGCGGTGGAAGACGGCAAGTTCACCAGCAAGAGCGCCGAGTTGCTGGCCCGCCGGGCACTCGCGGCCTATGCAGCGGCCGCGCTCATCATGCCGTATTCCGTGTTTGCCAAAGCAGTTGAGACGCGTCGATACGATCTCGAGGCGCTGGCGCGCCAATTCGGCACCAGCTTCGAGCAGATCGCGCACCGCGTCACGACCCTGCAGCGGCCAGGCCTCGAGAAGGTCCCATTCTTCCTGATCCGCGTCGATCCGGCCGGCAACATTTCCAAGCTGCTCGATGGTGCCGGCTTCCCGTTTGCCAAGCACGGCGGCGCGTGTCCGCTATGGTCGGTCCACGATATCTTCAAGACGCCACGCCAGATCGTCACGCAATGGCTGGAATTGCCCGATGGACAGCGGTTCTTCTCGATCGCCCGCACCGTGACCGCCGGCGGCGGCGCGTTCGGCGCCATCCGCGTCGAGCGGGCGATCGCGATCGGCTGCGCCGCCGAGCATGCGAGCCAGCTGATCTACACGCGCGACGGACAGGGGCCGAACGCGGATGAGCCGACCCCGATCGGCGTCGCCTGCCGGGTCTGCCATCGCCCGCGATGCGCAGCGCGGTCGGCGCCTCCGATCGGACGCGAGATTCTTCCCGACGATTTCAGAACCTCGAGCGTCCCGTTCGGCTTCTCGGCGGATTGACGAGATCGATCACCCCTGCGGCCGGTTCGCGTCATACAGCACCCGCACGCGGATCGTGCCGTCGATGGCCTTCAAATCGGCCAGCAGTCCCTCGCCTTCGCCGCCGACCACGTCGGTCTCGAGCACGACATAGCCGACTTCCGGATCGGTCTGCAGATATTGCGCCAGGATGTTGATCCCGTGCCGGGACACCGCGTCGTTGACCTGACGCATGACGCCCGGAACATTGCGGTGAACATGGATGAAACGGGTGCCGGTCGGTCGCGCCGGCAATTGCACCTGTGGAAAATTGACCGCGCCGAAGGTCGACCCGACGTCGGAATAATCGATCAGCTTGCGTGCAACTTCGCCGCCGATGCGATCCTGCGCTTCTTCCGTCGAACCGCCGACATGCGGTGTGAGGATGACGTTGGGGAGGCCCTGCAGCGGCGAGACAAAGCGCGCCTCGTTCGACACCGGTTCGACCGGAAACACGTCGACCGCGGCACCCGCCAGCCGGCCCTCACGCAGGGCGCTCGCCAGCGCATCGAGATCGACCACGGTGCCGCGCGAGTTGTTGATCAGATAGGCCTCGGGCTTCATCAGCTGGAGCTGGGCTGCGCCGATCATGTTGGCGGTGGTCGGCGTCTCCGGCACATGCAGCGAGACGACGTCGCTCGCTGCGAGCAGCGCGTCGAGCGATTCAGCGGGCTCGGTATTGCCGTGGCGGAGCTTGTCGGTCTGATCAAAATAGATCACGCGCATGCCCATGGCTTCCGCAAGGTTCGACAGCTGCGAGCCGATGTTGCCGTAGCCGACGATGCCGAGCGTCTTGCCGCGCACCTCACGGCTGCCTTCGGCGGACTTGTCCCAGCCGCCGGCATGTGCGGAGACCGAACGCGGAAAGATCCGGCGGAACAGCATGACGATCTCGGCGATGGTCAGCTCCGCCACGCTGCGCGTGTTGGAATATGGCGCGTTGAATACGGGTATTCCGAGCTTTCGCGCGGCGTCGAGATCCACCTGATTGGTGCCGACCGAAAAGCAGCCGACAACGAGCAACCGGTCGGCCGCCTCGAGGATTTCCGCGGTCAACTGGGTCCGCGACCGAATTCCCAGCATATGGATACCCGACAGCGCTTGCTTGAGCTCTTTGGGCCCCAACGCCTTGGGCAGACGTTGCAGCTCGGTATAGCCGTTCGCCTCGAACATCCGGGCTGCTGAATCATTCACGCCCTCCAGCAGCAGCACGCGTATTTTGGTCTTGGGCAGCGACAACATCATCAAGATCCAGGCTCGTAGGTTCGGGCAGGTTAGGCACGAACGCAGTTTCGACGGATCAGGTGATAACATGGAAAACAATCGCGTCAGAAGCCGCCATCGGCGGCGCACCCTGCGATTTCCGACGAAGCCCCCCTCGATCCGCGCCTCCAGACACAGAGCGGGAACCGATTCGGCCACTTTAGCCGTATGTCTTGGTCAACTCGCCGGCAGACGCGCCGCTGCGGCTCCTGGGGCGTTCGAACGCCTGCTCCGGCTCACCGGCCGGAGCTCTGCCATCCCATTCGTGCTCCGCTCGTCGCCGAGGGGCGTGTCCGGAGCGGCGGGTTCACTTCGCTGCGCCGGTGCCCGCAAGCCGGCCGCAGTCGCGGCTTGCAATCTCATCACTGGCAGGGATAGCGCCGGCCGTCCTTTGCCTGGAACGTATTCGACGCGGGATCGTACGAGCGATAGCGCTGGGCGCAAGACGTCGCGTGCTGCTGGGCGGCGGCAGCTTCCTGCTGCGCGGCGGCGTTGGCCGCACCGGCCGCGATGACGCCCCCGATCAGGCCACCGACCAGTCCGCCGACGGCAGCGCCGCCGCCATTGTCATAACAAGACCCGTAACGGCACCAGACCTTCTCCGTCACTGCCGGCACCGCGGCCGCAACGCCGGCACCGTGCTGTAACGGAGCCGACCTCACGGAGGCGGAAAACGCCGTCGCACCGGTGGCGGCCATCAAAACGACTTTCAGAATGTGAGCGCTACGCATCGTCTCTCCTGCTTCATTTCTGTGGGCGCAGGCCGGCCCCTGCGTCCCGATTCTCCAAGTATGGATTGTGGGCTCGCCTGGTCGGACCGGACGACACCCGTACACGCGCGGCCGGTTACACTTCGCGCGTCAGCGTGGATTCACGGATGGACGGAGTTCATTGACCGGCCGCATTCACGACACGGCAGAGGTTTTCGCCGACACCTGGAGCCAATTGTCCGGGAGGCAAGATGAACGTCGCATCGACGCGGCTGCCTTTGCCGTCCTTGCGGACGACGACTTGCAACGTCTGCGGCCGGCCGGATCCGGTGGTCTCCTGCTGCGTGGTCACGGTGCCAAGCTTCTTGTCTACGTTCACACCGACAAAGCCCTCGGCCAGAACCGCTCGCGACACCTTGTCGAGGGCAGCACCGGGATTGACCGACGGGAAGGTCATCCAGGTCTTGTGCGTCATGCCCGTTACCATCGGAACGCCGGTACTCTGGACGTGATCTGCACAGCTATCGGCCAACGCAGGTATGGACGAAAGAACCGTGAGCGCGAATACGCAAATTATCCTTGTAAGCATGCTTTCATAACCCGTTTGAGTAGGTCGAAAGCATTTAGGCCAAATGGGCTATGAGTCCATGGACGGCATCGCATTCCGGATGGAGGCATTCGGATTGTGGCTACCAAGATCGGTCGCGAACGTTGCGCATTCGCGCGTGCTCTCAAACGTCAGCGCGGCGCGACCAAATCGGAACTTTCGCGCGATCCAGGCGTGCGAATGAGATCAAATGTTACCTTCCGCGGCTCGATTGCGTGATCTGGATATCTTGTTCGAAAATCGGATATTGAAGGGATCGCGAAGGAGAGCGCGGGCCGAACTCAGCAAAGCTGTGCTAGGGTGGTGATGCGGTCTATGCGTGTGGGCGGACGCCCTGAACGATCGATACCCGATCCCGATGAATCGGGTCATTTCGCGGACAGCAAACATCCGCTGGTTCGGAATTTGATGGTCGAAGACATACTCGTTGCACCTCCGACGCGATCGGGATCATTGTTTGAGGAGCTGCTGGAAATGCTCCAGCCGCACGGAATCAATGCGCACTCCTCGCCGCGGCCTGACGAATCGTTTCGTTGGCATGCGGATATTGCAATTGGTGCGGAAATCGACGTCGTGCGGGCGGAACTGTCTGCGGGTTGGGATTGGCACTATTCGTACGAGAGTACGTCGGGAGAACTCGCGATAAGCCTGCTGAATGCCGGCAAGGCCGAGATGCGCATTGCAGGAAAGAGCGTGCAACGAACCCCCGCCGAGATCGCGATCGTTCCGCTTCCGACGATGCAGGCGCAGCGGGTCGAAGCGGTCGATGGACGATACGCGAGCGTCACGCTCACCTTGCACACGGGCATGGTGACAAAGGTGCTGTCCGCGACGTTCGGGAGCACAGCGCTGGAAGACCTCAATCTGACACCGGTCGTCGATCTGTCGACCGGCGTCGGGCAGATCCTTCTTCAGCTTGTTCGTACGGGCGCGACCGGCTTGTATGACGGCATCCTGGTGCGCTCTCCGAAAGCCAGCGCGCTGCTCTCCGAGGCTGCGATACAGCTCATCCTTGAGAACGTCCCGCATCGGCTGAGCGACCGGTTGAATCGCCATCCGCTCGATGCGCCGCCGCGTTACATTCGGCGCGCAGTTGAGTATATGCGGGCCAATCCACATCTGCCGCTGACGATATCGGATATTGCCGCAACGGTTGGTGTGAGCAGCCGGCTGCTGCAATTGGGCTTCCGCAAAATTCACGGCACGACGCCTGTCGCCTATCTGCGGAAGATTCGACTTGAAGCGATCCACGATGAGCTGTCGCGACCGGAGAACATGCTCCCGATCAGCGAAGTTGCACTGAAGTGGGGCTTTACGCATCTGGGCCGTTTCGCAGCGGTGTACCGCTCCGCATTTGGCCTGTACCCGTCCGATACGGTGCGACGAGCCCGAGGGTTCTGCAGCTAAGAGAGTTTGGGTTGCACTCAACGCCGCGGCGCAAATCAGGAGATGGCCATCCCTGACGCCTTGTCGAACAAATGCGTTCGCTCGAGATCGAGCGCAACGTCGATGACATGATCCGGCTCCGCGGCGACACCGACCGGCATTTGCGCTGTGAACGCAAAACCGGCGACGGTCCCGATCACCAGCGTGTGCGGCCCCAGCGGCTCCACGTCCTTCACGAGCAGCCGGACGGAAGAACCCGCCGGCGCGCCTTGCTGCAACACATGATCGGGCCGCACGCCGAGCACCACCGGCTTGCCGGCGCTGCTCGCATAGGCCGCCTCACGCGACTTCGGCACGCGCAACGCCGTGCCCGATGGCGCGGTGAAGGTGAGCGCGCCGTCGCGGGCGATGATTTCGCCATCGATGAAATTCATGCTGGGCGCGCCCATGAAGGCCGCGACGAACAGGTTGCTGGGCTTCTCGTAGATCGTGATCGGATCGGCCGCCTGCTCGATCCGGCCTCTGTTCATCACCACGACGCGATCGGCCATCGTCATGGCTTCGACCTGGTCGTGCGTGACATAGACGATCGTCTTGGCGAGACGGCGATGCAGCGCCTTGATCTCGGTCCGCATCTCGATGCGGAGCTTGGCGTCGAGATTGGACAGCGGCTCGTCGAACAGAAACACGTCCGGGCTGCGCACGATGGCACGGCCGATCGCCACGCGCTGGCGTTGTCCGCCGGAAAGCTGCTTGGGCCGGCGTTGCAGGTATTGCTCCAGATCGAGGACGCGCGCCACATCATTGACGGCCTTCTCGATGCTGGCGCGCGATTCGCCGCGCACCTTCATGCCGTAGCCGATGTTCTCGCCGACCGTCATGTGCGGATAGAGCGCGTAGTTCTGGAACACCATCGCGCAATTGCGCAAGCCGGGGCGCAACTGCGTGACGTCGCGGTTGCCGATACGGATGGTCCCGCTGGTAACGGCCTCCAGTCCCGCGATCATGCGCAATGTCGTGGTCTTGCCGCAGCCGGACGGGCCGACCAGCACGACAAACTCCTCGTCGGCCACGTTGAGGTCGAGCCCTTCGATGATCTTGTAGGGGCCGTATGCCTTGCTGACGTTCTCGATCTCGACGTGCGCCATGGAATCCTTTTCCGTCCTTTCGTCGACGGCTGGTCAAGCCCGGATGACGCTCGGGCATCATCCGGGAGGTCTCACTGGAAGGCTAGTTCTTCGGCGGGAGGCCCATCGCCGCGCGATAGGCGGCAAGCTGCTTGGCCCGGCCGAATTCGTCGGTCAGGCGATTCCACTCCTTCGCCATCGCGTCGAGCGCCGCCTGTGGCGTGGTCTGGCCGGCCAGCGCCTTGCCGAGTTCGATCTCCACCACCTCGGTATAGGAGAAATAGCCGGGCAGACGCATGTCGAGCGCGACGTTCTTGGCGTTGATGGAGTCCGATTGCGCGCCGAGATATTCCTTGGCCTCTTCCGGCGAGAAGATCTTGCTCCACAGTTGCAGATTGGCGGTGTGCGATTTGCGATAGGGATTGACGCCGCTGCCGCCGGTGATCGCCGCCTGGCCCGACACCTCGGGGCTCGTCAGCGTCTTGACGAAGTCCCACGCCGCCTGCTGGTTCTTGCCGGCCTTCGGCACCGCGATCTGCCAGCCGCCGAATGCCATGAACGGGCCCGGAAGCACGCTCGGGAATTTATCCCACTTCTTGGTCTTGGCGTTCCAGATCTCGTCCGAACCCGGCAACATCGCCGAGCCGACCTTGCCCGAGATCTTCGACTGCTTCGGATCGGCCGCGATGACACCGGTGTCGCCCCAGCCGATCGATTCCGCGACCTGGCCGCCGGCCACGGCTGCGTTCACCTCGCCGAACGAGAAGTTAAGCGCGTTGGGCGGCCCGAGTTTCGACGCGCGGATGTATTCCTCGAGCCCCTTCACCCAGCCCGGGTTGTTGATCTGCGCGTCCATCGTCTCGGGGTCGAAGAACATCGCGCCCGGATAGTTCGGATTGTTGGCGTAGGCCGCGGCGTGGCTGAAGAAGAACCAGAACTGCTGACCGCCGCGACGGAAAGCTTCCGCCGTTCCCCACAGGCCCTTGTCGGGCCGCTGGAAGAACTCCGCAATGTCGAGATATTGCTTCCAGGTCTTCGGCGGCGCGAGGTCGTAGCCGTATTTGGCCTTGAAGGCGTCCTTCTCCTTGGGATCGCTGAACAAGTCGGTGCGGTACGTATAGGTGTGGACGTCGCCGTCCATCGATTGCGAGTAGATCTTGCCTTCCCACACCATCAGGCGTTCGCGGTAGGCCGGCTCGATATCGTCCCAATCCTTGCCGGACTGCATCTCTTTCGGCATCTCGCTGAGGTAGGGGACGAAATCCGGCAGCCAGGCCGGCGCGAAGCTGACGAGGTCGAACGTCGCGTCGGACGCCGTGAGCGATGTCGCGATCTTCGGATAGAGCTCGGACCACGGAAATTCGACGACGTTGACCTTGCCGCAGGTCTTCTTGGCCCATTCGTCCGCGCCGAGCTTGAGCGCGGACGCGATATACGGTCCGGTCTGCGACGCCACCGTCAGGGTGACGCCGGTGTAATCCGGGCTACAGGCAGCATTCGCCTGGCTCGCGGCACAGGCCATCGCGAGCGAGGTGGTCAGCATCAGGAACGTCCGTCGCAACATCGTCTAGTCCTCCCTACAAGGTTTTTTGCTATTTGATGGCCCCGATTAGCAGGCCCGACCGCATCATCCGGCTGAGCAGGCCCGCCATAATCATCATGGGAACGATTGCGACGAGCGCCGCAGCTGAGATCGCCCACCATTCGTCGCCGCGCTGGCTGTTCTGTCCCGCCACCAGGATGGGCAGCGTCTGCCATCTGGAATTGGTCAGGAACAGCGCGAACAGAAACTCATTCCAGACGAAGGCCAGCGTGATCATGAACGTCGCCAGCAGCCCGTTCATCGACATCGGCACCACGATGCCGAAGAAGATGCGCCAGCTCGGCACGTTGTCGACCATCGCCGCCTCTTCGACCTCGATCGGCACCGCCTCGAAGAAGTCGCGCATCAGCCAGACCACGATCGGCAGCGAGAAGGCGACGTAGCACAGCGTCAGGCCGACGAAGCTGTCGATCAGCTGGAAGCCCAACCGGCCGATCTCGCTGTAGAGCAGATACAGCGCAAAGGCCGTCACGATCGGCGGGAACATGCGCTGGCTGACGAACCAGAACAGGATGTCCTCATTGCCGAGGATCGGTCCGGGCAACGGCAGGCGATTGGCGACGACAGCAGCGATCAGCGCGATCGGAAAGGCGAGCAGCAGCGCCTGCGGCCGGGTAAATCCGAACGTCGTGTTGAAGAGCAGATAGCCGCCGAGTGCGAGCAGGAAGAACACGAGGCCCGCACCAAGGCGTACCCTGAACTCGAACCGCACCAGCGCATAGGCCGCCATTGCGCCGATCGCGGTGGCGATGGCTGCCGCAGACAGGCCGACGATGGTCGAATTCAGGAAGGTGTGGAAGAACTCGCCGCGGATCCCCTGATAGAGATCGATGAAGGGCTGCAAGGTCGGCGTGAAGTCGATGAACGGCAGATAGGTCGGTCCGCCGACCACGCCCGGCGGCGTCTTGAATGCGGTCACCACCACCCAATAGAGCGGAAACACCGTGATCAGGCACCAGACGAGGACGCCGACCGCGACCAGGCGGCGGCTCCACGGCGACAATCCGGTCAAGCCCTGCCCGCTCATCGGCGCTTCTCCAGATGAGGCCGCAGCAGCGCCAGATAGGTGACGCCGATGATCGTGATCGCGATCAGGAACAGGAAGCTGAGCGCCGACGTGTAGCCAAGATTGAACTTCTTGAAGCCTTCCTGATAGGCGAACAATGTCAGCGTCTCGGTGTCCACGCCCGGGCCGCCGCCCGTCATCACGAACACCGTGTCCATGATCTTGTAGCTCTCGATCAGGCGGATAAAGACGATCGCAGCCGAGATCGGCAGCAGCATCGGAAAGGTGATGCCCCAGAACTGCTGCCAGGCGCTGGCATTCTCGAGCTCGGCGGCCTCATAGACATCTTCGGGAAGCGTTTGCAGGCCGGCCAGCATCATCAGGATGACGAACGGGGTCCACTGCCAGACCTCGACCGCGATGATGCAGGCGAGCGCCCAATGTCCGTTGGTGAGGAACGGCAGGTTGACCAGGCCGAACTTCGACAGGAACTGGTTGAGCGGCCCCATCGTCGGGTTGAACATCATGCGTGCGACCAGCGCGACCGCGACGGGCGCCAGCAGCATGGGCAGCAGCAAGGCGACACGAAACAGCCGCTCGCCCGGCACGCGTGCGTTCAGCGCCAAGGCGACGCCGAAACCGATCGCGTATTGCAGCCCGACGGCGATGAAGGCAATCAGCGTCGTCGTGAAGATCGCATTCCAGAACCGCGGCTCCTGCAACAGCGTGGCATAGTTGCCGAGCCAGACCACCCGTGGCGGGATCGGCGGAATGAGGCGATAGCTCAGGAAGCTCGTGGTGAGCGAATAGATCAGCGGAAAGATCGAGATCGCCAGCACGACGAGCACCGCCGGCCAGATGAAGACATGCTTGATCGGATCATTCCGCATCATCGCGCGATCATCCCTTCAGCAGCGCGTCGATCTCCGCACGCCGCGGCATCGCAGGCGCGGTGCCCGGTCGCGTCACCGAGATTCCGGCCGTGGCCGAACCGAACCGCGCAGCCTCCAGCGGATCGGCACCGTCAGCGAGCGCTGCCGCGAAGCCGCCGACGAAGGCGTCGCCTGCGCCGGTGGTTTCGACCACCTTGCCGGCGGCGAAGGGCGGCACGTGCAGCGAGCGGTCCCGCGCGTGAAATAAGGCGCCGCGCTCGCCGAGCGTGATCAGCGCCGTTCCGGCGCCTTTCGCCAGCAAGGCATCGCCGGCGCGGCGGGCGCCGGCGAGATCGCCGACCGCGATGCCGGTCAGCGCTTCGGCCTCGGTCTCGTTGGGGACGACATAATCGCAGAGCGCAAACAGGCCAGAGTCGAACTTGATCGCGGCGCCGGGTTGAACACGGTGATGCTGCCGGCGGCGCGCGCGATCTCGAGCCCGCGCCGCGCCGCATCGACCGGCTGCTCGAGCTGCGTCACGAACACGCGGCTGTCGCGGATGGCGTCCGCCACCGCGTCGACATCGGCCGGGCCGATCCCGCCCGCCGCACCTGGCACCACGATGATCGCGTTATCGCCGCGCGTCTCGTGGACGTAGATGAACGCAGCTCCAGTCGGCGCGTCCGCCGTCCTGGCCACGCGCGGCCGGATTCCCTCGGCCTCCCAGGTCTTGATCGCGAGCTCGCCGAAGGCGTCGCTGCCGATCCGGGAGATGAAGCTCACGCTGGCGCCGGCCCGCGCGGCCGCGACAGCCTGGTTGGATCCCTTGCCGCCGGGTCCCATGGCGAATCCCGATCCGGCGATCGTCTCGCCGATCGCCGGCATGTTGCCGGCGCGGAACGCCAGGTCGACGACGAAGACACCGAGGACGGCGACGCCATGCTTGCTCATGTCGTCACTCCCCGTCCGGCGCGATGACGCCCTTGCTGAACAGGAAGCAGCCATAGAAGCGCCGCTCGCCGGTCGCAATCACGCAGTAGGCTGTCTTGGCCTTCTCGTAGAAGGCATGGCGCTCAACACCGACGAGCGGCCAGGATCGTCCTTCGGCGCGATCGATCGCGGCCTGCACCTCACGCTGCACGGGAGGCACGTCCTGGGCCTGGCCGACGATCTCCATACGGATCGCGGCGTCGTCGACAAATGTATCGAGCGGCATCACCGAGAGAACTGCTTCGACCGCTTTGGCGGCACTCACATTGTCGATGCGCAGCAGCCTGCCAAGCACGGTCTGGCGCGCGATCGAGTCGGCCGGAAAATTGGTGTCGCACACCACTAGGCGATCGCCGTGCCCGATCGCCCGCAGGGCGTAGAGCACGTCAGCATTGAGCAGTGGATTGATGCCCTTGAGCATGTTGCGTCCCTCCCTTGTCTTCAAACTTGCCGGACTCTGACGGTCCGGATCCCCATCCCTATCACCGCAAGGTGACGTCTCTAGCGCCCCGTTCCGATTGGATCGGAACGGGGCACTCGGTTCTTGTTTGACGTGTTTTCTTCACGCGAACCGGTACCCACTTCGCTCGAAAAGGCTCTAGTCGCCATACGGAATCCAGATGTTCTTCACCTGCACGGCATGGCGGAGCAGGATCGGGCCCTCGCTCGCGGCCTTGTCGTACCAGTCGAGCGCAAGGCCATGATCGACCAGCGTCCGCTTGAGATTGCCGATAGACAGCCGTTCGGCCGCTGTCGAGGCATCCTGCGACCCAAACGCCCAGAGCGCGTCGACATCGTCATGCTCGGCAAGCACCTTGACCAGTTCATCGCGATCGCCGGTGACGATGTTGACCACGCCGCCCGGTACGTCCGAAGTCTCGAGCACCTGGTAGAAGTCGGTTGCGGCGAGTGGATGCCGCTCGCTCGGCACCGCGACGACCCGGTTGCCCATCGCGATCAGCGGCGCGACCAAGCTGATGAAGCCGAGCAGCGGCGCCTCGTCGGGACAGGCGACACCGACCACGCCGATCGGCTCATGCATCGCGAGAGCCACGCCGCGCAGCGGCGGCGCATGGATGGATCCCTCGAATTTGTCGGCCCAGGCGCCATAGCTGAACAACCGCTCGATGCTCGCATCGACTTCCGCGCGCGCCTTTGCTGCCGAGAGGCCGGTCATGTCGGCGATGCGCCGGGCGAACTCGTCGCCGCGCGCGGAAAGGTTTTCGGCAAGATAGTAGAGGATCTGGGCGCGATTATGCGCCGTCGCCCGCGCCCACGACTCGGCGGAGCGCGCCGCAGCCACCGCATTACGGATATCCTTGCGATTGCCCTCGCCGGCCTCGCCGAGACGCCGGCCCTTCGGCGAGAGCACCGCGCGCGAATAATTGCCATCTGGACGCACCTGCTTGCCGCCGACGAACAGCTTGGCCGTTCGATCGATCGGCGGCACGTCGAAGCCGGCGCTGGCGCCGGACGCCGTGGGCAGCGGCGATGGCTTGGGCCGGGCCTTGCGCCCGCTCCAGGCCTTCGGCTTGAGATACTCATACATGCCTTCACGGCCGCCCTCGCGGCCGAAGCCAGACTCGCGATAGCCGCCGAAGCCGACGCTGGCATCGAACAGATTGGTCGCGTTGACCCAGACCACGCCGGCCAGGAGTTTCGGCGCGATGTCGAGCGCCAGCCCGATCGTCTCGCTCCACACGCTCGCGGCAAGGCCGTAGCGCGTGTTGTTGGCGAGCATCACGGCCTCGTCGGGCGTGCGGAACGTCATCGCCACCAGGACAGGGCCGAAGATCTCTTCGGTCGCAACCGTCGAGGACGGATGCACGTTCCAGAGCAAAGTCGGCGGATAGAAGCAGCCTTCCGTCGGCATCGCACCGGACGCCTGATATTTCTCGGCGCCTTCCTTCACCCCGATCTCGACCAGCGACTTGATCCGCTCGAGCTGCACCGGCGCGACGACCGCGCCCATATCGATCGCCTTGTCGAGCGGCATGCCGACGCGAAGCGTCTCCATGCGGCGGATCAGGCGCCTGCGGAAGGTCTCCGCAATCCCCTCCTGCAGCAGCAGCCGCGAGCCGGCGCAGCAGACCTGGCCCTGGTTGAACCAGATGGCGTCAACCACGCCTTCCACGGCGCCATCGAGATCGGCATCGTCGAACACTATGAACGGCGACTTGCCGCCGAGCTCCAGCGTCAGCGATTTTCCGGTCCCAGCGGTCGATTGACGGATCAACCGCCCGACCTCGGTCGAACCCGTGAAGGCGATCTTGTCGACACCGGGATTTTCGACCAGTAACGCACCGGTCGCACCGTCACCGGTGACGACGTTCAGCACGCCCGGCGGCAGGCCGGCCTCGGCCGAAAGCTCGGCGAACAGCAGGGCCGTGAGCGAGGTGAACTCCGCCGGCTTCAGCACCACCGTGTTGCCCGCGGCCAATGCCGGCGCAATCTTCCACGCCAGCATCAGCAGTGGGAAATTCCACGGAATGATCTGCCCGATCACGCCGATCGGCACCTGATCGGCGAACTCCCGGTCCTGCAACTGCGCCCAGCCGGCGTGATAGAGGAAATGGCGCGCGGCGAGCGGCACGTCGAGATCGCGGGTTTCCCGGATCGGCTTGCCATTGTCGATCGCCTCCAGCACGGCGAACAGCCGGGCGTGACGCTGCAGCATGCGCGCCAACGCATAGAGATGACGCGCGCGGCCGTGGCCGCCGAGCTTTGCCCATGCGGCCTGCGCGGTGCGCGCGGCGTTGACCGCGGCCTCGACGTCGGCAGCGTCGCCCTGCGCGATGCGCGCCAGCGCCTTGCCGTTGGCAGGTTCGCTTGTCGTGAGGTGCTTGCCCGCATGCGGCGCTGTGAACTTGCCGGCGATGAAATGCCCGAACGTGGCGCCATGCCGCGCCAGCCAGGCGCGCGCCTCGCCGTCCGCCTCAGGCGCGGGGCCATACTCCATGGTCTCGAAATAATTGGCGACGCTCATCGCTGGAGTCTCATCCCACGGGGTGGCGGTTGAAAGCCGAGTAGTGGCCGGTCACGTGATGCTCGAGCTGCCGCTCGATGTCGGCGAGCAGGCTGGAAGCGCCGATGCGGAACAGATCCGGCTCGAGCCAGTCGCGTCCGAGTTCCTCCTTCATCAGGAACTGGTAGTTGAGCACGTCCTTTGCCGTCGAGATGCCACCGGCCGGCTTGAAGCCGATCTTGTAGCCGGTGCGCTCCTGATAGAGGCGGATCATCCGCAGCATCGCCAGCGTCACCGGCAGCGTCGCGTTGACGCCTTCCTTGCCGGTAGAGGTCTTGATGAAGTCGGCGCCGGCCATCATGCAGACCATCGAGGCTTTGGCGACATTGCGCAGCGTCTTGAGGTCACCCGTGGCCAGGATCGTCTTCAGATGCGCGTTGTCGCAGACCGCGCGGAAATCCCGGACCTCGGCGTAAAGCGCCCGCCAATCGCCGGTCAGCACGTGCTCACGCGTGATGACGATGTCGATTTCCTGCGCGCCATTCCGGACCGACGCCTCGATCTCCTTCAGTTTCAGCTCATGCGGCACGAGGCCTGCGGGAAACCCGGTCGAGACCGCGGCCACAGGGATGCCGGATCCATCGAGCGCTTCGACAGCGGTGCCGACGAACCGATCGTAGACACACACCGCTCCGGTATGCAGTTCGCGCCCTGCAAAGCCGAGCTGCTCGAGAAGGTCGCCGCGCACGGGCGCCTTGGCCTTGGCGCAGAGGCGCTTCACTCGTTCGGCCGTGTCGTCGCCGTTCAGCGTCGTCAGGTCGATGCAGGTGATCGCCTTGAGCAGCCACCCCGCCTGTGCGTCCTTCTTCACGGTTCGCCGGCCTGGCAGGCTCGCGACCCGCCGTTCGGCGGCCGACAGGTTGATCCTGATGTCGTCGACCCAATCCATCTCGAGCGCACGGCCGCTGTTGCGCGGCAGCGGATGCAAATGCTCGCCGCCCGGGGAAGGCGATTGCACGGCCAACGGTGACGGATTCTGGATGAAGACGCTCTGCGTCATGGAAACGCCTTGCGGTCCTAGCGAATCGACGAGGTGGCCAGATAGATTGAATGTGTCGATCGCAACATGTGATCCTCCCCTGACCTTGCCGCCGGGTTTGCCGCCTGCCGAGGACGATATCGTCTCGACACCGGATCAGCCCGCCGGACTGGATGTTATTATTGTAACAAATAGATGTTGATAAACTCACAACATTGTAAGATCATTGTCAATCGGATAAGCAAGCTCGGCGATCAAAATGGCTGAAACCTCCAACGCACGACCAAGCGAGACACGCGTCCAGCGCCTGCAGAGGCTACGCCGCGCCGTCGAATCGAGTGGTGCGCTGCACCTGAAGGACGCCGCCGAGCTCCTCAAGGTTTCCGAAATGACGGTGCGGCGCGACCTTGCCGGTCCGGAGGCCGCGCTCGCTTTGCTCGGCGGCTACGTCGTCAATGCGGCGTCGCCGACCGGCATCAAGTACACGTTCGAGCAGGAGATCGACCAGCACACCCAGGACAAGCGCCTCGCCTGCCGGGCTGCCGCCGCCTCCATCAACGAAGGCGATACGATCTTCATCGACTGCGGCACCACGATGCAGTCGCTGGCGGACTGCCTGCCCGAGGATCTGCCGCTCTCGGTGATCTGCTATTCGATGAACGTGGCGTCGATCGTGACGCACCGGCCGGGCACGCAGGTGATGCTGATGGGCGGGCTCTATCATCCCTCGTCGCAATCGTTCGCGTCGGACGACGGCCTGTCCTACCTGCGGAGGCTCGGGATCAACAAGGCCTTCATCTCCGCGGGCGGCGTGCACTGGACCCGCGGCGCGAGCTGCTCGAATTTTCACGAGGTCGCGGTCAAGCAGGCCGTCATCGAGACCGCGATGGAGAGCACCCTGGTGATCGACGCGAGCAAGCTCGGCAGTCTCAAGTCGGCATTCTTCTCCGATATCGGCGCGTTCTCGCGGATCATCGTCGGCGGCGCGGCGTCATCGGAGATGCGCAAGCACTTCCGCAGCCTTCCTGTCGAGTACGTGACCAGCGCAACCTGATCCGAGCGGGGGCTGGCACGCCCGGATCAGGCTGCTCACGATGCGCGGGCTCACGGGACCACGCATCGAACTCCTGCGGCTCAGTTGCAGGCAGGCTTCGCCTTATTGCAGGCGTCGGTCAGTTCCGGCGGCGGCTCCTTCTTGAACACCGTCTTGTAGGATTCCAGCACGTTCGACTGCGTCACCGGCAGCGACTGCACGCCGATCCAGCCGGGCGTTTCCTTGCCGAGCAGCGCGTTCATCATCGCCATCGCTTCCGCGACGCCCTGATCGTAGGGGCGCTGCGAGCCGGTCGCCTTCAAGGGACCGCCCTTGGCGATCTCGATCGCCGATTGCAGGCCGAGATCGACGGTCGTGACCGGAATGTCGATGCCCTGCGCGCGCATCGAGCTCAGCGTATCGAGCGCCGGCTGATCCCAGACCGCGAACAGACCCTTGATGTCCGGATTGCCGGTGAGGAAGTCACCCGCGATCTGCGACACCTTCGGCGGATCGGTGAAGTCGACCTGCTTCATCTTGATGTCGGGACGGTTCTTCTGCATCCACTCGCGGACACCTTTGGTGCGCTCGTTGGTGCTGAAATAGTCAACACCGAAATTGACGAGGCCGATGGTCGCGCCCTGCGCCACGCACGAGGCCAGGATCTGGGCCGCGATCTGGCCGTTACCCTGGCTGTCCGCCGAGATCATCGAGGCGTATTCCTCCGGATGCTTGAGGCCGGTCGGGATGCTGTCCATCAGCACGAGCTTGATGCCGGCCTTCGCGATCTTCTTGTAGGTCGGCGCGGTCGCCGTGAAATCCACCGGGATCGAGATGATGCCGTCCGGATGCTGCTGGATGGTGTTCTCGATGTCGGCGATCTGCTTGTCGACCTGATATTCGGCGGACGCGACGCCGGTCACCGTCACGCCGTACTTCTTCAGCGTATCGGTGATGCCCTGGATCTGCAGCTGCGCCCAGTCGAGGTTGACGGTCTGCATGGAAATGCCGACCTTGAATGCTTCTCCTTGATCTTGGCGGCGTCGGCGTCCGACAGCGCGAGCACCTCCGGCGACGCGGCCTTCTCGCCGTGCGGCCCCTGACCGACGATCGATTTCGGTCCAAGCGTCGCGAGATCGACGCCCTTGACGCAGCTTGCCGGCACTTCGGCACGGGCCGAGGGCGCGATCGAAATGGCCGTCGCCGCAATCAGCATGGTCAGCGGCAGGGTTTGTCGCAAGATTGGCTTCATTGTTTCCTCCCTTTTTTGGTCGCCGATTGACCGGAGGCCGGCGACCTTGCCCCTACACTTTTCCGGATTGCGCTCTAGCGTTTCGTGAAGGCGACCGCGGCCACGATGATCGCTCCCTTGATGACGAGCTGCATCGGCGAGCTGACGCCGAGCAGCACGAGACCGTTGTTGAGCGTACCGATGATGAGGCTGCCGAACAGCGTTCCCAGGATGTAGCCGCGCCCGCCGAACAGGCTGCAGCCACCGAGGATCACGGCGGCAATGACGTCGAGCTCCATCCCCTGCACGACGTCGGGCCGCGCGGCATGCGAGCGCGCCGACAGCACCAGCGCCGCAAGCCCGGCCAGCGCGCCGGTCAGCACAAAGGCCGCCGTCGTCACCCATTTGGTGTTGATGCCGGAATAGAGCGCCGCGGTCGGATTGCCACCGACCGCATAGATGCGACGGCCGAACACGTTGTAGTGCAGCAGCAGGATGCCGACGATCATCGCCGCCAGCGTCCAGGCAATGGGAACGGGAATGCCCAGGAACGTGCCTTCGCCGAAGATCGCAAAGTATGTCTCGTTGGTGATGATGACCGGCTTGGTGTTGGTGACCATCATCGCCAGGCCCCGCGCCATGCTCAGCGAGCCGAGCGTCACCAGGAAGGACGGGATCGAAAGCTGCGTGGTCAGGATGCCATTGAGCAACCCGACCAGCGCGCCAGTCCCGAGCCCTGCGACGGCGCCGACGATCCAACTGTTGCTGATCTGGCTCATGGCGAGCGCCGCGGCCATGCCTGATAGCGCCAATGTCGATGCGACCGACAGGTCGATCTGACGCGCGATGATCACGAAGGTCATGCCGACCGCGATGATCGACACCAACGTCGTCTGACGTCCGATATTCAGGAAATTGTCGATCGACAGGAACCAGGGCGAGGACAGGCTGAACACGACCAGCAGCACGACGAAGGCGATGTACAGCATGTAGGGCCGCTCGCCGCGCAGCAGGTTCTGCAGCAGCTTGCGGCGCCGATCGGTTCGGGTCGACGAGGCGACGACATTGGGCGCGGTCAGTTCGGTCATGCGGGCAGCTCTTGCAATACGCCTTGTCCGGAGGCCTGGTAGATCTGCAGGAGATGATGGAGCTCTTCGGCATCGTCGATCTCGCCGCGCGCAAGCGTTCGCGCCACGCGCCCATCGACGATCACAGAGATGCGGTCGCAGAGCTCGATCAGTTCGACGAGATCCGAGGAGACGATCAGGACGCCGCTGCCGTCACGGGCGGCATTGCGGATCACGCCGTAGATTTCCTCGCGCGCGCCGACGTCGACGCCGACCGTCGGTTCGTCCAGCAGCAGCACCCGCGGCCGCGGATCGTTCCATTTTCCGAACACGACCTTCTGCTGGTTGCCGCCGGACAGTGTCCTGACCAGGCTGGAAGCGCCTTGCGCTTTCACCGAAAGCCGCGCGACCGCGGCGTCCGCGCGCCGGGCGGCGGCGCGCTGCTGCATGAAGCCCCAACGCGAGAAATGCGGAATCCGCGGCAAGGTGATGTTTCGTTCGATCGAATGGTCGAGCACCAGGCCCTGCACGTGCCGATCCTCCGGCACCAGCGCGACGCCCTGGCTGATTGCATCGGCCGCGCTCTTCGGCAGCCACGGCCGGCCCTCGATCTCGAGCGTGCCCTGCTCGGCCGGCCGAAGTCCGAAGATCGTCTCCAGAATCTCCGTGCGCCCGCTGCCGATCAATCCGGCAAGGCCGTGGATCTCACCCTTCATCACCGACAAGTCGACCGCCGCTAGCCGGTCATTCGACACACCCGACAGCGACAGAACCGGCGATGAATCGAACGAACGCGTTGCCGCGGGCGCGGCACGCGATGCTGCCGGCGCCAATCGATCGGTGCCGATGATGGCGTTCACCAGCCGCTTCATGTCGGTATCGGCGGTGACGAACGTGCCGGCGTTGGCGCCATCGCGCAGCACCGTGACACGCTGCGAGATCTCGAACACCTCGTTGAGCCGATGGGTCACATAGATCACGCCGACACCGCGGCGCGTCGCCTTGCCGATCGCATCGAACAGGATGCGGACTTCGTCCGACGTCAGCGAGGACGTCGGCTCATCGAGGATCAAGAGCCGCACCTCGCCCATCAGCGCCTTGGCGATCTCCGTCATCTGGCGGTAGGCGAACGGCAGCGAGCCGACCGCCGCGCGTGTATCAAGGGGAATGCCGAGCTCCCCCAGGAACGCTTCGGCTTTGGCCATCAGCTCGCGCTTCCGGACAAAGCCGAACCGCGCGCGCGGCTCGCGGCCGAGCAGCAGATTGTCGGCGACGCTCAGCGATTCGACGAGGCTGAGGTCTTGATAGACGACGGCAATCCCCGCTTCGCGCGATCTTGCCGGGCTGTCGAACATCACTGGCCTGCCGGCGATCTCGATCGTGCCGCTGTCGGCGGCATGAACGCCGCTGAGGATCTTGATCAGTGTGGATTTTCCGGCGCCGTTCTCGCCCAGCAGCGCATGTACCTCGCCGGAGAGGACCTCGAGGTTGACGTCGCGCAGCGCGCGCACGCCGCCAAAGCGCTTGTTGATGCCACCGACCGTCAAAAGCGACGCCGACGGCCGAGGCTCTGCCGCGATCGAACCGGACAATTCCATTTTCCTCCCATCGCCGCGCGGAACGCTGATGCGATGATGACATCTTGTTATTTTTGCAACTTAATGTGTTATAATTCTATCACATCGGCCGACCTGTCAATGGGAGATCGCGCCGCCTGGCGCTCGAATTAGGGGCGGCCGGTCGCGACCTGGTCCGGCACCGCCCGATACACGCCGCCGGCCTCCCCAAGCACGATGGAAGCCGGCAGGTTGTGCTACGCTTCAGTCGCTCATCTCATCAAAGCCAACGCCGGTGAACCACGATGAAACTGAGTGCTGCGATTGCCGTCGTCCTGATCTGGTCCTGCCTTCCCGCGACAGCGCAGCAAGGCGGAGCCGCCCTCTACGCGCAACGCTGTGCGCAGTGTCACGACAGCAGCAACACCGATATTCGCGCGCCGAGCCGCACCGCGCTGCAATCGAAGTCGTTCGATGAGGTTCTGGGTGCGATCACCACCGGCGCGATGTCATCCTTCGCGCAGGGGCTGAGCAACGACGAGCGGGCGGCGATCGCCTCACTCGTCACCGGCAAGGCTGCATCGCATGCGTCGACCGACAGTGCCGGCCAATGCGCGCAGGGCGAGACCGGTTTCCCGCAACCGATCGACGGGCCACGGTGGAACGGCTGGGGCGCGGATCTCAACAATAGCCGATTTCAGCCGGCGGCGATGGCCGGCCTCGCGCCAGACCAGGTCCCGCGGCTACGTTTGAAGTGGGCCTTCGGGTTTCCTGGCATGTCCACCGCTAACGCCCAGCCGACTGTCATCGGCGGCTTGCTGTTCGTCGGCGGCGGCGACCGCAAGGTCCACGCCCTCGACGCCAAGACCGGATGCACCCGCTGGGTGTTTCCGACCGACGCACCGGTCAGGGCGGCCATCAGTCTTATCCCGATGGATAATGGCCAGTCCGCCATCGTCTTTGGCGATGTGCTCGCCAATGTCTACGCCGTGAATGCGACGACCGGCGCGTTGATCTGGAAAAGCAGGGTCGAGGATCATCTGGCCGCGCGGATTACCGGCGCGCCAACCTTCTATTCCGGCGTTATCTATGTTGGGGTGTCATCGATAGAGGAAGCCACGGGATCTCGCCCCACCTACCAATGCTGCACGTTTCGCGGCAGCGTCGTTGCGCTGAAGGCCGAAACCGGTGCGCAGATCTGGAAGAGCTACACCATCCCTGAAGCACCGCATCCCACACGGACCAACGCGATCGGGACGCAGCTGTTCGGGCCTGCCGGCGCATCGGTCTGGTCCGCACCGACGATCGATGTTCAACGCCGGGCGCTCTATGTCGCGACGTCGAACAGCTATGCCGACCCGGCAACCGACACCAGCGATGCCATCCTCGCGTTCGATCTCGCGACCGGGCGAATGCTTTGGCATCAGCAGGCCACGCCGAAGGACAGCTTCGTTGTGGCGTGCTTCGGCACCGACCAGACCAACTGTCCGCAGGACCGCGGCCCCGACCACGACTTCGGACAATCGCCGATCCTGGTGACCTTGCGTGACGGACAACGCGTGCTGGTGATCGGCCAGAAATCCGGCGTGGTGCATGCACTCGATCCCGACCACGAGGGCAAGATCCTGTGGCAGACGCGGATCGGCCAAGGTGGCCCATTGGGAGGAACCGAGTGGGGCTCCGCCGCGGACCAGGAGCGAATTTATGTCGCCAATTCCGACGTGCGGTTTCTGAGAGACGGCTCGAGGCGTCTCAACTCAAGCGAAGGTGGCGGCCTGTTTGGCCTCGATCTTGCGACCGGGAAAATCGCGATGCAGGTGGCGCCGGTTGCCTGTGGCGATCGTCCACAATGCAGTCCCGCCCTCTCCGCAGCGATCACCCTCGTTCCCGGCGTCGTCTTCTCGGGTGGCGTGAGCGGTTTCTTGCGCGCCTACGCCACCGATGATGCGCGGCTGCTTTGGGAGATCGACACCGCGCGCGACTACACCACGGTGAATGGTGTTCCGGCCCGTGGCGGCGCCATGGACGGCCCCGGCGCGGTCGTCGTCGATGGCATGCTGTATGTCAATTCCGGCTACGCGCAATGGGGCGGCCTGCCCGGCAACGTTCTGCTGGCCTTCGAGGTCGGCATCCCCTGACGAGTGCAATGTCAGCATTTGCGACGGCACGTTGAGCACTACTCGCCACGGGCTATTCGTGCTTTGATGTCGGCCAAGATCGGCTGATAGGTCTGACGGGAGGCCTTCTGGTGCTTGGTGACGTGCTACGCAACATCACGTCAGGCGGCTTTTCCCCCGCGCCCAACAATCGTCGCGCGTCAGGTTCCGAGCGGCGTCGAATCGAATCGACCGACATGGCTGCCGCGCCCGAAATCGATGCGCATGTCGTTGCGCACAAAAAACACAGAAACTATAAGTGCTTGAAAGAATGGTCGGAGTGGCAGGATTCGAACCTGCGACCCCTGCGTCCCGAACGTAATCAGCGACCGAAAAAATCAACAAAAACAATGAAGCTCGATCCTGGTTGACCACCGCTATCGCTGTTTGTTCACGGGGTTGCGGTGGTCAATCGGTGGTTGGCGAAGCCTTTTTCCCAGGCTCGAGTATTGCTTGTCAAATCGGCTACCAGCGAAGCCGATGGTGGGCATAATGTCCGTTGGCACCTGCCGGTCCGTCGGGGGTCCGAGTCAGGGGACCGCTACCGCCACTTCCCGCACCAACCGAATCTAAGGTAGCTCATCCGATCTTGCGCTTGAGGAATTCGTAACACGCGAGCAAACTCAACGTCCGCCCGCTTGCTCCGACAACCGCCTTGCGACGAGACCGCGGATTAAGAGTCACATACTCTTGGCGACTGGCGCTACGACCGGCTTGGCTTCACCGAACATCGCCGGATCGATCGTCAACTGGAAGCGTTTGAAGCGCCAGCCATCCGCCGTGCGCCTGACAATGCAATCGCCGCCCGCAGTTGCGATCGCGACCGGCCCGGTCGCGATGTTCATCTTAGCGATGTAGAAGCGATAGCGTGCGCCGTCCTCGTGAGCATCTACGACGTGGTTGGTGAGGAAATGCCGCACGCCGTCTTCCTTGCCGGCGGCGATGTGCTTGGTGATGAATTCCTTCACCGCGGCGGGGCCGACGAATTCGCCGTAGGGGGCGACGAAGACGCCGTCGTCGGCAAAGCCGGAAGCGAAGCCGCCGGCGTCCTCGCTGTCGAGCCCGATATAGGTCCGCGCGGTGAGTTCCTGGATGTCGATCTTGTCTTCGGTCGTGATGGTCATCGATAGTCTCCCTTTGGTTTCGGTTTTTGAATGAATGGACTCAGGCGGAGGCGATGTGCCGCCGCAGCAACGCATTGAAGGGCTCGCCAACCTTCTGGACCGCGTGACCGGCACCTTGCAGGCAGTGGCATTCGACGTTGAACAGGTCGGCGAGCCGCCCGCTGATGCCGTCAAAGGCTTCGCTCCAGCCGCCGGTGACGACGAGCTTCGGGAAGCGCGCGTCGGCGACCGCGCCGACCGGCACATCAACGCTCCAGGGACGCTCGGTGACGAGGACGCCGGCCGCGGCGTTAACCGGCGGGGGAAGCGGATCGGGCATCGGCATGTTCATCTCGAGCGCTGCCAGGAAGCCGGTCACGAAGGCGTGGCGTTTCGTCCGATCGGCGGTGGCCCAATGCTTGCGCATCGCCTCCGCCACGCGGCGCACCGGGGCGAGATCCGACGCCAGCGCAAAGGCCGGCGGCTCGATGACCGTGAGCGAACGCACGAGGTCGGGACGCCGGCCCGCGGCGTTCATCGCAACGATCCCTCCCATCGACGTGCCGACCAGATGCGCGCCGTCGCCGAGCAACTCGACGACATCAGCCGCGTCGCGCAGGACATCCACCGAATCGATCGGTGGGGTGTCGCCGTAGCCGCGGCGCGTCATGACGGCGAGGGCAAAGCTCTCGGCCAGCGGTTTCTGCTCGCCGAATGCGGCGGCGCCGACGCCAAGGCTGCCATGAACAAGGACGATCCGCCCCCCTCCGCCACCCCAATTTTCAACTGCGTAGGACATCAATGTTCTCCAATATTCGATGGCGTGATGTGCGATCGGACGCCCACGCAGCGCTGTGTCGAGCGCTGCGCCGGCGCGAATGGAGCTATTTGCGAGACGATGTACGCGTCGGCGCAGCGGCCGGAGCATCGGGCGCCCACAGACGGTAGCTCAGGTTGGCGAACACCGTGAAACCGCGCGAGACGGCCGCGCTGTCGATGCCGGGCACCGCCGTCCCTCCGGAAACGTTGGCCGACAGTTCGTGCGTCGCCCACACGCTCAACGCGGCGGGACCGAAATTGTATCCGACCAGCGCGCCGGCGGCCCAGATGTCGTAACGCTTGAGGTTGACCGCCCCGCCATAGAACGCACTGGACTTGTCGTCGCTCACCTGTCCGACGTAGTAGGCGACCGGACCGAACGTCCAGTTGCCGATGGTCTTGGTCGCAGTGAATTCGGCATGCAGCACGTTGCCGCTGGTGTAGCCGGTCACCGAGCTCGCGGTGTTGATTTCCTCGAAGACGTTGGCCGTGAGATTCCAGCCGTCCTTGAAATACGAGACCACGAGGTTCGGCTGGAACGTCCACCAGGGCGCGCCTACATCTCCGAGCCCGTTCGGGCCCGCGGTGGTACCGGTCGGCATCCACATGCCGAAGCCCGTCTTGACGTACACACCGCTGTCGCCGAGTTTCCAGCTCAGCTCCGCCGGCGCCAGGAACGTATTATGCATGCCGAGCGGATTGACGTTCACCGGCGAGCCGACGTCTAGCATCATGAACGGTTGCACGATGACAGCATCGTAGCTTGCGCCGAACACCGTCCATCCGGGCACCCAGAGCAATCCTGCCGCCCCGGCCGCGATGTGAACGGAGGTCTTGCCGCCGCCTGCGGCGGTCGCGCGCCCGGACCGACGATCGATCCCGAATAGACTACCGCCTGGTCGAACATGTAGAGGCCGGCCGGCGGCGTGATCGCGGCATTTCCGAGCACGAGGCCCGGCTTCTGCGCCGAGCCGATATAGCCGGCCTCGAACGCAGAGACTTGCGTGCAAGCCATCGTCAGACCGACGGTCAATCCTGTGGTAAATATCCGTTCAGAAAACATGTCCCCTCCGATCCACAGCTTCCTGCTCTCATCACCGGATGGCGGCGGCAGGTTTCGTTGGCCGGATTGTTGGACAGAGGGCGACGCGGCGCTATCGCGCGCGCGAAGACGATTATCGGAATCGCGAAAATTTCGTGGACGCGCGGCGCTACGAGCGGTGTTTTGCCAGCACGGCGGACGGCTTCTCGCCGAACCGTTCCTTGAACCGCGCCGAGAAATCGCCGAGGTGGAAGAAGCCGCATTGCAGCGCGACGTCGGTCACCGCAACACTGCCGGGTTCAGATGACAACAGGATGGCGTGCACCCGGTCGAGCCGTTGCGCGCGCAGCCATCGGCTCGGCGACGTCCCGAGATCGCGCTGGAATCCGGCCTGGAGGCTGCGCAGGCTGAGCCCGCAGTGCCGTGCGACCTGCCCCAGGCTAACCGCATCGGCGATGTGCTGGCGCATATAGTCCATCGCCTTGCGCACCTGCGCCGACGGCGCTGCCCCGTTCGCCGCAGCGATCGCGCCGCTGAAATTGTTCGGCTGCGCCACGAGGAGCGACTCGACGATCAGCTCCTCAAGTTGCACGAACATCTTCGGATACGCCAACGCCTCGCCGAACGTTGACAGGCCGGCTGCAGCCTCGAGAAGCTTGTGCCAGAACGCGGGCATCTCGCGCAGCGTGAGGTCGAAATGAACTGGCATGGCTTTGTCCGAGCCCAGCAGACTAGCACAAACGACCTCTACCCGCCGACGATCCAGCCGCAGCAATATCTGGTCAAAGGCACCTTCAATGTCGAGGCGGAATTCCCGGTATGGCCCTACGATCGTACCGTGCCCCGGTGTCACGTCGGCGACCGCCGAGCCGTAGCGAAACTGCGCACTGCCCTGGACCGGCAGCGTGACGAGGAAATTTCCCTCCTCCGACAATTCGGGCACCACGGTGACATCGCCCCCATAGCGCAACCGGTTGAGCGAAATCGGCCCTATCGGCAGATGGTGCAAGCGCGCGGCCAGCTTCGCGCGTCGCCCTCGCATGGCCAGATCGTGCGGCCGCAGCATCCTGCTGCATCCCTCGACCACCTCGTCAAGGTCACCGCTTGCAAGAACCAGGTGCTTGGCGTCGAACAGACGATCTGCGATGAACGAGGTCGATACGGCCATCACTGCTCCTTTCCAACCGTCGGCGGCACCGCAACATCGCAACCATAGCGCAATCGGCTGATTGACGCACGATATCGCGGCTATCGGCAGCGTAGGTCTGCCGCATCGCAAAACCCACGATTGGGCCACCGCAGCAGAAGCGCCCTGCTTCGGCGCCCATACCCTATGCCGACAATCGGCAAGCTACAGCTTCACCTGCGCTTGCGCACAGCCTCCGTATTCAACCAGATGCGGCGGTCTTTTCGCGCGAAACTCCTAAACGGCATGCGAATGGCCACGCAGCATCGCTTCCACGCTAGCCGCGATCTCCAGCAGGCGCCGGTCGGCATTCCTGCGGCCGATCAGCATCAGGCCGACGGGCAGGCCGCCGACCGGCAACGGCATCGAGATCGACGGGCAATCGAGCATGTTGGCGATGCGGGGATTGCGAAGCACCAGTCCGTTGAATTTGTGGAAGGCGCTATCCTCCTTGACCGCCGACAGAAGCGGCGCACGGATTGGCGTCGTTGGCAGAATGAAAATCTCATCATTGCCGAAGGACTGTTCAAAAGCCTGGATTGCGGCGCGCCGGAAACGCACCATGCGCACATAATCGACGGCGAGGATGCCGGTGCCCGCCTCGATACGAACCCGGGTTTCGGATCGACCCCATCCAGGCTCGATACCCCGAGACTGCGCAGCGTAGCGCCGACCTCGATCGACGGAAAAGTGCCGATCCTGTCGATCTCGGCAATGCGATCGAGAGCAGGTTCGATCGATCCATCTTCGATCTGCAAGCCACCTGATCGAAGCCGCTCTATGGCATTCTCGAATGCGCCAAGCACTTCCGGCTCGCAGCCGTCAAACAGGCGTCCGCGAGCGACCGTAAGACGAAAGGTGTAGGGAGAGGCAGCCTGCGGCCGCGGCACCACGTCAGCACCCGACAGCACCTGATCGGCGACGAAGCAGTCCGCGACGCTCGAGGCAATCGGCCCGATGGTATCGAGGCTGGACGACAACGAGAACGCGCCGGCGGTCGGCACGAACCCGCTGGTCGGCTTGAAGCCGGTTGCGCCCGACAGCGCCGCCGGAATTCGGATCGACCCTCCCGTGTCGCTCCCAATGGCGATTTCCGCCATGCCGTCGATGACCGAGACGACAGCCCCCGACGATGACCCTCCCGGAACGCGGCGGCGGTCCCGGGGGTTAGCCGGCACCCCATCGTTCGGGTTCGTGCCCAACGCGGAAAAGGCAAACTCGGTCATCTGGGTCTTGCCGATGATCACGGCTCCCGCGGCGCGCAAGCGCTTCACGACCAGGGCGTCTTCGGCGGCAGGGGGCAAGACGCCTAGTACAGCGGACCCCGAGCTCGTTACGGAGCCTGCGACGTCGAAGAGCGCCTTGACCGAGACAATGCGACCGTCGAGCGGGCCGCGTGTGGTCCCGGCGACCGCGCGCCGATCGGCAGCTTCAGCCTCGCAGCGGGCACTCTCAGCGAAC
>NZ_JACMYP010000040.1 GCF_020889705.1 Bradyrhizobium altum | reverse complement strand
AAAGGCATCGTGCAGGGCGAGATGCCTCCGCTCTTCGTCATCGGTCCAGACGGCAAGACCGAGCTCGTCAACTATCGCGCTTACGGCAACGTGTTGATCGTCGATCGGCTGTTTGCTGCCGCCGAACTGCGGCTTGGCGGCGAGCACCAGCAGAGGGTCAGGATTGTCAGGACCGACGGGAGGCCGTCGTCATGAGCACTCGGAATGCAAACGATCACGAGCAAGCAGTTCCGCCGGAGACACAAGGGGAGCAGTCCGAGAGCTTCCGCTTGAGAGCGGAGCATCCGCGCGTGACGCGGTTGTCGCGGAAAGTCCTGGCTGGAGGCAGCGCCGTTGCATTGCTCGTCATCGGTGGAACTGTATTGTGGTCGCTGCAGAACAATCGTTCCCGAAACTCGACGGCCGACGAGCTTTACAGTACCGATCATCACAATGTTGCCGACGGAATTACGACGCTGCCGAAGGACTATGCTGGCGTTCCGCGCCAGCCAATCCCGCAGCTCGGTCCGCCGCTCCCCGGGGACCTCGGTCGACCGATCCTTGCCGCTCAAGGCCAGTCGCCGACGATCGGCGCTGACCCGGACCAGCAGCGTCGGGATCAAGAGACCGAGGCAGCCCGCATCAGTCATCTGTTCGCTTCGACCAATGGACGAGAGTTGCGTCCGCCCGCTGCTGCGGCTGTTGGAAGCGACCGCGTCGTGCCACCGAACGCAATGAGCCCCGTCGACGATGGATCTGCGCAAAACGGTCAGGACCGCAAGCTTGCCTTCGTGAATGCTTCTGTGGATCGGCGCACGGTAAGCCCTGACCGCGTCACCAAGCCCGCTTCACCCTACATCGTGCTGGCCGGGACGGTAATTCCAGGGGCCTTGATCACCGGGATCCGATCGGACCTGCCAGGCCAGATTACCGCGCAAGTAACCGAGAATGTCTTTGACACGCCGACCGGTCGCTATCTGCTTGTACCTCAGGGATCGCGTCTGATCGGGATCTACGATAGCCAGGTCACTTTCGGCCAGTCCCGCGTCTTGCTCGTCTGGACCCGGCTGATCGTGCCGAATGGACGATCCATTGTTCTCGAGCGGCAGCCTGGCGCTGACACTGTCGGCTACGCAGGCCTCGAAGACCAAGTCGACAATCACTGGGGTGAGCTATTCAAGGCTGCGGCACTATCGACGCTTCTAGCTGTTGGGACGGAACTAGGCGCGGGCTCCGACACAAATAGCAACGACAGCGCGATCATCCAAGCATTGCGACACGGCGCCTCCGACTCACTGAATCAAACCGGACAGCAGGTCGTTCGCCGCAGTTTCAGCATCCAGCCTACTCTGACCGTGCGACCTGGTTTCCCGGTTCGTGTTCTTGTCAATCGTGACCTCATACTTACGCCGTATAGAGGGTGACAACATGCCAAAGCTCAAAATAGGAGAGCTTCCAGACGACAAGCCGGTCAAAGTGAGTACGGAGCTGCCGGCGGCCGTGCATCGCGATCTCATTGCATATGCAGAAGCCCTTACGCGTCAAGGTGGTCAAGTGGTCGAACCGACTAAGCTCATCGCCCCCATGTTGGCGCGCTTTATGGCCACGGATCGAGGATTTTCTAAATTGAAACGTGAAGGCCACGTACCGGTCGCTGACGAAGGACAGTGATGCTCAAGGCTTCTCGAAGCTGGCGGTCAACGCTAAATAGTACGATGCATCAACCTAGGCGCTGTCGGGTTTGGCCCGAGAGCTAAGATATCGTGTCGAAAAGTGTGTTCCTGCGTCTGCTCCGAAATAACTCCGATTACGAGGCTTTCTCTGTTTTCAGATGCGACAGCGCTGGGCGTCGGTGGGCATTTATTCGTCACCTTCAGGCGCGTTACACTGCTCCGGCCATCGACGCTGATAGGCACGTCACCCTCGATCGTCGCCCGACGCTGCGGGCGCTGCGAGCCAGCGTTTCCCATTCCCTGGTGAAGCCGTTCATCGGTAGCGAACTGCTCGCGTGCGTCAAGTCCACACTCGAATGCCGGTCGGCGCAAAGGAGGCACCCATGAATATTGCCGTATCCAGCTCTACGGGGGGTCTCTCAATGCGCTCTCAGGTGCGGTGGAAGCTGTGCTGGGAAAACGAGTTGCAACTCGCCGACCATGTCGAACTCGCCGAGTTCTTTCGAAAGACGTATGGGCCGACTGGGGCGTTTAATGGAAAGCCATTCGAAGGCAGTCGAAGTTGGGCCGGCGCGAGGCCTGAGCTCCGTGTAATCGGCTACGACTCGCGCGATGTAGCGGCTCATATGGGCTTACTGCGCCGTTTCATCAAGGTTGGCGCGGTCGATGTACTAGTGGCCGACCTAGGTTTGTACGCGGTACGTCGAGATTTTGAGGGACTCGGAGTCACCTATCACGGTGCAGTGCACGTCCTGCGTCCAACCCTGCAGGAGCTTGGTGTTCCCTTCGGCTTCGGCGCGGTTCGGCCTGTGCTGCAGAAGCATGTTGAAAGGGGCGCCCGGCAGGGTTTGGCAACCGTTTTGTCGGGGGTTCGCGTGCGGTCGACCCTTCCAGATGTGCGTCTCGACAAGCCGCCCACACGCACCGAGGACGTACTCATCGTGATTATACCAATTGGACGGTCGATGAGCGAGTGGCCGACCGGCACGATGATTGATCGGAACGGGCCGGAGCTGTGACACACCTCGACTGCTCTTGCGAAGCGCGCGGCGAATACGCTGACCGCACCGAAAGTCGCGGCGTCTATCTGACGTTTGACGACGGTCCTAATCCACTTTGCACGCCGAATGTCCTCGATGTGCTGGCGGAACACCGAGTGCCAGCGACTTTCTTCGTCATTGGCGCGTACGCGGCGGACCAGCCGAAACTAATCAGACGAATGGTCGCAGAAGGGCACGAGGTCGCAAACCACACAATGACTCATCCGGACTTGTCCAGATGCGAACTCGCCGAAGTGCAACAAGAAATACTAACGGCGAGCAGAGTCATCAGGATGGCATGCCCCCAGGCCTCGCCGCGGCACATGCGTGCACCCTATGGCATGTGGACCGAAGAGGTGCTCGCTACGTCAGCGAGGGCTGGGCTGGCTGCCCTGCACTGGTCGGTAGACCCGCGAGACTGGTCTCGTCCCGGCGTTGACGCGATTGTCAACGCGGTGATGGCCTCTATCCGGCCGGGAGCAATTGTGCTCTTGCACGATGGATGTCCACCCAGCGAGTTGGGACGGGGCACTCATGCTGGTCTGCGCGATCAGACCGTCTTGGCGCTTTCCAACCTGATTCCAGCATTGCATGTCCGCGGATTTTCAATCCGCTCGCTTCCTCAACCTCACCAAACCGGCACCCTATGAACCTGCTTACCACAACCAGCACTGTCGCTATCTCGGTCTATGCGCTTCTCTCGACTGTCCATAGAAGCGTGCAGGTGCTTTATGCTCTGCCGACAAACGTTTCATCGCCGTCGGGCGACGTGGTCAACTCCGACGCTCTACCAAGCGTGGATGTCATCGTCCTCTGCTTCAACGAGGACCCGCGTACGCTCTCGGCGTGTCTGAAGTCCATTGCAAGCCAAGACTACGCCGGAAAGCTGCGGGTCTATGTGGTTGATGACGGTTCTGGAAATCTCGACGCTGTGGCACCCGTTCACGACGCCTACTCTGACGACCCGAGGTTCGGCTTCATTCTGCTGCGAAAGAATGTCGGAAAGCGGAAGGCACAGATCGCTGTGATACGCCGCTCATCTGGAGATCTCGTGCTCAACGTCGACTCGGACACGATAATAGCTGCCGATGTGGTCACGAAGCTTGCACGGAAGATGCAGGATCCAGCGATCGGGGCGGCCATGGGGCAGTTGACGGCGAGCAACCGAAGCGACACTTGGCTGACCCGGTTGATTGATATGGAGTACTGGTTGGCTTGCAACGAAGAGCGCGCGGCACAAGCTCGCTTCGGCGCCGTTATGTGCTGCTGCGGCCCATGTGCGATGTACCGTCGTTCCGCGCTCCTGTTGCTACTAGATCAGTACGAGACGCAATTCTTTCGGGGAAAGCCAAGCGACTTCGGTGAGGATCGCCATCTCACGATCCTCATGTTGAAAGCAGGGTTTCAAACGGAGTACGCTCCCGACGCCGTCGCGGCAACAGTTGTTCCGGACAGGCTAGGGCCGTATCTGCGCCAACAACTCCGTTGGGCACGGAGCACTTTCCGGGATACGTTCCTTGCGCTGCGCCTGTTGTCTGAACTTGATCGCTATCTCACGCTAGATGTAGTCGGACAGAATCTCGGCCCGCTACTTCTCGCCCTGTCATCGCTAACGGCGCTCGCGCAGCTCGCACTCACAGCCACAGTGCCGTGGTGGGCAGGACTGATTATCGCATCAATGACCGTGGTTCGCTGCAGCGTCGCAGAGTTTCGTGCTCGCGAACTTCGATTTCTCGGCTTTTCTCTGCGCACACTCATCAACATCTTTCTCTTACTCCCCGTGAAAGCCTATGCATTGTGTACATTGAGCAATAGCGATTGGCTGTCGCGCCAGGCTGCCAAGCTACCAAACGGGGGGAAAGCAGGTCGTCATCCGAAATCCGGTCGCTGGACCAAATGTTACAGAAGGTCCGGGAATTGGTGGGTCAATCCGAAGGAGGGATCTTTCGTGTGCTTCTTCGACGTTGGTAACGTCTGACAGCGCTTGCAGCGGCGAGTGATCGTGCAGTTACATAGGTGAATAGCTCGTGAGCCTGGATAAGAAATACCAACTGTTAGAGCGGGAACTGGCTGCCGACGATCCGTGGCGCCTCGACGGAAATCCGTTTGAGCGGGAGCGTCACACGCAAATGCCGCGGCTTTCGCTTTCCAGAGGGTCTATCACAAATGCCCTCGAAGTGGGGTGCGCAGCCGGCGCATTCACGGAAAAGCTGGCGCCGCACTGCAAGCGGCTCAGAGCGCTCGATGTCGTGCCGCGAGCGATTGGTCGAGCGTGCCAACGGACGAAGAGATGGTCGCACATCACGTGGATAGTCTGCGACGTTCAGCAGTTCTCGACCGGAGAGCTGTTCGATTTGATCGTCGTGGCGGCAGTTCTCGATCACCTGGCTGACACGGCCGAGATACGCGCCTAGTGCGGATGCTTGCGCCAGAAGGGCCGCTGGTTTTCGGATCCGCGCGCGATGCCACGTGTCGGCGCTGGGTCACCATGCTGGTGCCGAGACGGTCATCAGCATGTTGAACGAAACGCTGATCGAGGTCGAGCGGCTGCAGTGCCATGACGAGTCGGTCAACGAAGACTGCTTGCTCGCCTGCTTCCGAAATCCGATTCGATCTCGAGTCAATCGAATCGCCGACGTTGACATGGAGGCACAATGCGCATCTGCGGTATAAAGCTGACGCATGACGGGGCGATCGCTCTTGTCGAGGACGGACGGTTGCGTCGAGCAGGAGAAGCGGGGCAACAATCTGCGATATCAAGCCATCGACAATCTCGACGCAGTTGTCGCCGCTTTAGCGGAGCACGGTCTGGATCCGCGGGATGTCGATCGGTTTGTCATCGATGGTTGGGACGGGGAAGTCGAATCCCAATCCGAGGCCCTCAGTGGGGCGGCAGCGATCACTCTTAAAGGGGCGCCGTATGTTGAACGCTATGCCGAGGGCCTTCTCACTTCGCACGACGGCTTTGGGCTCATGCTCGAGGGCAGGCTCTTCCCTTATAGAAGCTATCCGCATGTCACAGGCCATGTGGCCTCCGCATACTGCACCAGCCCCTTTGCCAAAGCCGGACAACCAGCCTTCTGCTTGGTATGGGACGGCTGCATCTTTCCACGTCTCTACTATGTAGATCGTCGGGGCGCCCGGTTCCTCGAATGCCTGTTCCCGATGATAGGCCATGCATATGGTGCCGCTGGCTCTCACTTCGGACCTTATAGGCAGGCGAACCGGACCGGCTGGGACCTAGGTGTTGCCGACAAGCTGATGGCTTACACCGCGCTCGGGTGTGCTGATGAAGCCATGATGGCGGTATTTCAGGAGCTCTACGAGGAGCGCTTTGCGGCCGACACGGAGCAGGCTCGCCGTTACCGAGCGGGCATAAACAGCGCGGAGTCGTCACTTGCGGCTATGCACGACTTCTTCGAGCGGAGCGCGCTGCGATTGAAGGCTAAGGCACCCGAAGATGTACTTGCATCTTTTCATTGTTTTCTCGAGCGTCTCCTTGTTCAGGAAGTGACAGTCGCTTTGCAGCGGCATTCGGGTTTTCCGGGATCGCGCAACTTGTGTATAGCCGGTGGCTGCGGTCTCGACATAAAATGGAACAGTGCACTACGTGCTAATGGCCTGTGCGATGCTGTCTGGGTGCCGCCCTTTCCGAATGACAGCGGCTCGGCAATCGGCGCGGCTTGTGCCGCAATGGCGGCGGACATAGGCTTCGTGCCGGAATGGTCGGTCTACAGTGGCCCTGCCCTGGCACGCACCGATGTGCCGTCTGAGTGGGAGGCTGCGCCGTGTAGTATGCATGAACTTGCTGCCATCCTGGCGAGCAATAAGCCCGTGATTTTCCTCGCCGGCCGCGCTGAGCTCGGACCACGAGCGTTGGGCGGCAGAAGCATTCTCGCAGCCGCGACATCGGCGGGAATGAAGGATCATCTTAACGACATCAAACGTCGCGAACACTTCCGGCCAGTGGCGCCGATATGCCTGGAAGATCGCGCGCCGGAAATTTTCAGCCCTGGAACGCCGGATCCTTACATGCTGTTCGATCACCAGTCGCGAGCGGAATGGCGGGACAAAATCCCCGCCGTTGTACATCTCGACGGGTCTGCCCGGTTGCAGACCGTTCCTAGAAACTCTGAGCACAAAGTCGCTGAGCTTCTCGTCGAATATGAAAAACTCACGGGCATTCCGCCGCTTTGCAATACAAGTGCCAACCACCATGGGCGTGGGTTTTTTCCGGATGCCGCCGCAGCCTGCCAGTGGGGACGCGTTGAACACGTATGGTGCGACGGCCTGCTGTTGACCAAGCCGCTTGCAGCTGAGCTATCGCCGGGCGACGGCATCCCTCACGCCAAGATGAGCGCATGTCCGCGATAGCGATCGGCCTTACCGGCGTAACAAAGTCATATGGCGACAAGGTCGTTGTCGACCGGCTGTCGTTCACCGTTGCGTCGGGAGAGTGCTTCGGCTTGCTGGGACCGAATGGCGTAGGCAAGAGCACGATTGCGCGCATGGTTCTCGGCATGGCGTCAGCTGACGCGGGCAACATCACCGTGCTCGGGGAACCAGTGCCGGGACGCGCTCGCTTGGCTCGCATGCGCATAGGCGTGGTCCCGCAATTCGACAATCTTGATCTTGAGTTCACAGTCCGGGAGAACCTGCTGGTGTTCGGGCGCTATTTCGGCATGAGCGCGCACCAAATCGAAGCGGTCACGCCGTCACTGCTCGAGTTCGCTCGCCTCGAGAACAAGACGAATGCGCGCGTCGCCGAACTCTCTGGCGGCATGAAGCGGCGCCTGACGATAGCGCGTGCGCTCATCAATGACCCTCAGCTCCTCGTCATGGACGAGCCGACAACCGGCCTCGATCCGCACGCGCGCCACCTGATCTGGGAACGGTTGCGCTCGCTGTTGGCGCGCGGCAAGACGATTCTTCTGACCACCCACTTCATGGAAGAAGCCGAGCGGTTGTGCGACCGGCTGTGCGTACTCGAGCAAGGGCGCAAGATCGCTGAAGGCCGGCCTCACATCCTAATCGACGAGCAGATCGGCTGCCAAGTGATCGAGATCTACGGTGGCAATCCGCATGAGTTCGGTGCGCTGATCAGGCCGTACGCGCAGCGTATCGACGTGAGCGGTGAGACGCTCTTTTGCTATGCGCCAGATCCGGAGCGGGTGCGCGGGCAGCCGCGCGGGCACACGGGTCTACGCTTTCTGCAGCGTCCACCGAATCTTGAGGATGTCTTTTTGCTGCTGACTGGTCGGGAGATGAAGGACTGAACCATGTGGGGACGTTATGCGGCGGCTCTGCCCGCCAATGCGTGGAACTGGATCGCGGTATGGCGACGCAACTATCTGGCGTGGCGGAAAGTCGCGCTGGCATCGGTTCTCGGGAACGCCGCCGAGCCCATGAGCTCTCTATTCGGCCTCGGCTTGGGCCTCGGAGCAATGCTAGGTCGCGTTGACGGCACCTCATATGTCGCGTTTCTGGCGGCTGGCATGGTCGCGACAAGCGCGATGATTTCCGCCACCTTCGAAACCATTCATGCGGCTTTCGCTCGCATGCATCATCAGCGCACCTGGGAAGCAGTCCTGTGCACGCAGCTCACGCTCGGCGACATCCTTCTCGGTGAAGCGGCGTGGGCAGCCAGCAAGGCCTTTCTGGCCGGGACGGCAATTACGATTGTTGCCGCCATCCTGGGCTACGCAGCGTGGCCATCCATCCTCTATGCGCTGCCAGCTATCGCCCTTACCGGTCTCACCTTCGCGAGCCTGGCGATGGTCGTCGCAGCGCTTTCACCAAGTTACGACTATTTCGTGTTTCACCAGACGCTCGTCCTCACACCCATGCTGTTCCTGTCCGGCGCGGTCTTCCCGGTTACCCAACTGCCCGACGCCTTTCAGCAGGTGGGGCGCTTCTTGCCGCTGGCACATTCGATCGATCTCATTCGTCCGGCGATGCTTGGCCGCCCGGCCGGCAGCGTCGGCCTGCATATCGGTATAATTTGCATGTACGCAGTATTGCCGTTCTTCCTGTCGGCGGCACTGTTTCGTCGACGCCTGATGCGTTGACGCTACTCACGACCACTACGAGAAGGAGATATGCGATGCAGTATCGTGAACTGGGCCGCAGCGGCCTGAAGGTGAGCGCACTCGGCTTGGGCACTATGAGTTGGGGGGAGCAGAACGAGGAAGCCGAGGCACACGCGCAACTGGACGCAGCCCTAGATGCCGGCATAAACTTGGTCGACACTGCCGAAATGTACCCTGTGCGACCCCGTGCGGAGACACATGGATTTGCGGAGCGCTATATCGGCAGTTGGCTACGCAAGACCCGGCGCAGGCAAGACGTCGTGCTTGCGACCAAAGCCGTCGGCCCTGTTCGAGCAGGCAAGGCAAACTTGCCCTATGTGCGCGACGGCCGCGTCAGCTACACACGCGCCAATCTGTTCGAGGCCGTGGACACCAGCCTGCAAAGGCTCCACACGGACTATATCGACCTCTACCAACTGCACTGGCCCGACCGCAGCACCAACGTCTTTCAGTTAGTCGACTACCAGTACGAACTCGACGAGGACACGGTCCCGATCCTGGAGACGCTGGAGGCGTTGGACGCACTCGTCAGAAGCGGTCGTGTTCGTCACATCGGGCTCTGCAACGAAACACCTTGGGGCCTTGCGCGCTTCCTGCATCACGCAGAAGTACATGGTTTAGCCCGCGTGATGAGCATTCAGAATCCGTACAATCTGCTTAACCTCGACTTCGAGAACGGCCTCGCCGAGATGGCTCAGCGCGAACGGGTAGGGCTTCTAGCGTATTCGCCGCTCGCGATGGGCACACTGACCGGTAAGTACCTGGGTGGGTAGCGACCAGGCGGTTCGCGGCTGAACTTATTAGGGAGATTCTTCCGCTACAGCAATGAGAGGGCCCAGCATGCGGCCCTCGCATATACAACGCTGTTTCGGGAATATAACATTGATCCAGCGCACGGCGCGTTGTCATTCGTCAGCAGCCGGCCATTCGTTGCAAGCACCCTCGTAGGCGCGACCTCCGAGCTGCAGCTAAAGCAGAACATCGCCAGTGTGGAAGTCAGCCTGTCACGCGAGGTCCTCGATGGAATCCAGTCAATCTATCAGCGTTATGGAACGCCGTCCCCATGATTCGGGTATTGGCCTCCTGGTACAAATCACGTCGCCGATCGGGTCCCGTGAGCCGTATTGTGAGAACCAGGACAAAGAGCCGAGCGGGTTGAAACCGGACACTCACGCCGGCCTGCGCGACCAGACGGGTCATGGTGCTGTCCCGCTTGATTGCAGCGTTGCATGAGCGCGGATTTAGTCCCCGCCGCTTCTCAACATCATTGAACGAGTCGGCGGAGAGATGACAGCGTGGATTCTTGTGCGGGGCGCCACCCCAAGCCTCGCGATCAATATTAGTTGGAGCCACATGCAATGACGTACCCCGCACTGTCACCTGAGCCCTTTGTAATTCTTGCGATGCCAAGGACTGGCACGCACTATCTGGAAGCATTGCTAAACGAGCATCCGAACGTGTTCAGTAACGGTGAGTTGCTCAATCCATATGATACGAAGTGGCCCGATAAGGATCGCCTGCTACATAGCGATCGCGAGCTCCTAGAACTTGCCTACCTGCGCTATCCCCCGCGGAGGGACAAGGTGACGCACGTTGGCTGCAAGATCAACGAACCTCAGTTTCACGATCGTCCGGGCTTTTTTGCCGAGCTGGCCGGTTGGCCAGGCCTGAAGGTCATCCTCGTGGTTCGCAGAAACACATTGGAATCGCTACGATCGCTGGTGCAGGCAAGGCAAACCCGCCAATGGCTGAAATTCAGCTCTGACAACGCGGCTCCGCCGCCGTGCGTCAGATTGTCAATCGCCGACTGCGAGGCCTACTTCAAGACTGCCGACAATTTCCACGCTCGGGTCGCGCACTCCTTCGCGCTGACCAACATGCTTGTGATTGAGTACGAGAGTCTTCTTCGCGAACCCGCCGCTTGCTTGGCAACGATTTGGGAGTTCTTCGGGGTTCCAGCGCTTCAGCTTTCTGGTCGCGCCATTCTTCAGCGCCAGGAAACGCGACCGCTGGACCAGACGGTACAGAATTTTCATGAGTTGCGGCTTCACTTCGCAGACGGACCTTACGCTAGATTGTTTGAGGTCGGTAACTTCTGACTGACTTTCGCGGCGGCGAGCGACAGTGCACCTCACTCAGGTGGAACCTCACTCAGGTGGAACGGTCCTGAGTCAGGCCAGTAGAGTGTCCCTATCACGACGAATGGAGCGCGACATGCTGTGTCTAGTCTGACCAAACCTGCTAAGCCCCCGCCTATGGCGGGGCGAAAACCGGCAGTTCTACAGCTGCGGGAATGAAGTCATGGAGTCTCCTTGGGGAACCGCCAAGAACCCTCAAGGAGACCATGATGGAAGCAGAGTACAATCATCTTAATCACGCGACTTGGGAGTGCAAGCACCACGTCGTGTTTACGCCGAAGTACCGCAAGAAGCTGCTGTTCGGGAAGATCAAGCGGCATCTGGGCCAGGTATTTCACAATCTGGCACGACGGAAGGGGTGCCGGATCGAGTAGGGGCACCTGATGCCGGATCATGTCCACATGCTGATATCGATACCTCCGAAATATTCGGTGGCGCAGATCATCGGGTATATGAAGGGGAAGAGTTCGATCTGGATCGCGCAGAACGTCGAACGGAAGATGCGAAATTTCCTGGGCCACAAATTCTGGGCACGCGGATATTTTGTCATGACCGTCGGCCGTGATGAGGAAATGATCCGAGCCTACATCAAGAATCAGGAAATGGCCGACCAGCAACTGGATCAGTTTGAGCTAAAGATTTCAGCTGCCCCAAAATCCAAGCAATCGTCCTAACATCCCTTAAAACCGCCTTGGCGGTTCCCAATCAAACCTCCAGCTTTGCTGGAGGTTATTGGCTTAAGCCGCCTCAACCGCCGATCCTGAACGCCGGGCTGGGGCCGATCGAAGCCGATACGGCAGTATTCGACACCTTCAAGTCGACGACCGGGACGTTCACGGCCAGCACTTCCAACGTCGGAACGCTGACATTCGGCATCGGCGGAGGGACCGCCGGCAGCACGGTCCTCAACGGACTTGCATATGATGAGTCGGAAACCGGCTCCTTTGGCACGCTCTATCTCAATAGCGAGTCGGGGGCTTACACATTCGTCCCGAACAACGTTGCGATAAATGCGCTCAAGATCCCCACGACCGAGAGCTTCGTCATTACGGTCTCGGACGGCACGCTCTCGGCAAGTCGAACCTTCACGATCATCATCAATGGCGTCGAGGACGCCGCCATCATTTCCGGCACCACCGCCGGTTCGGTGATCGAGGCCGGTGCCGCCGTCAACGCCACGCCCGGCCTGCAGACCGCGACCGGCACGCTCACTGATACCGACCCCGACGATCCGACCAACACGTTCACGGCAGTCAGCTCGCCGACGAAAAGCGCCGGCGGCTACGGCACCTTCACCATGACGACTGACGGCGTGTGGACTTACATGCTCGACGAGGCCAACAGCGCAGTGCAGGCTCTCAAGGTCGGCGACACGTTGACCGACACATTCACGGTGACCAGCATCGACGGCACACCAGAGGAGGTGACGATCATCATCCGCGGCCCGATGGTTGGCGTGACGGGAACAGCCCGTCGCTGACGCTGAGCGAGACGCATCTGACGGCGACGGCGCTTGACGACAACATCGCCGGCTCGGCGCCGGACGTGACGTTGACGACAATGTCAGGCGATTTCTCGACGGGCGTTCATCTCGGTCCAGGGAGTGGACGGAGCGACAATCAGTTACGCATTGTCGATCACCGGCGGCAACGGCGCCGCGTCGGGTCTGATCGACTCGCATACCGGCGTCGCCGACGTGCTGGTCCAGAGCGGCAACACCATCGAAGGTCATGTCGGCACTATCGACGGCGCGCTGGCGTTCACTATCAACGTTGACCCGGCGACCGGGGTCGCGACCTTCACCGAGTACCGCGCTGTGACGCAACCTTTCGGCACCAACCCGGACGGCGGGGAAGGTGTGTCGTTGCCCGCCGGGATTGTGAACCTAAGTGCAACGATCACTGACAGGAACGGCAGTTTCCAGACGGTGAGGCGCGATCTCGGCAACCAGCTGACCGTCACCGACGACGGCCCGACGATCGTGGCGTTGGCGACGGCACCGTCGCTGACGCTGAGCGAGACGCATCTGACGGCGACGGCACTCGACGACCACATCGCCGGCTCGGCGCCGGACGCGACGCTGGCGACGACGTCAAGCAACTTCTCGACGGCGTTCACCGCGGTTCAGGGGGCGGACGGCTCGACGATCCGCTATGCGCTGTCGATCGCCGGCGGCAGCGGCGCGGCGTCGGGTCTGATCGACTCGCACACCGGCGAGGCTGACGTGCTGGTTTTGAATGACAACACTATCGAAGGTCATGTGGGTACCGCCGGCGGCACGCTCGCGTTCACGATCCAGCTTGATCCGACGACGGGGCTCGTGACCTTCACCGAGTACTGGGCGGTGCTGCAGCCGTTCGGCACCAACCCGGACGGCGGCGAAGCTGTGTCGCTGACCGCCGGGATTGTGAACCTGACGGCGACGATCACCGACAAGGACGGAGACTTCCAGACGGCGGCCCTCGACCTTGGCAGCCGGGCTGACCATCACCGACGACGGTCCGATGATTGGAGGCTTCGACACCGCAACTATTCTCGCCCAGGATAATCAAGTCGCCAACGGCACCTACCATGTGAATTTCGGCGCCGATGGCGATGCCGCGATGCTCGTAGCCGTCCACGATGGCGCGGTGAATGGTTACAATCTCGCGACAACGGATCTGGGCGGCGGCATCACGTCGGTGCACGTGACCGGGAATGGTGACGACACCTTCTACTACACGACCCAAGCGGTGAATGGCGGCGTGGAACTAGAACGCGTTCTTCGCCGATACAGGCGGGACTCTAAGCGATCCGTTCTTTACACTGCGGATCAACCCCGACGGAACTTACACGTTTGACATCGAGGGCGTCGGTTTCTTGCAGCAGACGACAGTCACCGGCTCCGATTTCGGAGCATCCGGCGGCGGTCAACTGTCACTCACCGCTCCGGACGGTCTATTCGTCATCACCGGCGACTTCAACGGTGCACCTGCTGACATCAAAGCGTCGAGCAATGGCATCGCGGTCGGTGACACCGGACTGCAGATGGATCAGAACGAGACCTTGCTTCTGACCTTCAGGCCCGAGCAAACGGACGTCAGTTTCATTCTGACGCAGTGGCAAGGAAACGGCACCGCAGACGTCGTATTCAAGGTCTTTAATGGTGCCACCGAGATCCATGACTTCAACATCAACATCCCAAAGCCATTGGGTGACGCCCGCATCGTTGTAGAAAAGACTTCAAATCTCGCGCTGATAAACACCTCCACCTTCGATAGTGCAACTTCGACCGATACGCTCTTCGTTGGGTCGGAATACAACCAGATCGGGGTGTCGTACGATCACGCCGTAACCGGCAACACCACGTTTACCGTCAACAACATCACTTACAGCGAGGGAACGAGGATCCCCAGCACCGACCTGCTGTTCGACGTGACAGCAGTCGACCGTGACAATGATGCGTCAACGACCAGCCTACAAGTTGACCTTCTGGGCAGCACGAATGTTGCGAGTGGCCTCGCCTTGAGTGCTACCCCACCGCCAGTGACCACCAACATCAGTGGCACCAACGATGCGGCCATCGTTTCCGGGGCCACGACCGGCGCCGTGATCGAGGCCGGCGGCGTCGCCAATGCAACGCCCGTCACACCGATCGTATCGGGCACGCTGACCGACCTTGTTGCATCAATGAATGAACTGGCGGTCCCGAGAGCTGCGGAGTCTTCTGGATCTGTCACTGGCGCTGGGAGGTTAGTAGTCGCCCAAGTCGACGAGCAATGAGGCCGCCAGGCCTTCTTCGGCGATAGAGACTCGATGATGTCGCATAGCCTTCGTCAACGCCGGATCCCAGGCAGCGTCGACCACCTTCCCCGTGAGGGGGGCTGGGATGGCTGAGGCCGCCCGGAGGGCAAGCTCGTAATCCTCCGCGAGGAAACGCCACGGTTGCGCGCCGTGTTCCCGCATGACGTGGTTGCCAATGTGCAGTCCCGGCCAGTCGAAATCGCCATGATATTGAAGTCGCGCGCCGGCGGACGCGAGTTGAGAGAGTAGGCATCGCTGCGCGGCGGCCGGCATGCCATCGGTGCAGACCATCGGAGCGCAATTGGCACCCCAGCGGTCGGCAGCGATCGAAAGCAGGTTTGCATTCTCGCAAACGTATACTTCGCGTCCGGCGACGTTCCATCTGGGCGATGAACGCAGCAAAACGCGCAGCGACGCGTACGCCGGCTCTCCCGGCGGCCTTCCGTAGCTTTCCGTTTCGCTCGTGGGGAGATTCAGAAAGAGGGCAGGGCGTGCCAGTTCGTTGACGAGAACCCCTACCTTCGCCCAGATGTCGCGATCCCGTTCTCCGTCTTGTCTCTCCTCGTCCGGGCTCTCCTCCACAGAGTCATCGTAGGTTCGCGGGATGGCCTGGCGGCAGACCGCCATCACGATGGTGGCTGTTGCCCGTCCGCTATCCAGCGCATGGGCATCGCCCAACACCTCGGCAGCCAGTTGCGAGCGCGTGATGCCGTTCGCCGGCAGACGTTGCAGGACCGCTTCAGCACGGCGACATAATTGGCTCGCTGCCGAAGGCTCTCGTTTGGCGAGGCGTTTGAGCAGGCCCAAGCCTGCCGGATTCTCGAGCAATCCGACGAGTCCGGGGTGATTGCAGCCCCTGATCACATCCGACCAAAGGGTTTGCGATTGAAATCGCTCGCTAGCGAGGTTGGCAATCGGGCCGTCAAGCCGCTCAAGCGCGTCGCGCAGCGAGAAGGCGATGCCAGAATTCCGGAAGGCGGCGTCGACCTGGCGAACATCGATCCGCAGCGAACTCGCGTAGTGCTGCGGACGACCCAGCAGCGAAGCCAGCGCAGCGTGCTCCGGCGCCGTCAAGTCGCCGATGCGAAAACTCTCGACCACGCCATTCAGCGGCACGCGTTCGAAGCGCCGACGCAGGCGCTTGCGCAGGGAGGCGAGATGGTTGCCGCCGAGCAGGCGTCGAAGACGTTCTTCGGTCCCATCGGTCATGCCGGCGCAAACCTGCGGTCGGGATCGGCTTCCCGTACTCTTGCCTTTCCGTCCCAGGTCCAGCGCGAAACGAACACTGCATCGATGCCCTCCTGCCGCTGCAACTGGCAGATCGATACGCCAGGCAGTTCAGCGTAGCAGGCCCACTCTCGTTCGCTCGTAATGACGAAATCCAGATCGAACTCCCGGATGAGGCCCATACAATGAGCGCGTGCGGTATCGTCAATGCCGGCAAAGGCTTCGTCGAGCAAAATCAACCTCGGTGCCAGCGCGTAGCTGCCCTGGCTGTAGAAGCTGGCGACAGCGGCAAACAATGGCACGGTGAGGCCGAGGGCTCGCTCCCCGCTGGAGGCCGGGCCGGAAAGTTTTCGCCATTGACCGTCTTGCCAGCGCTCGACGCGGAATCTGTGCCAGCGTCGATAGTCGAGCGCGCGCGAAAGCTGGTCGATCAGGCTGCCGCCATCCACTTCGGCGAGCTCGCGCTCGGCTGCGATGCGCTGCTGCAACATCGCGCCGACAACCCGACGGTCCTCGGACGACCACAGGTCCGCGTTGGTATTGAGGAGACGTTTACGCGCAGCCTCCAGGCCGACGGGGGCGCCTTCTTCTTCCGACAGAGGCGGCCACAATAGACGAAAGCGTACGCCCGTGGATGTTGGCCGACTGTACAGTTCTTTGTTGATCGCATCGCGCTGCGCCTCCGCTGTCTGCAGCAGACGCTGGATTTCGGAGGCGATCTCGGCCTGAAGATGATTTTCCAGCACAGCGCGCTCATTGGCGTTCAACAGCTCGGTACGCTGGTCGATCTCTGCCGCAAGCCGCGTCGCGAGGCGGTCCGGGCGTTCGGACCGGTTCTGGTAGATGACGTTTACGATGAGGCCCCAGTCGCTCTGTTCGGCAAGCACCTGATGGCCGAGCGCGCTGAGGGAACGTTGCAGTTCGGTAAAGTCTTCGCCGATCTGCCGCTGGACGCGCGTCCACGCCTCGTCGTCGTCCTTTACGCCGGACAGGGCCTGTTCGGCGCGGCGGGCCAGCGTCAGCGCCGGATCTATCGTCCAGGGGCTGCTAGCGTCCGGTACCTCCAGGTCTGTCAATGCGGCCGACAGCAGACCTGCCAAGGTGAATTGCCGGAACTTCGAAACGGCTTGTGCACGCGCTTCGCTGCCGCGCTCAAACGCCACATTAGCGGTCGCGGACTGCTCGTGGGCGACGGCACGGGCTTCGCCGGCCTTTTGCAAGGCCGTCCCTGCCTTCTTCCATTCGGTCTCGTACCCGTCGACGCCGGCACGCGCCTCGCTGAGCATCTGCTGCAGTTCCTCGACTCTTGCACCTACCGCTTCGCGCAATACAACAAGCCGCGATGATGCTTCTTCCGCCTCGATCCGAGCCGTATCGCGTTGCTCTTGATGCCTCTTCACGTCGTCAAGCAGTTCAGCTTCGCGGGCGCGTTGCCTATGTAGGTCTGCGAGCGCCAGGCGCAGCTCATGGATGGTTTGCGTGAGCCGGATCTGCGCGTCCTGATAGTTGTTCAGCGCCGCTTCGATCGCAGGCAGGGCGGCAGGTGATATTGGCAAACGCAAATCGCTAGCGTCAGCGGCAAGCCGTTCACGCGCTCTCCGCAGATTTTCTTCCGCCTCCCGGTATTGAGCGTCTGCCTCGCCCAACCGGTCGCGGGCAAGTTGTGCCTCGCGGGCGGCAGCGACGCCGGCGATGTGGGCTTCTCGAAGGACATCATCGGCCGGAGCCAGGCGCCATTCAGCGTCTGTCTCGTGCTGATCGTTGGTGAGTTGCTCGGTCTCCGCCTGCAGGGCCGCGAGTTCATGGCCGACTGACACTAGTCTCTCGGCAATTTCGGCCAGCCGTCGCTCACGGGCCGCTGCGCGAGCAGCGTATCCGATGTAGACCGCCGCAGGTTTGTCCCAGGCACCTGCCAGACTGCCAAGGCGGAATCGGCCGTCCGGAGCCACCCACGCTTCACTATCGACAAGATCGTCGTCGCTGCAGGCGATCGTTGCCAGCACCCGCTCGATGACATCAACTGATACGGTGCTGTGGTCCGGCAGGGCCGCCTGCAGCCAATTGGCAAGTGACGTCGGATGCGGTCCTCGCTCCAAGACCTGCGTATCGTGCAGCATGGAGCCGCCATCTCTGGTTTGCAGCCGGCCATCGGGCGAAACCCATGCATCCAGAAGGCCGGCAGCTTCCAGCGCAGCTTCGAGGCCGGCCCGCTGCGGACTGGTTACCGCGTCACGAAAGTCCACCAATTGCCAGAGTGGCGCGCCGGTACGGGCAGCCCTCGCATCGGAGCTTCGCGTGTAAGGTGCGGGGGGCATCGTGTCGATACCGGCTTCGAGACAGCTACGCTCGTCTCCGAGGGTCTCGCGCTCAGCCTCCAGCACCTGGCGTTTGCCGTCGAGTGTGGCGCGACGTTGTGCAAGCCGCCAATTGGTTTGCAACTGGGCTGCCTGCAGCAAAAGGCGCGCCGGGTTATCTCCATCCAGGGCCGCGACCCAGTCGCCCAAGGCCGCCAACGCCGCAAGACAATCGTCGGAACCAACTTGCAGTTGTTTCACGCTAGCGAAGTATCGCTCCCAGGTCTCGATGAGATCGATGCCCTTGCGTTCAACGTCGGCATCGGCCAGCTCACGTCGGTGCACTGCGGTTTCGACCGCATCCTGTCTATCATTACGTGTACGCAGGCGCTGTGCGTGCTCGGTCTCGATGGACGCCATGTCGGCGTGGCGCTGGCGGAGCAGCGCGATCTGTTCGCGTCGTCTGGTGACCAATTCTTGCAGCGCGGTCGATGCACCGTCGAACGTCTTTTGCGTCAGCTCGACCAGTGCATTGGTCGTGAGCGTTGACAGCGGGTTCTCCGCATGGAGGCTGGCGATACCCGCCGCCTCGGCATGGGTCATGCCGTCATGACGCAATCCAGTCATCCTGTGTTCGGCCGCGAGCGCGCGTTGATTGGCGAGTTCCGTATCCTTCGCGCTGCGCTCCGATCGTTTGGTTGACTCCTCGAGGGTTGAAGCTGCTCCCTGCGCTGCGCGTCCACGCACCTCGGCTTCCTTCACGGCCAATTCGAGGCGGTTGGCATCTTCCATCGTCGGGCTGCTACGTAGCGTTTCGAGGCGGGCGCGTTCGCTGGCCAGGGCGACCTCCGTCTCATGATGTGCGGTCTGGGCTTTCGCCTCATCGCTGCTTGCGTTCTCAAGCCGGACTTGAGCCTCGCTGCGCGCTCGGCTGGCGCTGTCGAATTCAGTCTGGGCCTGACGCAGCGCGCGCGCTTGCCGGCGGCTCTGCGTTCCGGCGTAAATGCGATAGCGTTGGTCGAATTGCACAACGGCCTTGGTCAATGCCTGGTATTCTTCAAGCTGACGGCGGTCCTCCTCGAGTTGGCCGAGCGCTTCGGCCACATCGCCGAGCAACTCCGGCGCAAGTGGCGGCAAGGCCTCCGTCAGTGCGTTCGAGAGCGCAGTTTCATCCGGCTTCCTGGAAAGTTGCGGCTGCCGCAACTGGATAAGGGTGTCCATCAATGCATCGTAACGCTTGGCGCCGAGGTGAAACAGACGTTCGTCGACCGCGCGACGATAGCTGGTCGCGGTGTCGAAGACCTGGCCATGGCTATGGAGAGCGTCGCGAAGGCGTTCCCTGGTCAATACGACGCGCTGGTCGCTCATCAACCAGAGGTCCTGATTGATGCGCGGCGCCTGCTCTGCTTCCTCGATCAGGAAGAACCAGCTTTCCACCTGCGGACGGGCGGCGACCGCGGAAAGTCCGACCCCGAGCGACAGATATCGCGGCGTACCGTCGTCGGCGAGGCGGCCGAATTCGATCCACGCATAGCCATTGCGACGATCGTGGCTGTTCATCAGGAGATTCCAGGCCATTCTCTTGCCGCTGTCCCCGTCGGGTTCGATGCGCGATGGCTTGACCTGCGCGTCGAGCAGGAAGGGCAGGGTCAACGACAGCACCTTCGACTTGCCGGTGCCGTTATTGCCGCGCAAGAGCAGATGGCCGTCGCGGAACCAGAATTCTTCACTGTCGTAATGAAACAGCTCCACGACACCGAGCCGTAAGGGTTGCCAGCGCGGTTGCGCTGGAACTGGTAGATTCGGCCTCTCGTGCGGTGGCGAAAGCAAGGCCGACATCGTCTTCATCTGGAAAAGAGATCATCGGAGACGGGGATTGGCATGTCCGGTGTTTCCTGGCGGATTTCGGCCTCGCCGAGCGCGAAACGCGCGAGCGCCGGAAGCGGCAGGATGGAGTCTGCGCTCCTGACAATTAGCTGGAGCTTCTCAAGACGCCCTATGGCAATCTTCGCGAGCTCACGTTCGGCGCCTGGTTCGCGTGCCGATTTCCGCCAATAGCGGCCATATCGGCTCTTGGCGTCACGCAGGAAGTCGACGATATCGTGCTCGCGCTTGACGAAGGGCTGCCTTCGACCAGCGGTATCGGTTTGCTGCCGGTAGTCCGTGGCGAGATATTCTGCAGCCAGCAATGTCACATGCGCATCGGTGCCTTCGGCAGGCATTGCGACATCCGTTAGCGTGCCTGTTTCATCGACAAGGGCCAGCCCCTCGGCTCGCTGCTCTGCGACCAAACCTGTCGCGTCGCACAGACGGGCGGCCATCGCCCCGCGTTGGTTTATGAAATAGGAACGGGCGTCCGGGTTCAAGTCTTCAAGGTAAACCGCCGGATCGTCGAGGAGGCGACGCGCGATCCGGTGTCTCAACGCCGTGCGCTGACCCTCGTCGCTGTCCGCGACGTGCTCATCGAGCAGAGTGTGCAACCGCTGGTCCAGTGTGTTGGGCGCCTCTTCTGCGGGCCAGGTCGACGGGCCCCGCACGGCCGCCAGTAGGCCGGCGAGCGCCGGCCGATGCACATCGTAGAGCGCATCCGCCTGATCGCCTCCACCCTGCACGAAAGCATCTTCGTCACCGGCAACACGTTGCAGCACGCCCAGGCTCAACAAGGTACGGCACACCGCCACCAGTTCGCGTCGCTCGTGATGGGAGCCGAGCGTGAAGGTGAAACCGAGTGACGTCAGTCCCGGTTCGGCGGAAAAACCGAGTAATCTTTCTCCCAGAATGCGAAGGGTGACTTGGGGGTCGGCGCGTTCGAGCACCGCGCAGGCAAGGCAGAGCAGCACATACTTGCGGCGATCATAGTCGGGCAGGCCCCGGGTGGAGTTGTTGAGATCGGCGGGCCGCTTGTAAAGGCGCGCGCCCTCCCGTCCGATCTGTAACGGCCATCCGGTTTCGCGGGTAAACCACTCTTGCAGGGCGTTTGCCTGGCGGCGCACTGCAATGAAGTCTTCATGCATCGGGCTCATCAACGGCGTCATCAACAAGGCGCGAAGGGCGCTACGAAATTCTTCGCGCTGGAACTGGCGCTGCTGCTGGCCGATGCTGCGGCTGTCCCTGGGTCTCTGACGACTTGTCTTCATTGCGCGTCTTGTGTCGATGTGATTGTGATCACGTGGTCGCGCCCGCCGAACGTGCCCCGCGGCGTATTGATTTCGGCATAACTGTCCGGAGGAAGCGGCTTCAGATGAATGTGCAACAGACCGTCACCTGTCGGCCGTTCTGCTACGGATTCTGGACCAGCTTGCTCGGACAGAGCTTCGCCAAGCAATCCCAAGAACAGGCTGAAGGCGTGTGCGTCGAGCTCGCCCAGGCTGGAAAGATGTGTGGGCAGCCCGGTCGCCAGGCGCTTGCGAGCTGCCTCGACCTGCTGAGATTCTTGTGCGAGTTCGCGCGCCAGGCGCGCGCGGGCCTCCGTACGGTCCCGTACGCGCGGCAGAGGCCCTCTTGGAGCGGCTTCGCCGTATTCACGCAAGCGGGGGTGAATCACCAAGGGCGGGGCATCGGCCCAGCGGGTGGTGGCCGGCAGGTCAAGCCCCGCATCGATGTCGAGCGAGAAATGCCGCGCGGGATTTAGCGCAAAGGCGGCGCGGGCAAGCCGATGGGCCTCGTTGTCGTCGGCGCAGGCGGCAAACCAGCCGGCCAGAACGCGGAAGTCGGCTGAGCGATCGCTGCGGCCGCTCCGCCGTTCATTGAGTGCAGCGATGGCCGCCAGAAGCTGCGGAATGGCCGATCGTGCCCGCGCTCGCAACAGCTCGGCTTGCGATGGTTCGTGGCTGGAGCGGAAGAACCAGCCACGCAGCCCCCTCCAGCGCTCGCGCCATGCGCCCCGGTAACGGGTTTGCGCGTCGATCTGATCCTGGATTTCGCCCGGAGCGGCGTCGCGCCCTTCGCGCGCGGCGACCTGTTGCAGCATCGCATCGATCCTGGGCTCCAGAGCATCGATCAAGCCGGCGATAGTGTCGGACCGACGCACCAGATCGCCGATGAAGCGCTCCAGATAATCGATGAGTTGTCGCTTGTAGTTCAGCACTGCACCGGCTTGGGCCTGCTGCAGCTCAATGCTGCGTGCAACGCCGGCCATGAACGCCTGTGCATTCTCGGCAAGGCCTTCGAAAACGCGGACGAGATCCCGAAGCGTTTCATGGACCTTGGCCGCATCCGGCTCGGTCTCGGCAGCCAGCGCCCGCAGGGCTTCGAGCCGGCTTGCGATGTCTTCGAGGGCTACGCTTTGCAGTTCGGCGCGGCGCTCCAGGGTCTGCACGAAAAGCGCCAGTGCCGATTCTACGGCTTCACCGCCCTGCGAGAGCCGATAGAGATAGCGAGCACGGTAGAAATCACTGAGACTGGACACCCGCGCAGTGTCAGGATGCGACTCCAGATTGCCCCAAGCGGTGAGCTGGGTCAGCGCGGCATTGACTTCTTCAATCTCAGGGAGCTTGGCTGGCCATCGAGCTTCGGCAAGCACTTCGTCCGGTCTTAGCTGCAGCCGGTACTGCCGCTTGGCTGCGGCGAAAACGTCCATGATGCAGCGATAAAGGTAGGCCTTTTCGGCGCTGACGTGCCTGAAAAGTTCGGCCGAATCGCTTACTGCTTGCATGGGCAATCTTCTCGATATTCCGACGGAGATCCGCAACTTGCGCGATAGGCTAGTCTATTTTCCCACCCGCTGCAGCGTGCAGTGCTATCTCGGCCCTCGGAATACACCCGGTTTACAGAACCCCAGATAGCCATTGGTCGTCCTTCGTCGGTGTCGCTCGCTGATCTCTTCGCGCACGAGCGGCGAGGGTGAAATCCTTCGTCGGCATCGCGCCGGTCGCCATGCGGCGCCGCTCGTCGGACGACAACGGTCGCCGCTGTGAGAGCAGCACGGAATTTCGAAAGCGTCCGTCGCGGGCGACATCGGTTGGTAGGCATTGAAAATGTTCCTTATTTGTTCTATTTAGTCAATGTCTTCCGCGACCAATATCTTCCCAACCCCAGGGTTTGCCTACTTAAAGAGGCGTTTGAGCCAATCTTTGATAAACGAACTTCCATATGAGGCATGCGCCCGGCCAAACCGACAATTATAATAGGCAAATTTGGTCACGAATTGACTATTATAGGCTGCAAGCATGGACCTTATCGAACTGGGCGAACGTGTTAAGGCGGCCCGTAAATCCAAGGGATGGTCGCAGACCAAGCTGGCACAAGCTGCGGGTATCAGCCGCGCACGCCTGGAGGCGCTTGAGAATGTGCGCCTTGCGGAAATGGGCATCAAACATCTGCTTCGTATCTTGAATGCGTTAGATCTCGACCTGAGGTTGACGCAGCTTAATCGCGGTCGCCCGACACTCGAGGATCTGGTAGCGGAGGAGGCTCGCTAATGCTCCGCGTCTGGACAGATCAGCAGTCCGCTGGACATTTGGACCGCCATGGACCGCGAGGGACAGCTTTCGTCTACGAGCCGAAAGTGGCAGCCGAACGTGCAGTCTCGATCACGATGCCAGTGCGGACGGCATCTTGGAATACGCAACATGGTCTTGCGCCGGTATTCGATATGAATCTCCCGGAGGGGGCGCTCCGGGCGTACCTTGTCCGAAGATTTGCCAAGGCGACCGGAACGTTTGATGATTTCGATTTGCTGGCGGTTGTTGGACGAACCCAGATTGGGCGTATCCGCTACTCTGATCTTGATGTCGAGCTAAATGAGGACGTTCCATTCCAATCGATCGACGAGATCCTCAGCGCAAAGCGCGGTGGCGAGTTGTTCGCTTATCTTCTTGAGAAGTTCGCGGTCCATTCAGGGCTTTCGGGAATCCAGCCGAAGGTGATGATCCGCGCTGTCGACGACGCGGGAAAAGGTACGGGTGATTGCCAATCCCAGAGCTTCCGCAGCGCTACGCACATCGTAAAGTTCTGGGACCCGAACGAATATCCCGAACTGGCTGCCAACGAACATTTCTGCCTGTCGGCCGCAAAGGCCGTGGGATTGACCGTTCCGGATTTCCAGCTTTCGGACAACGGTACCGCCATCGTTGTGAAGCGCTTCGATCTGCGGCTCGATGGCACTTATCTGGGCTACGAGGACTTTTGCGTCCTCAACGGTGTACCCACTACCGAGAAATACAACGGTGGCTACGAAACACGCTTATTCAAGCGTGCCCGCGATTTCATTGATCCGGCCGAACAGCGCAAAGCGCTAGAGGATCTGTTCAAGCTGTTCGTCCTCAATTGCGCGCTTCGCAATGGTGACGCACATCTGAAGAACTTCGGCGTCATCTATGAAGATGTCACTGGCCCCGCACGTCTTGCGCCGATTTATGATCTCGTCAGCACGGTGCCCTATTTGCCGAAGGACGGCATGGCGCTTACGTTGAATGGTTCGACCAAATGGCCAGACCGCAAAGCGTTGGTTCGTCTTGGCCAAACTCGATGTGATCTTTCCGTGCAGATGATCAACAAGATCATAGAGCAAGTCGCCGATGTTCTGGCGAAGCTGGCGCCGGAGGTAACGAAGTATTTCAATGAGAATTCGGTTCATCGTGAGATCGGAGGAAGACTTCTCGCGGCCTGGCAGTCGGGCATTCGAGAGAGTCTTGGCTTTCCGAGAGCGGCGCTCGTGTAGCAAGCCCAAGTTTGGCTTCTGGGGACGAGTTCAATCCGCGGTGGATTGTGGTCTCGCTGGGGGTGTGTCGCGATTGGCCAGGAGCTAGGATCGGCGGTCAAAATCGTCTCGCGAGACGACCCTGTTGAACCGTGAACCGAAGGTGCGTCGATGAGATCGATGTACCGTAGTTGCGAGCCCGCCGTGAAACCGAACAAAGAAGTCAAGCTTGCGCGCACCCACGCGCCCGTTGATCTATCACCGGCCGATTGGCAGCGCGGTTTACGCCGCCAGTTTGGCCGCGAGCAATCCTTTGTGCTGGAAAATCTCGGCAGCGAGCCGTTCTTCTCCGAGTTCCGGGTCACCAATCCCGATTCGAAATCGAGTTACCGCGTGGCGGTACGTGGCCTGGGGCCGGGAGGCAATTTCTGCTCTTGCCCCGACTACGCAACGAATGAGTTGGGGACCTGCAAGCACCTGGAGTTCACCCTCGCCCAATTAGAGAAAAAGCGAGGCGCAAAAGCAGCGTTCGCACGCGGCTACCAGCCGGCCTTCTCCGAGCTCTATTTGCGCAATGCAGGCCCGCGCCGCGTGCACTTCCGTCCCGGGACGGATTGTCCGCCAGCGGTGAGGCTGGCTGCCGATCGCTTGTTCGATATGAAGCGTGATGGAATCCTCGCAGACGATCGACTGGGCGAGCTCAAGCGCTTCATGACCTCGGTGTCGGAGAGTGGTCACGAGTTTCGCGCCTATGACGATACCCTCGATTTCGTTGCTGGAAGGCAGGACGCCGATCATCGAGCTTCCAAGCTCGAGCGATTGTTCCCGCGCGGTGCCGCCGACCCCAAGCTGCGAGGACTCCTGAAGGTGGCGCTTTATCCCTATCAGGCCGAGGGCGCGCTGTTCGCGGTGAGGGCTGGTCGGGCGTTGATCGGCGACGATATGGGATTGGGCAAGACGATACAGGCAATCGCCGCGACAGAAATACTGGCCCGCCACTTCGGCGTATCGAGAGTCCTGGTGATTTGCCCGACATCCCTCAAATACCAATGGCAGAGCGAGATAGCTCGTTTTTCCGGGCGGCGAGGCAAGCGCGCGGCGCGCGTCATAAGTGGCGGGCGAACCCGACGGCAGAACGACTATGGGCTCGACGACTTCTGCAAGATTACGAACTATGAGAAGCTGCAGGGCGATCTAGACCTGATCGCCGCCTGGGCGCCTGAACTGGTCATCGTCGACGAAGCTCAGCGTGTAAAAAATTGGAACACAATTGCAGCGAGAGCCTTGAAACGCATCGACAGTCCGTATGCGATCGTTTTGACTGGAACGCCCCTGGAGAACAAGCTGGAAGAATTGATCTCGATCGTGCAATTCGTCGATCAGCACCGGCTGGGTCCCACCTGGAAGCTCTTGCACGAACATCAGGTCAAGGACGAGGCCGGCCGCGTCACTGGCTATACGGGGCTGAAGAAGATTGGCCAAACCCTGGCGCCTATCATGATCCGCCGGCGAAAGCCGGAGGTGCTCCAGCAGTTGCCCAGTCGGACGGACCAGAACGTGCTGGTTCCAATGACCGAACCGCAAAAGCTTTTTCATCAGGAAAATGCGGACATCGTGGCCCGGATTGTCCAACGCTGGCGCAAGACCAGGTTTCTCTCGGACAAGGATCAACGGCGCCTGACCTGCGCCCTTCAGAACATGCGCATGTCCTGCAACAGCACCTATCTGCTCGATCAGCAGACTGACCACGGCGTCAAGGCCGATGAACTGGCCGCGCTGTTCGAGCAGTTGTTTGCGACGCCGGAGACCAAAGCCGTGGTGTTCTCGCAATGGACGCGGACCCATGACATCGTTATCCGCCGCCTGGAGGCGCGTGGGATCGGCTATGTGAGCTTCCATGGTGGCGTGCCGTCGGACAAGCGGCCGGAACTCATTCAGCGCTTTCGCGACGATCCCGCCTGTCGCGTGTTCCTGTCGACCGATGCCGGCAGCACGGGTCTCAATTTGCAGCACGCTTCGACACTGGTGAACATGGACCTGCCATGGAATCCGGCAGTGCTCGAACAACGCATCGCACGCGTCCATCGGCTCGGCCAGGCGCGGCCGGTTCAGGTCATCAATTTCGTTGCGAAAGGCTCGATCGAAGAGGGCATGCTTTCGGTGTTGGCATTCAAGCGTTCGTTGTCGGAAGGAATTCTCGACGGTGGCAGCGGCGAGATTTCGCTGGGCGGGTCGCGGCTCAACCGCTTCCTGAAGGACGTGGAAGGTGTCACGGGAACCATGGGTGCGGGCGAAGCCATCCCCCCTGCCGAGGAGGCAGGAGCGGTCGACGGCGCCGCCAGCGGACAATCAGTCGGCGCCGTCGATGCAGATCCAGTTGTCGGTGCTGACGATGTGGCGGTCGCGCTGGCCGGCGAAGCCGAACAGCGGTTGGGCGACGCATCTTCCGATCCATGGCAATTGCTGCTGCAGATCGGTGCACAGTTCATTGGCACCATTGCGGCCGCGAACGACTCCGGCTCTGTCGCACGTTCATGGGTCGAGCGCGATCCGCACACCGGCGCGCAAACTCTCAAGGTTCCGCTGCCGCCACCGGAGATGGCGAGGCAACTGGCCAATGTGCTCTCGGCAGTAGCCGAGAGTTTGCGTGGACGGCAGCCCTGACCCCCTCATGGAGGGCTGCCTTTATATTTGGAAACGGCTGCCAACCTATTGAGATTGTTGAAGCGTGTTTTGACCGTTTCTTCCAAAGGCGCCTTGAAATCATTGCATAATCGAGCGGATTTTGATTCCGCCATTCGGAGGTTCGATCCCTCCCGCCCCAGCCATTCTATCGCATTGATTTATCAGGCGATTTTAATGGTGTTCGATCCGGCGTTCTGAACGTCGTCCCCCGTCGCATTCTGAACACCTGTTGCCGCTTGGTTCGCCAGCATGTGCGCGTGCCGCTTCCGGGTCGCCGACAGCATCCGGGCCTCGGTTCGCTTGGCATACCCGGCATAGCTTTCCCGGGTACGATGCGCCGAAAGGGCGCGACCTTGTCCTTCGGTCAGTTCCGCCTCCTCGAGCTCGGTCATGCCACCGTGGCGGCAGGCATCCAAGGTGAACTCCTTGGGCAGTCCAATCTCCTTGCGCATGCGCTGGACGATCTTCTGCATACCGGAAAACGAGTAGGGCTTGGAGGCGGTCTTTTGGTCCTCGCCCGAGCCGCGGTACTTGGGGACAATCTCTCGCAGGATCATCGGGACCCCGCGGCGGGTCAGCTTGGCCAACACGCCTTCGGCCTCCTCGTAGAATTTGACGATCTCGCCGGAGGGCAGTCGCTCCTCCAAGGGATGGTCGATCACAGCACCGGTCTTATGGTGCTCGATCCGGATCGTCGGCTTCGGCCCGGTGCGGTAGCCCGTCCATTTGATGTGGCCGGCAATCACATTCTCCGGGCGCTGCAGCCACTCGAAGCAGATCACGGCCGCAGCGCCGCACTCCGGCTCGCCGCGCTCCACGCAGCCGTGCGCGAATTTGTAGGCCTGCTCTCGTGTGACCGCGTGCTTCACCAGCTTGACCCTGGTGACCATCGTGACGCCTAGCCAAGGGTTCGGGATGTCTGATGGAAACTCGGCGGGGTGGATCCGATGGACGACGCGCCAAGCCTTGCGGCAGAGCACCACCAGCTTTTCGGCAGTCCGCAGCCGGTCGCCTTTGCCGCCCTTAACGAATGTATCGTAGAGCTTGTCCGCGCCAAGCGGCGTCACGGACTTGATAGGCCTGACTCCGATACGATCGCCACGCTTGGTCAGCGTATCGCAGATCTCGCGCATATTCCATTCGTAGTTCCGCCGCGATCGCGGCTTGACCTTCTCGAGGTAGGCGCGGCTCTGCCGGTATTCCTGGAAGAGCCAATCGATCGTGCCAATCCGAGGCACGGCCTCATTCGATATCGGGAGGCCCCTGCGCGCGTCCATCCATTCGTCGAACAAACCATTCAGGGTGGCCGCCCGGCCGCCCGTTCCGCATGCTTCGGCATAGTCGGTGCCTAACGGCGCGTTCGGCACCGGGCAACCCATCTTTCGATAGCGCGTAGGGACGTTGTAGTAGAAGGCCGTCTTTCCTGATGCCAGTTTCTTTGGGATGACGTGCCGAGGTAGCTCCACGGCTACAAATCCGCGGCGATATCGGTTGCCCGGATCATTTCCCGCGGCAAGATTGCCGCGTCCAGATCGTCCCTGAGCCATAGCCGGCGCCGTCCTTCTGCTACCCGGGGCAGAGGATAATCTTTTCCCACGCGCTTTAGGAAGGCCTCAGCGGTTGGTTCACCGCAATACCCAGCAGCGAGCGCAGCTGACATGCGACGCGGCCAAGATCCAGAGGGAATTACGGCAAAACGTGGCATGATCCGTCGAAACTTGAGCTGCCGAAAGGGCGTCAGAGTTTGGTGCCGATGCATATTGCAGATCGCAGCCAGCGCTCGAAACCGCGACGGCAGCGAGATCGCGCAAGAAGACAGTAAATCGTACTAAAGGGATGGGATTGCCGCGCCGGACCGCGATCGTCCTCCGCTTGGTGGCTTGCTATCGTGTCGGCAGGCGCATGACGGTGTCGATGTAGCCGTCCGGCGTTGCCGGATGCAGTGAGATGGGGGTAGGGCGTTCCTCAAGAGCGGCCAGTTCCGCCTCAACGCGCAATAGAATCTTGTTCTGCCCGCGACCCCGTCAAGAACATGCTCCGCCAGCAGATGCACGAGCCTGCAACCAGACCGTGATGAGCGGCGGGATAGCGACTAGCTTCGTTGAATAGTACGCATCCGGCGAAGGCCCCGCGCAAACCGTTTTTTGGCGGAAGGCTGATCGCGCTTAAGCGGCCTGGCGGGGACACCAAACTCCGCAGCCTGAAGGTGTCGCCATTGTCGGATCGCGTCGTCGGGGCTTTGGCCCTCTCGTGCTCATCGCGGTTTACTACTTCGGTTCGGAATTAACGGACCCGTCTCCCGGATCTGGCGAGCCACGCGCTCCAACAGATCCGGGAGCGCAAGGGTCGTATCCATATCGGCCTGACACGAGAAACCGTTGCCGTGCTCGCCGCCCATCACGATCAGCAGCACGCCGCCGCTTTGCGGGATTTCCCCGCCACCGAGGCCGACCTTCTCGCGGATCTCGCGGCATAGCTCGTCATATTTGCCCGGTCCCAACGCCATCGCTCATCCTTTCGTCGCTCGCGGCTGGGAGTGTGCATCGCGGGCTGTCCAAAAGCCAGTCTGTAGGAGACCGTATTGCTCTTAAGCGGCCTGAGCAGCGCTTTGTGGCTGCCACTTCCAAGGCAGCAGTTCGTCAATGCGCTTGGCAGGGTGATCCGGTAGGCGCTCCAGCACGTCGGCAAGCCAAGCCTGCGGGTCGATGTCATTGAGCTTGGCAGCGGCGATGAGGGTGTAGATCGCAGCCGCACGCCGGCCGCCCTCATCGGAGCCGGCGAAGGTCCAATTTCTTCTGCCCACGGCGACCGCCCGTAGCTCACGCTCAGCGGCATTGTTCGACATGCAGAGCCGTCCGTCATCAAGGAAGCGGCTAAATGCATCCCAGCGGCTGAGGCAGTAATTGATCGCTTTGGTCGTGTCGTTGTTCCTGGAGAGCTTGGCGCGCTGCTCGCGCAACCAGGCCTCCAGCTCGACGATCAGGGGGCGGCTACGCTCCTGGCGCACACGCAAACGCTCCTGCGCATTAAGACCGTTGATCTCGCGCTCGATGGCGAACAGAACATCGACGCGCTTGACCGCCTCGGCCGCGATCGGCGCCTTGCTGAGCCGCGCGAGATCGAAGAACTTGCGCCTGCCGTGCGCCCAGCCCGCGGCCTCGATGATCGGGCCGCCCTTGCGATGGGCCTCGTAGAGCCTGCCAAAGCCGGCGCAGGCATCAGCCTGTTGAATATGCTGACTTTTTGTTTGAATCTGATCGAGTTCGTTGCACCGCGGCCGGGTCGTTTCTGGTGCGAAACTGGTGCAGTGACGCCTGCTCATGCAGACGAGCCGGGCTGACCTCCGCACGGTCTCCATCGCAGGACCTCAAGCGGATCGACTTTACCCTCTCAAGGCTGAAACAGGGGTTCGATTCCCCTAGGGAGCGCCATCCGTCAAGCTAAATTCAGCGGTTGCAGAGGGTTAGCTACGAAGCTTGGCTAACCAATACCGCGCGTTAGCCATCATTTGTTCAGTCTATGTACCTGCGCTGGCGGGGGCGGTTGACCGGCTCCCTGCGCTCACAAAATCGCTATGGGAATGCTCGACGCGATAGAGGCCGTGCAATGCATACGGTGCCTGTGCATCGACTACGCCATGTAGGTGAATGAAGAAGACTCTATCCTTCGATGGCATCAGTGGCTCGAGAAGGCGCGGGAGCTTAGGGCTAGCCTCTCGCGATCCCGTACAACGCGAGCCTTTTTTTACCTCCGTCAGAGATGAGGGCGTCGCGTCGATCAGGCATGCGCACCCCCACGTGCTACCGGCTTTCAGCCTCTTCGGCTCAGTCCTTGAGCCACATAAGGGATGATGCGTATTCACCTGGTGGTGTCGACGCGTTCGTGTAAGTGTGTCATCGCTGCGAATCTTCCTGCTAAGTTCGACAAGCTTGCCTTGCTGCAGGTCCTCGAGAAATTTGGAATCAAGTTTACGGCTCATTTCGCTAATCTTCATGTCTTCGGTGGTTGGAGATCCGTTCTTATACCGCTGATCGACCAAGGGCCGGCAGCTTGCAGCAACTCACCTTCGAAATTCGTCGCGCAGCTGAGTACAGTCAGCGATCCGCTCGCGCTCTCATGGTGCTTTCCAATGCTGGTCTATAATCCGTCGACGGGTCTTGGCCTCCGAAGTCAGTTGCGCAAGGAAGCCTGCACAGACGCCGCATCTTTGTCGCCTAGCGTCTTTGCATACTCGGCCGGCTTGGGCTCCAGCGCTGCGATATACACCTTGCGCAGGTACTCCATTTTCTCATCTATCTCCTCCGAGTCGATTTTATGCGCCAGCTTGTTACGCAGTTGTCCGATTGCCCAGAAGACAGCCCACATATCATCTTTGCCGCGCCGGCGGCCAACGAAATGGCGATATTGCCCTTTGTAGAGAAGTTTGTGCGTTCAAGCTTGAGCTGTTCTGAATTGAATAGGGCGGCTTCCAGGAAGCCGTTGAGCGCTTCCTCCATAAGCAGTTGGCCTTCGAGCACCGCTAGCCTCAGATCGACAATCTTCTTTCTGCGCTTGCGCCGCCGCAATGCTCTCTTTTATTTCATTCTCGTTGAGCTTCATCGTCCCTACTCCTTCGGTAAAAACTGCCGCCGGCATCTACCATATATAGGAGCCGCATGTGCGGCATCGCTCGAACGAGGAATAGCGCCCAATTTTCAGCAGCGGGATAGGTTTGGTACTGGCCCAAGCTAGACTCCTGTGCGAACCATTCGGTCCCGACCGGGCATACGGATTGATGTTGATGGCGCTCCTTTCGTTTCTGGCAGGGCCGGTGCTTCTCTTCGCGATTGCCCCTGTCAAGCTGCTCATGTCCGCAGGTTAGGATACGAAATGAAGATCTTTTGGGCATGGCAGTCTGACCATCCGCGCAAAATCTCCCGTGATGTTATCCGGACCGCGCTCGAAGAAGCTGTTGAGCATCTGAAGCAGCAGAACGGTCTCGTCGAGGCGCCTGAAGAATCCCGTGGTGAGCTTCACCTTGACCACGACACCAAAGGACTCACGGGCTCGCCAGATGTAGCGCGATCCATCTTGGAAAAGATTAAGGCCAGTAAGGTGTTCGTCGGTGACATCACCCCAGTTGGAACGACCCAAGTGGGTCGTGCCCTCATCAATTCTAACGTCGCTATTGAGTACGGCTTCGCCCTTCGGAAGCTGACCGACAGTGCAGTCATCGGTGTACTAAATGAGGCCTACGGCAGCCCGGATGATTTGCCCTTTGACATCATCCATAAGCGCTGGCCCGTGCGGTACCGCCTGGCAGACGGGGCGAGCAAAGCGGAGATTGATGCTGCGCGGAAGCACCTCAAGGACCAGTTCGTCACCGCACTGAAGGGCTTCATCGATCAACCCGAGTCGGAAGAGGTGAGCGCCGCTCCTGAAGTCCCACAGGGGCTTGGTGTACCGTTTTATTTCCAGAACGCGGAGAAGCTAGGGCACTGCAACAGACTGGAAGGCGAAGTGGAGATGCCGTTCCGGGACGTGCTCTACATGCGCCTCATCCCCACGATAGAGCCTAAGCGTCCTGTGCCCGAAGCGTTGATGCTAAAGCACGCGCACCGGTTCGGAGCCATGGGAAGTCCGGGCCCGAACATTCCCATCACCAACCAGTACGGTGCGATGTGCTTTGCTCCGGCTGGCGACACCAGAAATGTCGATGCGCTGACGCAGTACTTTCACAGTGGCGAGGTGTGGTCAATCAACGCCGACCTCATGCGGCAAGGCATCAATGGGCAATCTCGCGTTTATCTCGTTCAGCCGGTGGAGGATGCTTTCATTGCAACGCTGGAAAATGGCCTGGAGTACATGAGAGAGTTCGCCGGGATTCAGCTCCCAATTAAAGTCGTTGCCGGAGTCGCGGGGATGAAGGGTAGAACGCTTGGCGTCTCCGGCGCGGTCATCGGTGCTTACGGCAAGATGACTAAAGACCACGTCGAGCATACGATGATCCTCAAGGATGATTCACATGACGCTCAAGACATCTATCTGCTGCAGCTGTTCAATAAGATCTTCGATCAGTCGGGATATGCGCGGCCTCATAATTTGAACCCGTTCCTGGACAAATCCCGGAGGTGAAGATGATCGCAAAGCTTAGGGAGACGATGCCGAAGAAGAGCTGTCCCATTCTCGCGCCCAAGTTTCGGCGGAGCTTAGCCAATCGTTAGAGAGGAGCGCTCATTTCGTGCCCTCCGGCTCGACATCTTCCTTACCCTTTCCCGGAAACTGTACGGTCAGGCGCTGAACGAGTGACCTGAATCGCAAAGCATCTTCTTCCGTAAACGTGTCGGACGAGCTGCCGTGTGCAGCGCGGTTTCCAACTGCTCTCAGATCATCAAGAATGCCGGCTGTCTTCTCGTCAATATAGTTGTGTTTTCGAAGAGTGCGGATCATCACTTGTAGGCTTGCGTTTCTATAAGCACTCTTAGGGTCAGCCATTCTATAGGGAATCTGTAGAGCCTCCTCTAAGTCGCTCCGCATCTCCAAAATTGCAGCGCGCGGCGAAATCCGTGCGAGTTGCTCGAACCGTGAACTCTCCTCAGGCGTGGGCTGAACTGTAGGTTCGGGAGGCGCTGGTAATTGTTTCGCGTCCCTTTCCGCCTGATCGAGACGGAATGAAACATCTAGATCTTTGTATTTGAAGCGCAGAAGAGGCATGAGCTCGATAAGCTTCTCGCGGAATAGCCAGACCGCGCCGACAAAGGCGGCGGGCCAAGCCAATGAGACAATGGATTTTATTACGTCAGCGGTGAATTGAAGTTTGTCCATCATTTACTCGCAGACAAGCTCAAGCTGGTTACGGGGCATGTGCGGCGCCGAGGAAGGAGGCCACGAATCTCTGCAAGCCAGATCGAAGAGCACTATTTCCCTCCCACCACACAATCCTAGACCCCTTGAACGCGATGACACAGCTACCCGGGCGAAGCCTTGTCTGGTTTACTGTCCCAAACGGGAGGTGAGTAGCCATTCTTGAGCGCCATAAAGACCAGTTCGTCGAAGGCTGCTTCGACGTAGGGAAAAAGACTAATCATATTCAGGCATCCTGTTCCCAACGCAGCGCTCGCGTGGTCTAGAGCGAAGCCCGCTGTAACCTTGCTGGCGTTGCTATCGGGTTCGTATACACGGTTCGCCTCTGTTCGTATGAATGACATGGCGGTCGAGTGAGCGTGAGATGAAAGATACTTGTAGATTCCCGCAGTCCGTTCGTTGCCCCAGCCAAACACCAGCATCGTATTATGCCTGCCATGTAGGAACGTGTTGCTGCCATTCAGTATCTTCCCGCGCTGATCGCGGGTCAAAGCGCTGAAGGCTGGGTTAGCCTCTAGCTCGGCGCGCATTTCGGGAAGGCGATCATCCTTCGTGTCTTCGGGCAATTGACCTATCTGTTTAAGGAATATGGCTCGATTAACTCGGTCGTTGAGCCGCATGATCAACCGACGAGCGTTCCACACGTCTTCACTAGCCTTCTGGTCACCCAAATAAATGCAGGTAGCTACATTCTCTATGAGCGCACGGGCGAGCGCGGCGATAGATGCGTGGTCAATGTAGACCGCCTTTCCTTCCAAATGGGGTTCAAAGAGCCGCGTCATGCTGGATGCGGTAATACACGCTCGTAGCCAAAGCCAAGTGGCGTAACCTTGACGAGGATTCGCGATTTGTCGGCCAATGCGATTGCTAATGAACTTGGCCTGCTCAGTTATCCAAGCGAATTGGGTTTTCTTCTCCTCAAACCACTTGTTTTCTTCCTCCCTGAGGGAGCGCCGCCTTTTAGCTCTACGCATGATTCTCAACCGTCAAACCGTCGAGTTATACTGCAGGTTGAACGAGTTCGCTCATCAAGTCGAGGTTTCATTCAAAACCGATCGAGTCACAGACCTTTGCAACAGCCTCATGGTGCCCCAACGGGATAAAGACGGCGATGCTCGCCGCAAGTTCATGTCTGGTGCGATAGTTCTTCTGATTTTTTTGATCAACAGGCCTTACGAGGTAGCAAAAAAGCGATTGGCTCCCGGGGAGTGGAAGACGTCGTTGTAACCGCGGGCTTCACTCAGGGCGGGGCGTTCAAATTTGCGACTGGCTTTTAGTTTGCGCTGTTTTGCCAACACACCCGCCCAGCACATTTCGAGCTGCTTGATTAAATCATTCGTGATTGGTGTCATCGGCGCGCTGGGCCACTCATCGAAAAGGCCGTAGAATTACGGGTCTCATCTTAAGAATGAATGCAGGTAAGAAAAACTTCCTCCGTTGTCGGGCGTATAGAAATCGCGGAGGACGGGATGAAACCTACATTGGAAGAATTGCAGGCTCTCAGATTGCTGAGGGCCTTTTCGAATATTCACGAGCCAGATAATCGGAAGACAGTCGTCGAGTTTGTTGAGGCAATTGCGAAGGCTGAGCGGCTCAAGCTATTCACCGCTGGCGTCGGGCAATCATCGGTCTAGTCGGCGGATCGAAGCTAACGTGACGAGCAATGGCATTGGCGAGGTTGCGTGCCTGTGCGCGAATGGTCAAGCGCGAGAATGGTTTGGTCGTGTGGTAGGAGGGCCCTGAAGCTCGCCACGCGGAAGTCCATCGCCTTGGCGAGCCGCGCATCGGCGTCTGCATCGAACCGCTTTCCGCTCGATTCTCAAGCGTCAAAGCTCCCTTATCGAGTTGCAAGCTTGAGGGTCAACGACACTGGCAAACGCAGTGTTGAAAAGATGAAGGCAGCCTCGAAGCGAGGCGCGTGCTTCTTGAGCCGGCGCGCATGGGTTTGATCTCGATCTATTCGAGGCTAGCGTAGAAGTTTAAGTCGTCTGCGGCCTCGGCACCCAAATGTCGCTGCATAAAGTCAAGCGGCTTTGTGCTCGTGCTCCAAGCGAACTTGATGGCGCGGCGAACGATGCGATTGTTGACTGTTCCGACCAAGTCTGCCGCCGAACGACTTTTGATCTCTTGCTCGATGTCGATATCAGCGAAGGCTAAGAAAAGCTTCTTGGGGCTGATGGGGATGACAAGATGGCCACCTTTCCGGCCTATCCCGCGGGTCATCACGACTGGACGGTCGGACGTGAAGAACTCCAACGCAGACGAGCGGAGATTGTAGATGCTCCACTTCATCTTGCTGATCTCGTCCTCGACGCCTGTACCGCGTATCATTTCCACGAGTACACGCAGTGTAACGCGTTTCATTTCGATCGGCGTAAGATCCTCAAGGGCAGGCTCTGCGCCCAGAATCTCGCGGATCTCTCCCTTCTCGCGTTCAGTAGGGTTCATCATCTTTTCGTAGGCGTTTGTGATGTTCTCCGGCGTTCGGAGCAGCAAACCGACGAGAAAGCGTGACCAGGCATCCCGGATAGGTCCGGGGATGCTCTTGAGGTCGTCGCGCAGTATGTATTGATGGGCTATCGCCGCGTTGTGGTCTACAGGTCCCATAACGAGCGTTTCGATAGTGTTTGCGGCCTCGTCGTCGTCAGAGCCTTGCAGCCAGTAGAGGCCACGATCATAACCTGTGTGAGTTGGTGGCTTTTGCGTCGCAACAACCTTGTCGTTGTGAAAGCGTTGAAAGGCGCTGACGCGGCCCTTCGAAAGCGCCCACTGCTTGAGATAAAAGACCGGTACATAGTGGTGCTTCGGTATTTTCATGGAGGCAACGTGTTCGATATTAAGAATTCCAAGGACTTTCTCGAGAAGCTGTACGAGGACTACGCTGATTATGAAAGCAATCGTAAATCAGCGCGTCTGGCGATAAACGCTGCGCTCACGTCTTACCATCTGGCAGAGTGGGTCTGGGGAGATTGGCTGAAGACTGACTACGCCACATGGAGAAAACTAGGTATTCGCGACGAGGATACCTTCAAGGCCTGGCTAGACAAGGAATGCTTCTACTTCCCGGTAATGCAGCGCATTGCCAATGGCTCGAAACATTTCGTCCGCTCGGAGCAGAAGAGTACGCTGAAGTCGGGCGGTTACGGTGAGGGCGGGTATGGCGCTGGAGGATACGGTGAAGCGTCGCTGCAGATTGAGGTGATAAACGCCGACGGAGATAGTGTTTGGCTAGATGCTCAGGGTCTCATCGAAGATGTGTTGATCTTCTGGAGAGAATTCTTCAAAGAGTATTCCCCATATAAGGATGACATGCCGAGACACGGTCATCTAATGTACGATTTCAAGGATTAGCCGACCGCTTCGTAACCTGATGGTACTGGCGGCGGTTAAACGAGATCGTCAAGATGATACTTGTCTTCTTTCGGCTTCGAGACGCCTCGCAGCGATCATGCCTTGCGATGCTTGGTTGGTCGGCGTCGTAATATTCCACAGCCTCAACGGCAACGCGAAGCAAGTCGAGAAAGCGTCTTGGACTTGGCCATCGTTTGGTCGGAAACGGCAGCCCGGAGATCACTAGAGGCTATCTGGGCAGATATTCCTTCCAATGTGCCTCAGAGACAATGCTGATTGGCGATCCGCTGTCGCGCCATTCGCAGGCCTTCATGATCTTGTTACCGAAGGACGAGTGCTTCCAAGAGTCGGTCGCATAGATGCCAATCACTAGAACGGTTGTTTTCTGTGTGAGGCTGCCGACTTCGGCACCCAAATTCTCGACCACGCGCTCGCACTCCTTGCGGCAGCCAAAGTTGAACGTGCCTGTGAAGCAGTACCGTTGACCTGCAAACGTCAGTGGTGGCTCTGGATCATTCAAGGGGAGGGACGTTGATTTGAGAATCTCGCCTAAGCCGCCAATGTCGCGATTTGAAAACTGATTCAGCGTGTCGAGCAGTTCGGCTTTCTCGTTGTCGTCGACGATCCCGTCGCTCAACATTTCCGTGACGCGCTTGTAGAGCACTCGCACCACCGGTTGGTCGCTTATGTGAAGATTGGCGGCAAGCCATTTCTGCAGGAATTCAACTTCCGCCTGATTGATTTGATTGTCTGCGACGAGGCCTCGTGCAATGCCGACTAATTCGTCGATCTGCCTAGAGCCAATTCTGTCACCACCCACGCGATTGTAGAATTCGTCGCCACTGCCTGCCGCCATTGGAAAACTCCTCAAGCGATCAGTAGCGCGGCGTCCGATGGCCAGCCGCGCCCGTGTACGGATTAGTGTTGCCGCTCGCGCTAAAATTGTCGCGCTGGGTGCCGTTCGGATTGGTCGCGACGTAGGGCTGCACGTAGGTGCCGTTGCTTCTGGTGTACCCGGATGAAGTGAGAGTGTTCGGATTTGTTCATTGCGCTTGCGCGGCCGTTCCGGCGAGCATCAAACCGACGACCAAACTAAACTTCCTCATTATTTTTCCCCCGGCAGCTTTAGTTGCTTAGACCACGGCACCGAAGTGGCATTCAACCACGGGTAAATACGGGGTTGTTCGTACTACCAAAGTTTAGGTGTGAGTAGCGGAGCGCTGTGCTTTGGTCGACGCCTTGCTAAACTGTTCAAACATTAGCACTCGAGCGCAAGAAGCCGGGGTACTCTTTTCCGCGAGCTACCGCCGCCGATGGTCTTAACAGTCCTGCAGTGTTTCCTGAGTCGACGGACAATGTCCGCCAGTCAACGGGACAAAATTTGGAAGAAAGCATAATCGGATGTTTTGCGCCGCAGCAACCAATCCAAAATTGCCATTGGCCGGTTGCCCGGCTTACACTCGGTAGGGTTGATAGGAGCAGGCTGGGTCTATGTTTCGCGGTAGGGGCGTCCGCTGGGCGCCGGTTGTTTTTTTTCTGATCGGGGGAAGCGCGGCAGCCCAAAACGCCAACGATATGGTCAATCTGTTCGGCGGCCTCATCCGGTCCGGCATAGTGTCGGCAACACTGTCTGCGTGGCAGAAGCTTCCAGCCGATGAAGTGGCCTGCGTTGATCAAAATCTGAGGCGGGAAGGCTTTTCCCTGAACTCCGCTATTCAGCAGGGCATCGGTCCAACAGATCCGCGGATGTTGGATGCTCGATCGGCATGCCGTGGCCGCGGACCGCAGCAAACGGTGAGGGCGGGTCCAAGTTTCGATTGCGCCAAGGCAAACTACGCCGATGAGTTTGCGATCTGTTCGAACCCCGAACTGTCGCAGCTGGATGGCCAGGTCGTTGCTGCCTATGACTACGTGCGTGGCCACGGTGGTGAACAAGCGGCACGTGCCACCCGCGACCGGTCTCTCCGCGCGCGTCGATCGTGCGGTCCCGATATTGGGTGCATCAAGCGAGTGCAGATCGAGGCCATAAAAGATTATCAGAGGCTAGGCGCGCCCAGTGATGCGGGACCGGCGATAGCCGCAGCCCATCCCGAATACGTCGTGGACGGGCTTGCCCTGGGTAACAAGGTCGTTTTCGGATCCGCGGCCTACCGGGAGTATCAATGCCGGCCAAGCGACCAGTTCGGCGGATTTTTCTTCTGTCAGAAGCAGCGCCAAATGCAGGAGGCGCGAGGCGCGTATACGTCTTCAAATACCATCCTGCACGCGGCGGACGGAACGGCGGTTTATGTCAATCGATCCCTCGAGCCCGCCTTTTTCGATGCCGATGAGGCCAAGAGCGACGTCGAAGCTCGTAGCAAGAGGTACGGTAACCCAGCGCATGTCATACCCATGCCCGCAACATCGGCCGTGCCGAATGGCATGATTGTGAGCTGGGGCGACGTCAGTCTTGAGCCAGTTGACGTGGCAACCACCAAGGCCCTTGCCGACGGAAGGGGTGTGCGGGTCGGATTCATGATCGACCACATCGGGAACCTGCGACGTTCCGCCAGCATGGGTCTGCCCATCTATCGGATGCGCGGCGGTGCCGGGTATGTTTGGGCCGCTAGTTGGAACGACAACGGTATTGGCACGCTCCAATTCCTCACTATCGATGCGTCTCGCTTCATGCAACCGGACTCGGCCGTTCCAGCAGACCCGAGCCTTGGGCCGCCGGCATCGGCGCCTGCTGCGTCGGCGAACGTCACACCCGGAGCGGTGTTGCCTCGCGATCCTTCATCAATTCCGCCAACGACCCCCACTGCTCCGTCTGCGGCGAAGGTGCCGATCACGCCAGAGCAGGCGCGTGTGCGCATCAAAGCCGGGCTCGATCGAATCACGAGCCAGCGAAATACCCTGCCCAACGAGGCCTTCAAGGTTAGGCTCGATATGATTGCGGCGAAATTGGCGACCGTTAACGACCAGATGGACGCCGATGCACTGAAAGGACTCTTGCGTGAATGCGATGCGGAGGACGCAATCTTCTCCGAAGCTGCCGAATTTCGTCGGACATCGGAGGTTGCCACGCGGGCAGTCGCGATCATCAAAACTCGGCTGGACACCATTAACTTTGACGCGCCGCTCGTCCACGATATCAAGGCCGCTTTGAGCTCCGTTAACAATGCGCTCGCGGAAGCCGACATCAAAACCCTCCAGCAGGCTTTGAGCGAGCTCAACAGCGTTTACGACGCAAACAAGCTGGATCGGCTTGTTGACGCAAAGGCGCATGGCTTTGACACGATCGAAAGTTACGACGACTTCAAGGAGCGCCAATCCAAGCTCGGCAAGTCGGGAATTCGTTTGAATGAGAAGTGAATCATGCTGACGCTGACCGAGTCCTTTTTTGTTCGCTTGCTAAGGGGGACTGTCGTCACCACCGCCTTTGTTTCGTTTCTGGCCGCGGTGCTGGCTGTCGTCTATGCGCTTTACGCCCAATTCGCACCCGAGCCCCAACCCAATATCCGGGGTTCGATCGTACGGTTACGCGATGCGGTCGATCCGGCGAAGTTGATCAAGGAAGTCTTCACGTCCGATTCGGCGATCGCCAAGGAGGCCGAGACGCCGGATCATATCGCATACCAGCTGAGCAAACCTTCACAAGCCGAGCTGTTTCAGCAATTCAACACGTTCCTGACTCGATCGCTAGGCGCCAGCTTTGAAAGTCAAAATCAGTTTTCGGACTGGCTTTACGGTAGCAACAGCATCAAGTTTAATTGGAGCGGAGACCTCGATCGCACGTCTGCGTCCGATGAAAGCAACATTAACGTCCTTTGGCTTTCTCTGTTTTACGACTTCGCCAAACGACTTGATTATCGAGCGCCCTCAATTGCTGCCGCCAACAAAGACAAAGCGAACACTGCTGGTATCGATAGGTTTACGGCATCAACGCCGCCATCACGCGCGCCGTACTTTCTTGTGTGGTTCTTCAATAAGCTTCAAAACGAACTTCAACAGGTCGGCCAAGAGTTGCAGGCCGAGAGAGTGCAGCGTGCAGCGTTGAGGCTGACGATCCCGATATCGCTCTATATCGCAGCCGGAGCCTTCTCTTATTTTATCTTCATCATGTTTCTATTCTTGCTAGTCTCGATCGAAGCTAGCGTGAGGCAACTCGCGACAAGCGGAATAGCCGTACCGGCCCCACCCGGTGCTCTCCCAAGCGGCGGGATTCAAGATAATACCTAGGCGGTTTGCAGCGTTAATAGTCCGTGCGGCTTGGCCCGACAGGATCACCGTGTCAGCTCGTTGGCCCGCAGCAGACATTGTCGCGCCACCAGTCTATTTCCGCTGCCCGAAGCCGACCTTTGCGCGCGGGCGCGACGTCCGCTGTCGGAAGCCTAGCCGACCAGCATTGAAAGGGCGCCATGGGCGGCTTGTGACCCAGAGCAGACGCACGCACTTCATCTAACGCAAACCTCAACCAGGACGCATGCCTTTGCCCTTGATCACCGCCTCGGCGTCCTGTGTCTTCAAAAAATCGAGAAGGGCCTTTGCCGCAGCGGCTTCCTTCGTTTCCGTGCCAAGTGCCGCTGTGAACGCGACGTCCTGCTGCACCTCGGTTGGGAACGGACCGACCACGTCTAGCCCCGGGGCCATCAAAACGTTCATCAAGAACAGGGCAAGCTCGGCTTCACCTGTGGCAACCACCGCGACAACTTGCGCTGGCGTCGGCTGCGGCTTCATCTTCGTCTTCATCGGTTCGGTGATGCCAAGTCGGTCGAACACCTTAGCGATTGAATAGCCAGTCGCGCTCTGCGGAATTGAGGCAACCGAGTTTGCCTTTAGCAGCGTCGCCTTCAGCGCATCGGGTGTCGAGATATCCGGCTTCGACCCGCCCGACCGAACTGCGACTCCGAGGCCGACGCGGGCGATGTCGATGGTCGGGCCACTCGCAAACCGCGCCCGTGCGGCGGCATCCTGCATCACCTCGACCGGTACGATTCCGACGTCGAATGATTTCCCCGACGTTGCTTCCTTGATTAGGTTTGGCGTCGTGCCGAAGAAGCTATCGAGCCTGTGGCCTGAAGCCTGTTCGAACTTCGGCTTGATCTCCATCCAAATCGCGTTCATCGCACCGCCCGCCAGCACTCTGATTTCGGCTGCGTGCGCGCTCGGCACCAAATGCTTGATAAACGCCAACGCGAGCAATGCAACGAGCGAATAAGACCACCTTGCCATGATGTGCCTCCCAAGCAACCTATGGAAGCTAGCCTGCAAGATGCTTCGTCGGAAGGCTATTCCGCGCCTATTTAACGTGCTGCCTGTCATCGGGCACCGTGAAGTCCGAAGTCGGCTTGTGG
>NZ_JACMYP010000039.1 GCF_020889705.1 Bradyrhizobium altum | reverse complement strand
ACCTGCACCCGCCGCGGCCGCGGCAAGTCCCGCCCCCATCGACAGCACCGTGCGCCGCGAGATATTAGCGCCACCGCGCGTCGATCCCCTCAAAGTCATATCGTCATCCTTTCGTCCTGTCATGCAACGGCAGCCAAATCGCGCTCGGCCGTCAGCAGACCGTCGAGCAATTCTTCCTTCAGAGCTGACAGCGCCGGATCGCCGCGATGCCGCGGACGCGGCTGGTCGAAGCTCAGATCACGCGCGATCCCGCCGTCCTTGACGAGGAGCACGCGATCGGAGAGCAGCAACGCCTCCTCGACGTCGTGCGTGACCAGCACGACGGTGCGGGGCCGCGCGACGAGCAACTGTTCCAGCAGCAATTGCATCGCAGCCCCGGGTGATGGCGTCGAGCGCTCCGATCGGCTCGTCGAGCAGCAACAGATCCGGTCGTGGATCAGCGCCCTCGCCAGCGCCACACGCTGGCGCTGGCCGCCGGACAGCCCGATCGGAAATTCACTTTCGCGCCCCTGCAATCCGACCGCCTCGAGGATGCGTCCGGCATCCTGCTTCCTGCCCTTGATGCCCAGCAACACATTACCGAGCACGGGCCGCCACGGCAGCAGGCGATCCTCCTGAAACATCAGGCGCACGTCTGCCTTGTGGCCTGTCGCGCGGAGCTCGATGCGGCCGCGCGTTGGGGCATCCAGGCCTGCTACGAGACGCAGCAGCGTCGACTTGCCGGCTCCGCTGGGTCCGATGATCGAGACGAACTCGCCAGCAGCGATTTCGAGATCGACGCCGTCAAGGACCGTGCGGCCGGCGAACGATTTGCCGACCGAGCGCAGACTGACGCTGGCTCCGCTCATGCCTTCACCCTGTCAGCATAGTTCGGATGCCAGCGCAGCAGCCGCCGTTCGATCAGGCGCGTGATCAAATCCGATAGCCAGCCCGCGATGGCATAGAGAATAATGGCCAGCACGATGATATCGATGCGCAGCAGCTCGCGGGCATTCTGCACGAGGTATCCAACGCCATCCCGCGACGCGATCGTTTCACCGACGACGAGCGTGAGCCAGGCAACACCGAGTGCATAGCGCATGTCGACCAGGATCGGCTGGAGCGCCGCCGGCAGAATGATGGACCGGACCAGCTCGGCGCGGCCAAGGCCGTAGGATTTTCCAAGCTCGATCAGCTTGGGATCGACGTTGCGAATGCCCCGACCGTGTTGATGTAAACAGGGAAGAGCGAACCCATCGCGACGAGAATGAGCCGCGGCTCCTCCCCGATGCCGAACCAGAGGATCATCAACGGCACCAACGCGAGGTGCGGGATGGTCCGGATCATCTGCAGCGAACGATCGAACAGGTCGTGCAGCGGCTCGAACAGCCCCACGGCCAGGCCGCGACCATGGAACATTGTCGCCCCCCTTTTCGAGCTTGAGTCTGTCTTCGACCGCATCTAGTCGCGAGAATAGTGAACGTTTGTGAACAGCCCGCCCGTCGCTCTCGATTAAGGGCCGACCAATACTGTTGCGCGAGGTTAGGTCTCCAAACTCTGGATTGCCTTGTCGAGTGTTTCGCCGCCGACGAAGCGCTGGCGCAGCTCGCGCTTGAGCAGCTTGCCGCTCGGATTCTTGGGCAGGCTGTCGACGAAGATGACGCGCTTGGGCACCTTGAAATGCGCCATCTGCCCGGCGCAGTGCTTGATGACGGCGTCCTCGTCTAGCTTCTCGCCGCTCTTGACCACGACGATCGCGGTCACCGCCTCGATCCAGCGCGGATCGGGCAGGCCGACGACGGCGACCTCGGAGACAGCCGGGATGCGGTAGACCATCTCCTCGACCTCGCGGCTCGCAACATTCTCGCCGCCGGTACTTGATCATGTCCTTGACGCGGTCGACCACGGTGATGTGGCCCTCGGCGTCAACGGTGGCGAGATCGCCGGAGTGAAACCAGCCGCCGGTAAACGCCGCCGCGGTCTTCGCGGGATCGTTGTAATAGCCGGAGAGCAGATGCGGCGAGCGGTGCACGATCTCGCCGACTTCACCGACTTTCACATCTTCCATCGCCGTGTTGACCACCCGCGTTTCGACATTGAGCACGGGCTTGCCGGCCGAGCCGGCCTTGCGCAGCTGGTCCTCGGGCCGCAGCACGGTCGCAAGCGGTGCGATCTCGGTCTGGCCGTAGAAATTCCAGAACTTGACGTTGGGCAGACGCCGCTGCAGCTCGAGCAGCACCTCCACCGGCATGATCGAGGCGCCGTAGTAGCCCTTCTGAAGCGTTGACAGGTCGGTCTTGTCGAACTTCGGCGAGCGCAGCATCGCGATCCAGATCGTCGGCGGCGCGAAGAAAGAGGTGATCCTGTGCGCCTGGATCAGCGCCAGAATGTTGTCGGCGGCCGGCTTGCCCGTGATGACGCCGGAGGCGCCGAGATAGATCTGCGGTCCCAGGAACACGTCGAGCTGGGCGCAGTGATAGAGCGGCAGCGCGTGCAGGAACTTGTCGTTCGCGCTCATGCCGCCGCCGATGATGCAGCTGACATATTGCCACATCACCGCTTCATGGGTCAGCATCGCGCCCTTGGGCAGGGATTCCGTACCGCTGGTGTAGACGATCTGCGCGAGATCGCGGTTGTCGACGGAGGCCTCCAGGAACGAGCCGTCGGCATCAAGGAGATCGTCGAAAGTGGTGAGACCCGCGGGCGCCGTGGCGGGATCCTCACCCGGCAGCCAGATCATCTTCTCGACCGCGCAGTCCTTGGTCGAGGCGGCGCGCGCCGGCTCGACGAAATCCGCCCCCGCAGCGAGCAGCTTTGCGCCGGAGCTCTTCAGGATGAAGTTGATCTCGTCCGGATTGAGCATGAAGTTGATCGGCACCAGCACCGCGCCGATCCGGGCCACCGCGAACCGGAGCGCCGCAAAGGCGTGCGAATTGCGTGAGAGCACGGCGAGGCGATCGCCCTTCTTCACTCCGAGGCCGAGCAGGCCGCGGCCGAGCCGGTTGCAGATCGCATCCACCTCGGCAAACGTCCAGCTAACATCTCCGCAGACGATCGCTGATTTGCTCGGCTCGCGTTGGGCAGAGCGGCGCAGGAGATCGCCGAGACTGTGCTCCCGAGCCTTTTCAATTGTCCGCGTGAGCTCTTGGGTCATGTTGCTCCCTTCAATTTGCAGTTGCCCTGGCACCGGTCTGGAGCAGCGCGGGGCCGTTTGTCTTGCATATACTTTCCATATGGTCTAATTTGTATCAAGAGGTCCGCGCCAGAGACTTCGGGGAAAAGTGGTTTCAGGGAGGATTATCGGCATGATCGCCAGAATCGTGATCGTAGCCGCGGCCATGTTCGCCGCCTGCATTTCGGCGAGAGCGGACGACCGGCCGCTGAAGATAGGCTGGCTCATGAGCTATACCGGTCCGGGCGCCGCCGCCGGTGCCGCATCCGACGCGGCAATCGAGGTGTTCTTCAAGACATTCGGCAAGTCTGTCGCAGGCCGCAAGATCGAGATCATCAGGCGCGACACCACGGGCCCAGCACCCGACGTCGCGCGGCGGCTCGCCCAGGAGCTGATCGTCGGCGAGAAGGTGGATTTCCTTGCGGGAATGGATTACACGCCCAACACGATGGCGGTCGCACCGTTGTCGACCTCCGCCAAAGTCCCCCTCCTCATCGTCAATTCCGCGACATCGGGGATCCTCGCCAAACATCCCTTTGCGGTCCGCTTCGGCTTCACGACAACCGAGATGGCGCAGCAGCTCGCAACCTACGCCAGCAAGCAGCAGTTCAAGTCGGTCTATACTTTCGTGCACGAGTACGAACCTGGCCTCGACGCCGAAGCGATGTTCATTCGCGAATTCAAGGCCGCTGGCGGCGCCATCGCCGGTTCGGTGCGCGCGCCGCTCAAGGCAACCGACTTTTCCGCCTACATTCAGCGGATCAAAGACGCCAATCCTGACGCCGTTTTCGTGTTCATGGCGGCCGGCGAGCTGCCACCCATTTTCCTTCGCCAGTTCAAGGAAGCCGGGCTCGATCCCGCCAAGATCATCGGCATTGGCGATATCACGGACGAATCCTCGCTCCCTGCAGCTGGTGACGCAGCACTGGGTGTGGTAACCGCGTTCCACTACACGCAAACGCATGAGTCCGTAGCCAATAGCGAGTTTGCCCGCACCTACAAGTCGATTGCGCCGGATCGTCCGCTGAATTTCATGCCCGTCGTCGCCTACGACGTCCTTAAGGCAATCTATCAAGTGGTCGAGGCCCAGAAGGGCGAGCTAAATCCCGACCGGACCATGGAGCTGCTGAAACAGACGAAGTTCGAAAGTCCGCGCGGGCCGATCTCGATCGATCCCGCGACCCGCGATATCGTCCAGACCGTCTATTTCCGAAAGGTTGAGAAGCGCGACGGACAGATCGTCAACGTCGAGTTCGCATCGACACCGGACGTCAAGGACCCAGGTTCGGCACGCTAGGTGGCACGATGCTTGGCTTCGTCAATATCCTGCTCGGCGGCATCGCCTACGGGTTCGTGCTGTTCCTGATGGCCGGCGGACTCTCGATCACGCTTGGCCTCATGGGCTTCGCCAACATGGCCCACGCGGCGCTCGCAATGGTCGGCGGCTACACCGCCGCGCTGTTGATCGGCAAGGCCGGCTGGCCGTTCCTGGCGGCCGTCGTCATGGCGGGGCTGACTGCGGCGCTGACCGGAGCGATCCTGGAACGTACGTTGTTCCGACGCCTCTATCAGGCATCCGAGCTCGAGCAGGTCCTGCTCACGATCGGCGTCGTCTACGCGGCCATCGCAGCAGCAACTTACCTCGTCGGGCCCGAGCAGATGGCCATTGCAGTCCCCGCCTGGCTCGACGGCAATCTGCGCATTGGGCCGGTCGACCTCAACCGCTACCGCCTCTTCCTGATCGTAACCGGCCTCGTGCTCCTCGTCTCGCTGGTCGGCCTGATCGAGCACACCACGTTCGGCGCCAAGATCAGGGCCGCTGTCTTCAACCGCCGGATGACCGCATCGTGCGGCATCGATGTCGACAAGCTCTACGCCCTCGCCTTCGCACTCGGATCGGCGCTCGCCGGGATTGGTGGCGCGCTCAGCGTCAAACTGCTTGGGCTCGATCCCAACTTCCCGATCAAGTTCCTGACCGAGCTATTGATCGTCGTCAGCGTCGGCGGGCTCGGCTCGCTGCGCGGGACGTTTCTCGCCGCCATGCTGTTCGGGATCATCGACGTCGTGGGCAAATATTTACTGCCCGAGATCGGAGCCTTCATCATCTACGCCACTGCGCTTGCCCTGTTGACCGTGCGGCCGCAGGGCCTCGTTGGCCGCCCGCGATGAGCGACATCACACTCGACCTCGCACGAATAATGGTCGTCAACCGCGCACGGTGGACCACCATCGAGGTCGCGTTCTGGATTGCGGCCGCAGCCGGATACTTTCTTTTTCCTGCAAAGCTCGTCCTGTTGACACAGATGCTGATCGGCGGCCTCTTTGCCATGTCGCTCGACCTGTTGCTGGGCTATGGCGGGATCGCCTCGTTCGGCCATGCCGCCTTCTTCGGCCTCGGCGCCTATGCGGCGGGACTGCTCGCCGCCCACGGCTGGGGCGAACCGCTGTCCGGTGTTCTCTTCGGCGGGCTGGCCGCCGGCGGACTTGGACTGGCATTCAGCTCCGTGATCGCCAAGGTGCGCGGCGCGGCGGTGCTGATGGTGACGCTGTGCATCGGGCTGTTGCTGTTCGAGGCCGCAAGCCGCATGCCGTGGCTGACCGGCGGCGATACCGGCCTGCAAGGCATCGACATGTGGCCGCTGTTGGGCCTGTTTGAATTCGACCTCTTTGGCCGGACCGCATTCTGGTACGCCTACGCCGTCGCTTTCCTGCTCTACCTTGCGGCCCGGCGATACATCCATTCGCCCGAAGGTCTCGCGCTGAAAGGGATCCGCGAGAACCACGATCGCGTTCCCATGCTTGGCGTATCGACCGCCCGCCGCAAGATGATCGCCTTCACGATCTCGGCGACCATCGCCGGCATGGCCGGCGCATTGCTCGCCCAGACCACCCAGATCGTCGCGCTGGAGACATTGAGCTTCGAACGGTCGGTCGCAGCCCTGATCATGCTGACCGTCGGCGGGCTCGGCACGCTGATCGGTGGCTTCATTGGCGCGGCGACTTTCATCTGGGCGCGCGACGTGCTCTCCGCGCTCAACCCGGTGTACTGGATGTTCTGGCTCGGGCTCATTCTCATCGCGCTGATGCTGACGGCGCGAGGCGGACTGGTCGGCGCCTTGACGCTGCTCACGAACTATTTGGCGCGCGAGAGACATCCGCGATGACCGCACCAGCGCTCGAAACAAAAGCCCTCTGCAAGCAGTTCGGCGCCTTGAAGGTGACCAACGAGGTCAGCCTTCGGCTGAAAGCCGGCGGCCGCCAGGCCCTGATCGGGCCGAACGGTGCGGGCAAGAGCACGTTGATCAATCTGCTCACCGGCGTGCTCGCGCCAAGCAGCGGCAGCATTCTGCTCGAGGGCGCGCCGATCAATCGGCTGACCACCGATCAGCGTGTCGCGCTCGGACTCGGCCGAACGTTCCAGATCAACGCGCTGTTTCCGCATCTGTCGCCGCTGGAGTCGATCATGCTGGCGGTGGCGCGACGGAACGGCCGCCTGGGTAGGCCGCTCCAGGCGCTGCACCGAGAGACGGATACTACCGACGAAGCGTTCGCGCTGGCTTGCTCCGTCGGCCTTGGCCGGGACTGCCTGCGTCCGACTGCGGAGCTCGCCTACGGCCGCCAGCGCCTGCTGGAGATTGCGCTCGCCCTTGCCGGCCGGCCGCGCGTCCTGCTGCTGGACGAGCCGGCCGCGGGCGTTCCCGCCAGCGAGAGCTTTGAACTTATGCAGGCGATCGAAGCGTTGCCTCGCGACGTCGCTATTCTCTTCATCGAGCACGACATGGATCTGGTCTTTCGGTTCGCCGAGACCATCACCGTGCTGGTGGCAGGTACGGTGTTGTGCGAGGGGACGCCGGGCGAGATCGCCGGCGATTCCGAGGTGCGCCGTGTCTATCTGGGGGTCGCCGGTGGCTGAGCCCCTGCTCGAGATTGAGAACATCGACGTCGGTTACGGCGAGGGTGTGGTGGTCCATGATCTGTCGCTGACCATTGAGGTTGGCGGATCGCTCGCCCTCCTGGGGCGCAACGGGGCCGGAAAATCGACCTTGATACTCGCGATCGCGGGTCACCTCGCTCCGCGAGGGGGGCGGATTCGGTTCGGTGGGCAGGACATCACGACCATGCCGCCACACCGGCGATGCCGCATGGGCATCGGGTGGGTGCCGCAGGGCCGCGAAGTGTTTGCGCCGCTAACCGTCGAGGAGAACCTCCGGATCGCAGCGGCGCCGGGAGCCTGGACGCTCGACCGCGTCTACGAACTGTTTCCGAAGCTGAAGGAGCGGCGCGGCAATTTTGGCAATCAGTTGTCCGGAGGCGAGCAGCAAATGCTGGCCATCGGGCGCGCCCTGGTTACAAATCCCCGCCTTCTGCTGCTGGACGAGCCGCTCGAAGGCCTCGCGCCGGTTGTCGCGCAAGACGTCGCGCGTTGCATCACGGACATCACGCAAAGCGAAAGCATGGCCGTCGTCCTGATCGAGCAGCATGCCGGCTTCGCGCTAGGGCTGGCGCGGCATGCGATCATCCTCGAACGGGGTCTTGCCGTCCGATCCGGTGCGAGCGGCGCTATCGCCGCAGACCTCGATGCCCTCGAGCAGCATGTCGGAATCAGAAAGCCGGTTCGCGCCGCCTGAAATAAGGCCGTGGACCGCGGCTTGCTCATTATCTTTTCCATATGGTATATTTAGCGAGCAGAAAAGCGACAAAGGAACCGGGAGGACCGCATGGGCTTTCGCTTCGACCCCGAGGACCGTGACTTCGTCAATAATCCCTACCCCACCTACAAGATCCTGCGCGACAACCATCCGGTCTACCGGCACGAGCCGAGCGGCTATTATGTGATAACGCGCAACGAGGACGTCGCCCGCATCCTCAACGATTTCGAGACGTTCTCGTCTGCCCGCGGCAATACCCTGGTCGACTCGCCGCTCCGCATCGGAAAGACGCTCGGCACGACGGACCCGCCTCGCCACGACGAGCTGCGCCGGGTCGTCATGAAGGGATTCACGCCTGCCCGGATCCAGTCGATGCAGCCCGCCATCGAGCATGACGTGCAACGCCTCCTGCACGAATTCGGTGAACGCCGCGAATGCGACTTCATGGCCGATATCAGCCGCCCCATTCTGTACGCCGCGCTCGGCCGCATGCTCGGCCTCGATGGTCACGCCGCTATCCGCGCGGCCGAACTGTCGAGAGATCTCTTTCATGCCGCCCCGAACGCGATGGGTCCCGTGTCGAAGCCGGGCGTGATGGAAGACGTATTCGCCGTGCTCGGCGAGCAGCTCGAGCGCCGGCGCAAGGACCGCAGCGACGACCTGTTCTCGTTCCTGCTCGAGGCTCAGGAGGCCGGTGCGCCGCTCTCTGACGCGGAAATTCTTGGCAACATGTCGACCGTGCTATTGGCGGGGAACGCTTCCATCGGCCACTACTTTTCGAATCTCATTCATGCGCTCTGGCAGAATCCGGACGAGCGTTCGAAATTGCTGGCCGATCCGACAAAACTCGACGCGGCCGTCAACGAAGGCGTTCGGTGGGACACCTCGACGCAGTCCTTTGCACGCCAGACCACAAAAGAAATTTCCCTGCACGGGGTAACGATCCCGGCCGATAGCCGTCTGGTGGTCTGCTACGGCGCGGCCAATCGCGATGAACGGGTGATTCCTGATCCGGACACATATGACATTGACCGTGGCAAGACGCGCCATTTCGGCTTCGGATCCGGTCCTCACATTTGTCTCGGCGCGCCCACTGCTCGGGCGATGATGCGTACCATCATGACGCCGCTGTTGCCGGCGCTCGGCGAATACGAACTCGACGTCGCAAATGCCGAGCGAGTCGCTCACATGATGGCACGCGGATTCTACAAGCTCCGGATTCGTTGGTAGGTGGCGATGACCGTATTTGATCTCGCCGGCGACGCCTTCTTTGAGGATCCCTATCCGACCTATCGGCGGATGCGGACCGAACAGCCGGCCTATCATTGTCCGAAGACCAATCTCTGGTTCGTCAGCCGGCACCGCGACGTCGCGGACGCGCTGGCAAGGCCCGATCTGTTCTCGTCCTCAGCGGGCAATGCGCTCAGCGATTCCCCGCTTCGCGTCGGCAAGACGCTGGGATCGATCGATCCGCCCCGCCATGATGAACTGCGGCGCATTATCATCCGCGGAGTCACACCGGTGCGCATCGAGCTGGTTCTCCCCTGGATCCGTGCCGAGCTCGCGCGGCGGGTGGAAGTGCTGAGCCCTCGCCGCCAATGCGATTTGGTCACGGATATCAGCCGGCCCCTGTTGTTCGGAGCCCTGGGACGCATGCTCGGCCTTGGACCCGATTCCGCTCGGAAGGCCAGCGAGCTTTCGGAGCGATTGTTTCGTGGACACGCTGGCCCCGCGGGCCCTGCGCTCGCGGAGGACGATCGTGCCGTGGTCATTGCGCTGTTGACGGAGGAGCTGGCGCGGCGCCGCGTGGAGCGCGACGATGACCTGTTCTCTATCCTGATCGCGGCACAGGCGGCAGGAGCACCTCTCAGCGACGCCGAGATCGTGGCCAACATGATGACCGTGCTGCTCGCAGGCAACGCCTCGATCGGACATTTCCTGCCAAACCTGATGCACGCGCTCTGGTGTCATCCCGATCAGCGCTCGCGCGTGATGGCTGATCCGTCGCTCGTCGATGCCGCCATCGAAGAAGCGATCCGCTGGGACACCTCGACGCAATGCTTCGCCCGGATGACGTCAGCACCGACCGAGATTGCGGGACTCCCCATTCCGCCGGGCGCGAGGATCGCTCTACTCTATGCGTCGGCCAATCGCGACGAGACGGCCATTGCCGATGCCGACCGCTTCGACATCACACGCGGCAAGGTGCGTCACTTCGGCTTCGGGTTTGGACCGCATATCTGCCTCGGCGCGAGCGCAACCCGCTCCATGCTGCGCGCAATCCTGCGGGACCTGCTCGTCGCGCTAGGCGACTTCGACATTGACGTCGCCACGGCCGAACGAGTTCGTCACCTGATGGTGCGTGGCTTCAAGAGCCTCCCGATCATTTGGTGAGGCGTTTTCCCTTCGGCGTCGCAACGCGCGCCGGGCGCGCGCCCTCCGCCGGTTCGCGGAAGAACAAGGCACAGCATGTCCGGACATGCTCATCGACAAACTTCTTGGAGAAGGGCGAGCGTCCCATCACCTGCTGGACTTCGGCGGACAGCATGAAGATACGCGTGACGGCCCCAATGAACAGATATTGCAGATGATAGGGATCGCCCTCGACGTAGCGCCCCTGCTTCTGTGCGACCCGGATCAGCTTGGCCACGACGTCGAAATAGTTGCGCACGCGCTCCTCGACCAGCCAGGTGAGCCGATCGCTCTCCCGCTTGCCTTCATGCGACATCAACCAGTGGAAATTCGGGTTGGCTGCCGCGAAGCGAATGAACTGCTCCTGGAGCACCCTGAGCTGCGCAAGCTCGTCCTTCCCGGTCATTCCCGCGAGGTGATCCTGGAAGTGCTGACCGAAATTGAAGCTCGTCGTCGTCACGACCGCCTGCCAGAGCCCATCCTTGTTCTTGAAGTGATAGGTCACCAGCGGATGCTGGACGCCGGCCTTCGTCGCGACGGTGCGTGTCGAGGCGCCTTCGAAGCCGCGCTCGGCGAATTCCTCAAAGGCCGCCTGAAGGATCCGTTCCCGCGTGTCGAGCGAACGCTGCTGCCGACGCCGCTGGTTGACGACATCGTCGAGGGTTTCCTTGGTCAGATCCGTTGTCACAGCATCCCCGCGAGGCAGGCCATATCCGATCAAGGCTATCCGCCCGGCCACCGGATTTGTCAACCGCGCCGGGGCGCGAGGGTATCAGCGCGTCGGTTTGGATTGCAGGGCGTGGTACCGCAAGCGCTCGCGCGCCTTGTCCAGACGCTCGCCGGCGATGACGGCATCCCTGATCTTGGCCTCGGCGGCCGCGATCTGACGCGCCGTGGCGAGGATCTCCTCGAGCCGGGACGCCGGCAACGCGACAATGCCGTCCCCGTCACCCACCAGCCAGTCTCCCGGTGCGATCCGGACGCCGGCAATTTGGACCGGCACATTCATGGCGTCGGCGGTCACGCGGTCCTTGCCGGTGCGCATGGCGTTGCCGCGCGCGAAGATCGGGTAACCGAGATCGAGGCTGCGATCGATGTCGCGGCAGACGCCGTCGATCACGGTGCCGCCGATGCCGCGGCGCGAGGCGACCATGGTGAGGATATCGCCCCAGACGGTCGCATCGAGCCGCCCGTCATTGTCGATCACCACGATCTGGCCAGGCGCGACGTCGTCGATGTAATCGCCGACCGAGCCGCCATGGACGCCGACGGGCAGCATGCGGATGGTGAAGGCAGGTCCGGCGAGCCGCATCTGGTGATCGAACGCCTTGATGCCCAGACATTGTCCCTCGATGCCAAGGCGATCGAGCGCGTCGGACAATGTGGTGGTGCCGATCTCCTTCAATTCACCGGCGATCTCCGACATTCAGGTCTCCCGTCGTTTCAGCATGTCTTCGTAGTCGCCGCTCAAGACCTCGCCGACCGCCTTGCCCGCGTCGATGGCTTCCGCCATGCGCTGCTCGCGCGCGTAGATGTCTTCAGCGGTCGAAACGATCTCCTCGGCGCGCGCCGCGTCGACGAACACGATGCCGCTGCCGCTGCCGTCGGCGATCACGAGATCGCCCGGCTTCACGGCGACAGTCGCGAATGTGATCGGCTCCTCACAGGAATGCTCGGCAACGCGTCCGCGCGCCGTCACCGGCACTGCGGCGCGCGCGAACACCGGCAGACCAAGCATGCGGCTCTCGTCGATGTCGCGGCAGGCGCCATCCACCAGCACCGCTGCGACACCGCGGCGAACGGCACCCCGGCTGAGCAGGCCGCCCCAGCCCGAGACCTCGGTGCGGCCACGATGTTCGACGACGATGACATCCCCCGGATTCGACGCCATGACCGCGCCCGCACCGAGATGTCGTTTCGGCAACCCCGGCAGGGGCGCCCCCAGCTTGATGGTGACCGCTCGTCCGGCAATCTTGACCGGGCCGGTGAGCGGGGAGATTCCAACCACGGCGCCGGAAAGGCCGAGTTTGTCGAGGGCGTCCGACACCGCGCAGGTATCGAGGGCGGCGAGCCGCGCAATCAGACCGTCCATGGCGCGACCTCAGGTACCGTCGAGAACCGCCGTGGCGTCACATTGCACGAGCATGTTGGCCGGCAGATGATCGTTCTGGAACGTGTGACGCGCCGGACGGGATGCTGGATCCGGAAAGGCGGCGAGCCATTGCGTATTCACGGCCCCGCGCGCCTCCGGCACCTTCACATAGACCGTCATCTTGACGATCTGGTCGAGGCTTGCGCCGCCTGCGTCCATGATCCGCTTCAGGTTCGCGAACATCAGCTCGGCCTGCCGGCCGACATGATCCGGGATCTTTCCGCTTGCCGGATCGAGTCCATAGACGCCGCCGGTCATGATGATGTTGCCGACCCGCGACGCGGCGGGAATTGGCTGCCCACCATGGCTGAACCCCTCGACTTCAATGCTTCGTCGTGCACCCATGCTGATCTCCTCCCCTGCTCAGGCGTCGAGACGGGTGAAGAATTTGCGTGCGTTACTTTCGAAGATGGCCTTCTTGTCGGCGGAGGTCAGTTCCGCGATGGACTCGATCACCGGCTTGAGGTCATCGTAGGGCCGACCCGTTTCCGGATCGACGCCGCCGCCGCTGCCGGGGCGCTCGGTGCCGAACATGCAGCGATCGGTGCCGACCACGTCGAACAGCAGCTCCAGCGACTTCTTGTTGTGGACCACGGTGTCGAACCAGAAGCGCTTCAGGCTCACATCGAAGCTCTCGGTATCCTTTGGCAGGCGGCCTGCGGCAATGGCCATCTGCCGATTGGACCGCCAGCGCCCGACCTGGAACGGAACCGATCCCCCGCCGTGACTGACCATGAGCTTCAGCGTCGGATAGCGCTTGAAGACATCCGAGCGTGTGATCGTGGTGATGGCGAGGCTCTCCTCGGTGATGAAATGCTCGTCATAGGTTTCCCGGCCGCAGCAGGCGCAACTGTGAATGTGCGCAGGAATGTCGTGCTTGCAGAGGAATTCATAGAGCGGATACCAATACGGATCGGCCAGAGTCGGGCTCTTCCCCATGCCCTCGGACGGATCGGGATTGAGCAGGACGCCGATGAACCCAAGCTGCTCGATGCAACGCTTGATCTCATCGAACGTCGCCTCGACGGGAACACCGACAGCCTGCGGCAATCCGCCGACGCCACGAAAGCGCTTGGGATGCATCTTCACGGTGCGGGCGATGATGTCGTTGTTGTCCTCGGCCCAGGTGACGACGTCCTCCCAGCGGTTTTCGCCGTGGATCATCATGAAGGGGCGCGGCGAGATCACCTGCAAATCGGTGCCGACGCCATCCATGATCGCCACGTTTTGAGCTGCGGATTTCTCAAGCTCCGCATCGGAGATCGCCGCCGGAAACTTGCCGTACTGACCGCGAGCGACGACTAGGTTGCTGCGATGGGCATAGAGCGAGGCAGGCGCGACGAGATGGGCATGAGCGTCGATGATCATGGGCGCGATCTCTCCCTGGCCATGGGCCTGATTATTAATTGGTCCACTTGGTATATATAAGAAACGGCAAACTTGCAAGTGGATTTTCGTCTCCCCCTCGTCCGGTTTCGATTGCAGCCCCGATCGCCCTATGTAATATTGTCCACAAGGTAAAATTAATTTCAGGGAGGACTGCCGATGGCTAGGATCGTGTTCAGCTTTGCCGCGTCTCATACGCCGATGCTGGCACTCGAGGGAAAGCGCTGGAGCGAGCGCGCCGAAGACGACAAGAAGAACAAGGCGTTGAACCTGGCCGACGGCAGATTTATCAGCTACGACGATCTCGCAGAGGAAAACGGCGCGCCTTACGGCGATGTCGCGACCGAAGCCAAGTTTCTGGAAATCGAGGCCGCCTCCCAGAAGGCTCTTGATGCGATCGCCGACCGCCTCGCGGCCGTTGCGCCCGACGTGGTCGTAATCATCGGTGACGATCAGGCCGAGCTGTTCAGCCATGCCAACATGCCGGCGATCTCGATCTTCCACGGCGAGGAGATCCTGACGCACGAGAAGCACCTGACGCCGCAGACGCCGGGCTGGGTCGGAACCGTGATGAAGGGCTATGCGATGGATGCCGTGCATAGCTTCCCGGGGCAGCCGCAGTTCGCGCTCGAACTGATCCGCGGCCTCGTCGACGAGGACGTCGACGTGGCAGCCGCTGCCAAGGTCGATGATCCGCTGAAGGCGGGATTTGGCCACGCCTATGGCTTCATCATCGAGCGGCTGTTCCGGGGACGCGCCATCCCGGTCGTGCCGGTGCTCCTCAATACCTATTATCCGCCGAACGCGCCGACAGCCCGTCGCTGCTACGACATCGGCACAAAGCTGGCCCGCATTGTCGAGAAATCGCCGAGCAACCTTCGCGTCGCCGTTGCGGCAAGCGGCGGTCTCAGCCATTTCGTCGTCGACGAGCAGCTCGATCACAAGGTGCTTAACGCCATTCGCTGCAAGCATCCGCAGGTCCTGCGCGGCCTGACACGCAACGAGTTGAATTCAGGCTCGTCCGAAATCCTCAACTGGGTGATGACGGCGGCGATGTCCGAGGGACTGACCAACGATTGGTCGGAGTATTACCCTGCCTATCGCACGCCGGCAGGGACCGGAACTGGAATCGGGTTCGCGACGTGGTCCTAGCTGGCGAGCTTGGCCGCACTCGTCATCGAGATAGCGTCTAGCGGGTCAAAGGTCCCTATTCGCTATCGACATGTCGTCTGTGGCGGGTCAGCAATCTGGCCGGCGTCATGGGCTTTCAGCTGTCCAAGACGACGTGAGGCGAGCGGCTGGCGGAAGCCATGATCTCGCGACCGGCGAGAAGGAAGACGATGCGCCTGAAACTTCGTGTTAGGCCTTGAGGGCCCGGCGCGGGCGTTTGATCCGTGTTAAATCCACCGACTTCACATCCTCCTGTGAGGGCGTCGCCGATGTTTGAGAGCCGAGCAGAGTGGACAAGCACTATCAGCTGGACGGCTTGCTCATGACGGTAACAAATGCCCGCGCAACCTCATCGAGCTGATGTTCTGGCAAGCCTGCAACGTTAATTCGTCCGTCCTCGACCAAATAGATCGCGTGCTCCTTACGCAGTCGTTCGACTTGTTCCGCTGTCGCCCCGATGCGCGAGAACATGCCCCGTTGTCGAGCGATAAAATCAAAGCGGGTGCTGTTCGATTGACGTTGTAATGCTTCGGCGAAACTGAGCCTCAGATTGACCATTCGTCGACGCATTCCCTCGAGTTCGATGGCCCAATCCGCTCTTAGCGCAGCATCCTCGAGAACAATTCGTACGGCGGCAGCACCGTGGTCAGGTGGCATCGAGTAGAGGCTACGCGCGGCGCCAAGGAGCTGCGCCACAGCGACGTCGCTCTGTGTTGACGTGCGCCCAACGATGACCGCCACTCCAACGCGATCGCGGTAAACACCAAAAGTCTTGGAGCAGCTTGCAGCAATGACCATTTCGGGAATTCTGGCGAAAATGGATCTGAGCCCAGCAGCGTCCTGCTCCAGCCCTTCCCCGAACCCTTGATAAGCTATGTCAATAAAGGGCAGCAAAGCCCGATCTGTCAGACAATTGGGACTGGATCGACGGCGAGGTCGCACCGCTCTACAGCGAGAATGGACGGCCCGGGATCGAGACCCGCTTCATGATCGGGCTGCTGTTGCTCAAGCACATTTACGGGCTGTCCGATGAGGGCATTTGCGAGCGCTGGGTCCACAACCCGTACTTTCAGTTCTTCACCGGCGAAGAGTTCTTCCAGCACGCCTTCCCGCACGAGCGCTCGGACGTCAGCCATTGGCGCAAGCGGCTCGGCGACAAGCTGGAGCTGTTGCTGGCCGAGAGCCTGCGGGTGGCGCACGAAGCCGGTGCGTTACGCAGCCAGGACCTCAAGCGCGTCACGGTCGACACCACGGTGCAGCCGAAGGCCGTCAGCTTCCCGACCGACGCCAAGCTGTTGCATGCGGCCATCAAGGGGCTCAACCGCCTGGCGAGAAGGCACGGCGTCAAACTGCGGCAATCCTATGCTCGTGTGGCCAAGGCCGCCGCGATGATGGCAGGCCGATACGCCCACGCCAAACAGTTCAGGCGGCATCAGCGGCAGTTGCGTATCCTGCGCAGCCGGCTGGGCCGGATTCGCGACATTCGCCGCAAGATCGAGGGCCAGTCGGCACTGGAGGAGGCGTTCACCCTCCCGCTCTGCCGGGCCGCGCAGATCCGCTCGCAACCTCGCAACAGCAGCGCCAGCGCGGCTGGAAGCTTTATTCCTTCCATGCTCCGGAGGTGGAGTGCATCGGCAAGGGCAAGGCCGCCGCCCCTTACGAGTTCGGCGTGAAGGCCTCCATTGTCACCAACAACCGCCGGGCTCCCGGTGGCCTGTTCGTGCTGCACGCCAACTCGCTGCCCGACAATCCCTACGACGGTCACACCTTGCGGGACATCATCGACCGCACCGAGGCGCTCACCGGCTGTCCGATCGAGCGGGCCTATGTCGACAAGGGATACCGCGGCCACGACGCACAAAACCCACGGCGCGTCTTCATCTCCGGCCAGAAGCGCGGCGTCTTCGGCATCATCAAGCGCGAGCTGCGCCGCCGCTCCGCCATCGAGCCCATCATCGGCCACATGAAGGCCGAAGGTCACCTCGGCCGTTGCTACCTCAAAGGCCGCGCAGGAGATGCCGCCAACGTCATCCTCTCCGCCGTCGGCCACAACTTCCGCCGCATCCTCGTCTGGCTCAGAGAACTCTTGGCCTTGTTCCTGCGGCTGATATGGCCAACGCTCGCCTGTCCGCCCCAGCTCAATCCGGCTTCTTAACGGACGACTTCGGAATGGCTCGGATTGCGACCAGTAGGATCTGTCAGTATCGGCGCGGATATGACCCAAGCGCGCGAATGTCTGGGTGCTTTCCGAGCAGCAGGGTCAGGCTCTCCATTTTCTCGTTCCCAGCGACCTCGATCAGATATCGATGCCTGTCGAGGGCTGTTTTTGCCGGTCGCTCGTAAATGGTCAGGATCTGGACTCCGGCGCCTGCAAAAGAAGCAAGCAAGGAAGCAAGATCCGCATCACTCACAGTTGCTAGCAAGGACGTCTTGTCGTTATCGGTAGGCGGAGGGCTATCCTTGCCCAATACCCACCAGCGTGTGACATTGTGCGGGCCCTCTTCGATCCCATCCACCAGCGAATCCAGACCATAAATCGACGCGCCAATTTTGGGGCCAATGGACGCCTTGTCCAAGGCGTCGCTGTTGGCCACGGCTTGCGCCGCAGCGCCGCTGCTCGCCGCCGCGGTCCGTCGCACCTGCGGAAATTGGTGATCTAGCCAAGGCTTTACCTCGTCAAAGGCAACAGGATGCCCGAGAACTTCTTTGACATCCTCCAGACGCGTTCCATGACGAGCAAGAAGGCTATAGCCAAGCATTTTGGGATATTCGGCGACGATCCTTACGTTTGGCAGAGCGAGGATCGGATCCAGATAGGGAGTAGCTCCCACCAGCGAGGTCGTAACAGGCAGGCAGGCACGATCGATTTTCCCGCTCTGATATGCTGACAGCAATTCGTCTTGCGATAGAGGGACCAGATCCGAAGGTCCGAACAGCTCCAAGCAGGCCTGGTGTGTCCACGATCCAGCCGGCCCAAGATAGCCAATCTGCCCCGCCGCCGCAGCTGTCATGTGCAGTGCGCCGCTCGCTGCTGCGATGAGAGGAAGTGCGACCTGCAAACACTGTCTGAACCGCGACAACAACGCCATGAACCCCCTCCTATGATATCAAGATCCCACCTTAAGCGATGGTCCCTCCGCCATCGACCAAAACGGTCGAACCGGTTGCAAACGGCGTCTTCGCCAGAAAAAGCACTGCATTTGCCATATCATCGGGCTGCCCCACGCGGCCCGCTGGCAGATTCTTCGCCGCGTTTCCAAACATGGTCCCGCGGTCGCCTTCCGACATCCCCGACCACATCGGCGTCGCGGTCAACCCGGGCGAGACCACATTCACACGGATTGGCGCCAATTCCAGCGCGAGGCCGCGAGCGAGAGCTTCCAATGCAGCATTAATGGCGCCTTGAAGAACGGTGTTCGCCGATGGCCGAAAGCTTCTGAAGCCGGAAACCAGGCACAATGATCCTTGCTGACTGATCCTGGCCGAGCGAGCGACGTGGTATGCGCCCCAGAATTTGCTCATCATCGTCTTCCGCGCGTCTTCCATCGTCTGCTTGCGCATGGGGCCGCTGACAGTTTCGGCGGCGGAGACCACAACGTGATCCCATTCCCCCTCGGGAGCAAAGAAGGAGTCTACTGCCTCATCATCCGTGACATCGAGCTCCCGGCCGACCGATCCGGAGCCAATTTCCGATACCGCTTTGTCCAGCTTGGCCCGCGAGCGGGATGCGATATGAACCCGAGCGCCTTCCGCAAAAGCCTGCTTTGCGACCGCTAGGCCAATGCCTGAACTCCCTCCAATCACCAGAAATCGAGCGCCTCTCAGATCACCTACCATAGCCTTCCCTTTGCGCTATCGGGGCGCACGCAGCTTAATCGTCGCCAGCCCGACCACCGCCTAATCAGATTTCAAGAAGATCCCGCCCGACGATGACCTCGCCGGAGAAGGATTCCCGCGCGGCGTCAAGCCACACATATTCCGGAACAGTATCATCGCCCGGCACGAAATGATTGATCACGAGAGTTTTGACACCGGCTTCCTTTGCAACCTCGCCAGCTTGCTGCACGCTCAGTGCATTTCCAGAGATGCTTTTGAAAATCGCTTCCCTGCGGGATGGTTCGGCCGCAATCCGTTCGGCCAATCCCCGAATGCCCGGCAGGTACTGTCCCTCGCAAACAAGCACGTCGGCTCCCTTCGCGAGTTCGATAAGTGCGTCGCACTTGCGCGTATCGCCCGAAAACACAATGGAGCGATTAGGTGTGTCGAAGCGATAGGCGAGTGCCACCTTGATAGGCGGGTGATCGACCAACGCACATGTCACCTTGACGTTTTCGTCCTGCATTACTGCGCCCGCAGACGTGATCTCGTGCGGCACAAGCAACTTCCGCGGATCAAGCCGTCCTTCGTCGTGGATACGCAAATCAACGTCGAACTCATTCAATTCGAAGAATTTTTCAGTCATCTTCGACAGCGGTGGCGGCCCATACGAATTGACGGCGCCTTTTAGCGCAGCGCTCCATGCCAGATAAAACAGATTGCCATAGTCGAGGTTGTGATCGGAATGCTGATGCGTGATGAAAATTGAGTTGAGATCCTTGAGGGCAAAGCCTGCCCTCACAATCTGCCGCGCGACGCCATTGCCGCAATCCACGACATAAATCCGGCCGCCGGCGACGACCATGGCGGCCGGTGCAGAGCGAGATACCTTTGGACTGGGGCCTCCAGCAGTCCCCAGAAGGACCACGCGCGCGCGATCCGGGGCGGAGGTCGTTGCCCCCTTGGGTGCCTCCTGTGCGGATGCCGGCATATTCCATCCGATCAGTGATGCGGCGACGCCCGTGAGAACTTGCCTACGATCTGGGGACATTATTTTCTCCATTTGACTAGTCCGTTGGGCTCGGCCTCGGTCTTGGTGCCCAAGCCGCATCGGTAACGGCCGATCGCGCTCCGTCCAGGAAGTCCGCGCGCAGAGCCTGCGCGCGAGGTTCGACACGCGTTATCGAGTCGGCTTTCAGAGGTCCGTAGCCGCGGATTTCACCAGGGTACGAGGCGAAAGCGACTGCCGCTTCAATATTCGACGCAATAAGCCCCGTCGCGATTTCTTCCGCGAACGCCAAATACTGATCGCGTAACCGGCGTTCCATCCGCCTTTCGTGCATCCACCCGAAGGGATCGAACGCAGAACCTCGTAGGCCCTTCAATCGCGCGAGCAACCTCAGGACCGGCAACATATAGCGCGCGGAGAACGCCATCTTTCGCGGGCGGCCGGTCGCAGCATCCCGTGTTGCTAAAATGGGCGGAGCCAAATGTAGTTTCAGTGACCCGCCTTCAAACCGCTCGTCCACGCTCTGCCAGAATGAGGGTTCCGTCAACAGCCTGGCCACCTCGTACTCGTCCTTGTAGGCCATCAACTTGAACGCATTTTCGACCACAGCCGCAGTCAATCGTGTAGATCCGGCGCAAGCCTTCTCCTCCGCGGTCCGGACAAGGTCGACGACATGCTGGAAACGATCCGCGTAGGTGTCGTCCTGATAGTCGCGGAGGGCCTTCACCCGAAGCGCGATTTTTTCATCAAGAGTGTTCACCGGTTTGGGCGAAGTCACAATCGGCGTTTCGGCGTCGACGATCAAATTCGCAAGCGCATCCGGTTCGCCAACCGAAAGCCTACCGAGATGAAACGCGCGAAGCGTCCCGGCAACGTCGACGCCGTTGAGGCGGATGGCTTGCTCGATTGATTCCAAAGAAAGCGGCAACGCGCCCATTTGGAAGGCCGAACCAAGCAGGATCATGTTTGCGACGATAGGATCGCCGTGGGCGCGCTCCGCCAGCTGCTTGGCTGCAATTCGAGTGGCCTGGTGACCGGCCCTTTGCTCCAGGCGCCGAACAAGCCGTTCCGCATCAAGATTGATATTTGCATTTTCATGGAAGGATTGCGTTGCAACAACCTGATCGTCGATCACGACAGTCGTGGAAGAACCAACCGTCTTCAAGGCTTCAAGTTGGGTCGCCGCGACGATGTCTGAGCCAACCAGGAGGTCGGCATCTTCGAACCCCAGCCGCAACGGTGCCACGCTCGTCGGAGTGGGAAGGATACGCAGATGGCTATAGACGGTGCCCCCCTTCTGGGCGAGCCGGTCATGTCATAAATGCCAACTCCCCGTCCCTCCAGGTGAGCAGCCATCCCGATCACGGCAGTTGCGGTCACGACGCCCGTGCCTCCGATACCGGCGACCAGAACGCCGAACGCTCTCTGATACTCGAATTTTGAGACGGGTACGGCGAGGCGAGCCACCGCGTCGTCGAGATTGGGCGATGTCGGCTTCCTCAGGCGGGCTCCCTCAAGCGAAACGAAGGAGGGACAGAACCCTTCCAGGCATGAAAGATCGCTGTTGCAGCTGGCCTGATCAATACGTCGCTTACGGCCAAATTCCGTTTCCAATGGTTGGACCGACATGCAATTCGAGGCCTGCGAACAGTCGCCGCATCCCTCGCATACTGCGGGATTGATGACGACGCGCTTCGACGCGGCGGCCATCTGACCTTTTTTACGCCTCTTGCGCTTTTCAGTGGCGCAGATCTGCACGTACACGATGACGGTCGTCCCTTCCGTCTCACGCAGTTCCCGCTGTACGTTCTCCATTTCCGTGCGATGAACAACCGTCACGCCGGCAGGCAGTGACTGCTGGGCACGAACGGCATCGGGATCTTCGGCCACGACGACAACGCGCTTCACCCCTTCCAAGAGCACCTGTCGGACCATGGCGCCAACGGACAATCCGCTTTCGACCGTCTGGCCGCCCGTCATAGCGACCACGTCATTCGCAAGGATCTTGAAGGTCACGTTCGCGTCGGACGCCGCCGCCGCACGGATCGCCAAAGAGCCCGAATGAGAAAACGTTCCGTCTCCGAGGTTGACGAAGACATGCTTGGTATTGGTGAAATGCGAAAGGCCGATCCAGTTGACACCTTCCGCACCCATATGGGTGCAAGGCAGCGGATTGCGATCCATGAATTGCACGAGCCCGTGGCAGCCGATTCCAGCCACGCCGAACGAGCCCTCGGGCAGTTTCGTGGAGCGATTGTGCGGGCAACCCGAGCAAAAGACCGGTCGTCGCGCAAGCGGACCGGGATCAACCCGCTTCCAGGCTAGCCCCCGCTGCTCGAGGTCATCGAGGGCCGCTCGAAGCCCATTGAGTCCTTGATCCTGCGGTGCTCTCTCCAGGAGGCGTCGCGCGACGGCCTTCCCTACCATAACAGCATCGAGCGGCTCATCCACTGGGAGGAGCGTGGCTCCATCCGGTGTGTGCTTGCCGGAGATGTCTGGTCGGCGGGCCGAATGGTACATCAGGGCGGCCGCTTGAAGCTCCATGTGAGGACGCTTTTCCTCAACGAAGAGCAATTCGTCGACCTCACTGGCGAACTCGGTCAATGACAAAGGATCAAGCGGGTAGATCAATCCGACCTTGAGGACCCCGATACCAAGCCGCTGCGCCTCGGCCTCGTCGATCCCGAGCCACCTCAGTCCGTCGATGACATCCTGGAACGCCTTTCCCGCCGTCACGATGCCGAGACGGGTCGGTTTTGTCGCGCCGAATGCAACTCGGTCTATGGCGTTGCGTCGGGTAAATTCGTGGATTCTGGGCAGCTTGTTCCGGACCATTCGCTGGTCCTGAGCCGCAACCGCGAGCATTTCGACGCGAATGCTGACATCGGCACCGGACGGACCGGCGGCCAAGGTCGGCGTGAGTTCATCCACAGAGAAATCGACAGCCTGGGTGCAGTCCGCGGTCTCGTTGACAAGCTTCAATCCCGCAAGAAGTCCGCACTCACGCGACAACGCAAAGCCGGCCAAGCCAAACTTCAAGATGTCATGCACATCCGAGGGATACAGGATCGGCACTTCGTGGGCCGCCAGAGCAAGATCGCTTTGGTGCGCAAGCGAGGAGGATTTGCCGGCATGGTCGTCGCCGAACACGAGCAACACCCCGCCATTGGGATGAGTGCCCGACATGTTGGCGTGCTTGATGGCATCGCCAGATCGATCGACCCCCGGCCCCTTACCGTACCACATCGCAAAGACGCCGTCGTACTTGCGACCGGGAACGAAATCCAACTGCTGACTGCCCCAGACCGCCGTCATGGCAAGATCTTCGTTCAAGCCAGGTTGAAAGACGATGTCGGACGCAACAAGGCGATCCTTGATTTTCAGGAGCTCGTTGTCCACCGTCCCAAGAGGAGAACCGCGATACCCTGAGATATAGCCGGCCGTTCTCAACCCACGTTGACGATCGAGCTCTCGCTGCAGAATCGGAACCCTGGCGAGGGCTTGTTTTCCCGTAATGTAGATCGTTCCCTGGGTCAGGTCGAACTTGTCCGCGAGAGAGACCTCACGGAGGACAGGCTTGCTTGGCATTTTCTTGCTCATGTTTCGGGAATTGCCGCCACGCATTCGATCTCGACGCGCACTTCCGGGCGAACGAATTTCGATACCTCCACGAGCGTACTCGCTGGCGGATCAATCCCTTCGAAAAACTCCTCACGAATCTTGTTCGTCGCCGGATAGTCCCGGATGTCGAGCACGAACACATTCATTTTCATCACGTGCTGAAATCCGCCCCCCTCAGCTTCGAGCGCAGCTAGTATCCGTTCGTAGATAACCCTTGTCTGGGCCTCGGTGTCCTGCGCGCCCGACTCTCGCGCCGTAACGCCCGAAACAAACACGAGCTTGGCACCCGCCAGTTTGAGAACGCTCGCGTGAGCGAATTTACCGAACGGTGCTGGCAATGCAGCATAGGTCCGAGATTTCGCAATTGGCTTCATGACAGTCCTCCATTGCAGCCAAGGGGCTCCGCGATGCCAAAATGCATCATCGCGCGCGATCGGAATGGCTCGCTGGTAAGTGCGGACGCATGATTTACATCGGGTACCGTTGCCGCAATCCCCACCGGAAAGAGACCAGCGACCCGGTACGGAGCTCCGGCAAGCTTGTCGTTTTCTCCAACCATCACGAGGGTCGGCGCCGCGACCTGCGCTAATTTGGCGAGATCAAAGACGCAACTCTGCCCGCGAAGGCATGCCGCGAGAACGGCGAGATCGTTGTACGACTTTAACGCAGCATGCTGGGCGAATCGGAGCGCGTATGACGGAAGCGCGCTCGTATCCAACTTGTGTTCAGCTACGGCATCCAGCGCATCTGCGAACTCGGGCGCCAGCCCGACGGTGGCGGCAATTCGCTCGCCCATACCGCCGAGCACGAGGGTTTCAATCTGATCCGGGTTCGCAAGAGAGAGGGTCATCGCGATGTGCGCGCCCATCGAATAGCCGACGACACTAAAGCTCGAATGGCCCCAGCAGAATCTCGCGGCCGCAATACAGTCCCCCGCGAAGGCCTCCAGCCGGTAGTCGCGCGGGTTCCGAGACTTAGAGCTAAGACCATGTCCACGTAGGTCGGGGGCTATGACATCATAACCCGCGGCGACCAGCGCTTGAAACCACCCCGTCGCGACCCAATCATCGTTAGCGTCTGAGGCAAATCCGTGCAGTTGAGCAGGTTGACCATCCGCCAGAGCATCGATCTCGATTGAAAGAAGCTTCGGCCGCTCATTTCCCATGGTTTGATGCCCCGGTCTGACGGGCGCGATCTCGGCTGGCAATGCTCTCAATCACGGCTGCTGCTGAAATGGCGAGCTCGTCACGGCCAGGCGCGGCACCGATCTGCAAACCGATCGGCAGAACGCCGTTATCCCGCGACGGCCATGGCACGGAGATCGCAGGTCCGCGCGACAGGTTGAACAGTGGGGTGAACGGACACCACTTGAACCAATCGACCTCACGGGCTTCCGCAGAATCTGCGCGCAGAGGAAGGCAAGGCATGGTCGGAGTAAGCAGGACATCGACAGTATCGGACAGGACCAAAGCCGCCTGACTGGCAATTTCCTCTCGACGGCGCTGCATATCGATCAACGTCTCCGCGGGTAGGTTGCGGACCGGCTCGATAAACTCGAGTATCGCTGGGTCAAGTTCCGAGCGCTTGCTTTCGGGAACGAGGGACACGGCAAACGCGCACCCGAGACGATAAAGCGTCGCTACGATGTCGCGAGCTTCATCAAGCCGAAGCTCGACCGACTTAATGTCTGCCTGTGAGCTCAGGGCTCTAACTGCCTCATCCCACCCTCTCTTCACCTCGGGATCCAGGTAGCGGTTCAAGTCAGTGGGAATGCCGATGCGCGCTCGCGGCGTCAACTTTCTTTCTAGACGCTGCGATAGCGGCGTCTGGACCAGCGACATCCAGTCCGACGAAGCCGGTCCGCTCATCACAGCCGCCGCCAATGCGGCATCTGCCACGCTTCTGGTTATCGGCCCGATGTGAGGGAGCTGCCAGAAAGCCGCCGGGAACGGCTCAAGCGGGATCGCTCCGAAGGTGGGCTTGTACCCGACCACGCCGCAGAAGGCGGCTGGTATGCGGACGGATCCCGCCGCATCGGTCCCTATGCCAACAACGCCGACGCCGAGCGCTGTCGCGGCGGCAGCGCCGCCGCTGCTCCCACCCGCGTGACGAGTTTTGTCCAAAGGGCTCAGGGTCATTCCGTTGAGCAGGCTTTGGGTCAACCCTTTCCAGGCGAACTCCGGTGTCGTCGTCTTTCCGAGAAACACCGCGCCCGCGCTACGAAGCCGTGCCACTGAGACCGCGTCGGCCGTCGCAGGCGCTTCGGGTGTCGTCCGCGATCCACGCCTCGTTGGCCAGCCGGCAACGTTCAGCGTATCCTTGATCGTCGTCGGGATACCATCCATCGGTCCGATAGGCTCGCCGCGCCGGTATCGTTCTTCGGAAGCTTGCGCCATCTCGATGGCAACAGTCTCGTCCACCAGCGTGAATGCGTTAACGCCGGCATCAACCGCAATGACTGCGTCCAATTGAGCGCGAACGATCTCGACAGGAGACAGCTCGCGCTTAGAGAAGCTCTGGTGAAGTTGACGTATTTCGCCATCAATCGACATAGACTTGATCCCGCGCAGCAGCGTAATCCGCAGCACCTCCCAGATAGGCCTGACTCAATCTCGGGTCGGTTGAGAGTGAAGCACTGGTGCCTTCCAGAACAATTTTGCCAACCTCAAGCACGTAGCCACGATCCGCTACGGAAAGTGCGAGCCTTGCATTTTGCTCAACCAGGATGATGGTCAGTCCGTCGGCCTTGAGCTGGCCAATGACCCGAAGAATTTCCTGGACGATCAACGGTGCGAGCCCGATCGAAGGTTCATCCAGCATCAGCAAGCGAGGACCGGCCATCAAAGCACGCCCCACCGCGAGCATCTGCTGTTCGCCGCCGGACAGCGTAGCTGCCTTCTGCTTGCGACGCTCTGCAAGGATCGGGAATAGGCTGTAGATGCGATCGAGCGACTTCGACGACGCATCAGTTCGATAGCCGCCCAGGCGCAGGTTTACTTCCACCGTGAGGTTGCCGAACAACTCCCGTCGTTCCGGTACGAGCACGACGCCACGAGCAACCAACTGCTCGGGACGAAGACCGACGAGCTGCTCATCCTCCAGGAGGATGGATCCCGCGCGCGGCGGCGCCAATCCCATGATGCCGTTCAGCAGCGTCGTTTTCCCAGCACCGTTGGCTCCGAGCACAGTCACGAGCTCGCCGGGTGAGACCGCCAGATTGAGGTTCTCTAAAACCGTCGCTCGGCCGTAGCCAACTTTTAGGCCGCTAATCCGCAAATTTGGCATGGTCAGGCTCCCAAATACGCGGCGATCACCCGCTCGTCCTGCCGAACCTCCTCGGGAAGACCGGTCATAAGTCCTTGCCCGCGATCCAGAACAACCACCCGATCTACACAATTCATGACAAGGTCCATGTCGTGCTCGACGAGCAAGACCGACATCCCGGCCCGCTTGAGCCGGTGCAGCAAGGTGACCAGCTTGAGTTTTTCACCCGTCCGTAGTCCGGCAGCGGGCTCGTCCAAGAGCAGCAAGCGGGGTCGGCTAACCAAGGCACGAGCGACTTCTACGAGGCGCGCCTGCCCCATTGCCAGACGCGATGCAGGCTCGTGCGCGAGGCCATCCAACTCCACGATTTCAAGGGCGCGCCAGGCCTTTGCATAGGTTGCGGCCTCTTCCTTTCGGTCGAAGCCGAACATCCCCGACATCATGCCCGCATGACCTTGCGCATAAGCGCCAAAGGCAACATTTTCCAGCACCGTACGCTCAGGAATGATCCGTACGTGCTGGAACGTGCGAGATACCCCACGATGTACCAGGTCGGATACTCGTCTGGGCGGCTTCTCGCCCATGAGAAGAACATCGCCCTCTGACGGGGCAAGAAGCCCGGTAGCGATGTTGAAGGTAGTGGATTTGCCTGCGCCGTTGGGCCCTATCAAACCAACGATCTGATCGGGGCCCACCCCGAACGAAATCCCTTGGAGCGCTTTGAGGCCGCCGAAGTTCTTTGAAATACCTGTGACGGTCAGCAGGTCCTCGCCGGCCGTACTACGCTTGGATGGGGTCAACTCGATATTGCGCCCTGGCCGAGCTGCAGAGAACTGCGGCCAAATGCGCTGCAGGGCCGACCAGATTCCCCCCGGCCAGCGCAACAGCACGCAGATGAGCACGAGCCCAAAGACGATCAGTTCCACGTTGCCCGACAGACCCAGCATGCGGGCAACCGTATTCTGCAACAGCATCTCGAGCGCAGTAATGGCTGCCGCACCGAGGACCGCGCCGAACGGATGCGCCATTCCCCCAAATATGCATGCGATCAATAGGTTTATGCTCGCGGTCAGCCCGAACGGTGCAGGACTGAGAAACTTGAAGTAGTAAGCATAGAGCGTCCCGGAAAGTCCGGCCAGCGTTGCCGCCACAACGAACACGATCAGGCGTAAGCGCGCTGCATTGACCCCAAAAATTTCGGCCATCTCCGCGTCGGTCTTGAGGGCCGCGATCGCCCGTCCCGCGCGGGTATGCAGCAGGCGGGAAAGCCCACCACCGAGCACTGCAACCAGCAGCCAGACAACAACCGCAAAGCCGCGATCATCTGTCAATGACAAGGGGCCGATCGCGAGGGGCGGAATCTGTCCCAGCCCGGAGGCTCCGCCGGTAATGCCCCCCGCCGCGACGATCGCGGCACTGGTCGCGATTCCAATTGCCAGCGACGCAAGCGGCAGGAAGTGCCCTTTTAGTCGCAGCGTGATGGCTCCCACGATGACACCAGAAAGAGCTGAGGCAGCCACGCCTAGAATGAGCGCAACGAAAGCCGGGACGCCGAAATCACGTGCCAGAATTGCCGACACATAGGCCCCGATCGCCATAAACGCCGCCTGACCGAGGGAGACCTGTCCTGCAATCAACAGGAGCGTCAGGCCCATCGCGGCGATCGACGTTAGGCCGACCGTGACGAGCAACGTGACGTCGTACTGCGGGCCAATAGCGGCGATGATACAAGCCAGCACAAACATTGCGAACGCAACAACGATCGACGCGGTCGCGGGGGATCGCCGCGATGACGGAATGGACTTCTCGGCCATGATCAATGCTCGTGTGCTTCTGGCGGACGAACAGCGTTTCGCCAAAGAAGGATCGGTATCACCATCAGAAAGACGATGACGTCTCTGAACGCGCTGATCTGGAATGCCGAGAAGGACTCGGTAAGACCAACCAGCACTACGCCGACCAGCGCCGTCGGGTATTCAACGATGCCACCGAGTGCTGCGGCAACAAATCCCTTCAAGCCGATCGGAAAACCCATGTCATAATTCGCGGTGATGAGCGGAGCCAGCAACAGTCCTGAAACAGCACTAAACCCGGCCCCGATGGCAAAGCTGAGCTGCCCGGCGAACCGGACAGGGATGCCACACAGTTGAGCCCCTACTCTATTGACCGCGGTTGCTTGTAGGGCCTGACCGATGAGCGTTCTCTCGGAGAACATGTACAAGCCTGCCATCGCCAAAACAGCAAAGCCGCAGATCCAGAGGCTTTGGTAGGTGATGAAGACCGGTCCCAGCGACACTCCGCCGTCGACGACCGGCGGTACCGATTGCGGCTCCGCGCCCCAAATCAAGACCGCCACGCCGTGAAACACCATGTACACGCCGACGCTGACGATGAGCAGCACGATCGGCGATGCGCCCGAGACCGGCTCCACCGTCAACCGGTAGGTCAGCGTCCCGAGAGAAACGGTCGCGGCAAGCGCGGCCAACACAGCGAGCCAGTATGATCCCGGAAACTTGTGCGCCGCAAATGCCGTGAGAAGGACGCCGGCAATCCAAACCGAACGGATCAACAAAATGCGGATCCTGACCGAGCTCAACAGGCGCCGATCCGCCAAGTCAAGCAGCGCGAATGCCGCCAGACCGCCCGCGACAAGCCAACTGAACAGATTGAACGATCCCGAAAGCGCGCTCGAAAACGACAGCGCTCCCAACGTTACGTATTCGCCCTGGGCGATATTCACCACCCGCGTCACTGTATAGATTACAATGAGGCTGAGCGCGACAAGACCGTAGACGGCACCATTGGTGATGCCGTCCACGAGCAAGAATAGGAGCGTGTCGAACAATGTTTATTCCTCGATCAGGACGAAACGTCCGCCCTTGATTTGCGACAGGAAGGTGGACCGCTTATCCAATCCGAGATGGTCGGTCGGTGTGACGTTGAAGACGCCATTCACGCCGGGCCATTCGCGTGTTTGTTCCATCGCGTTCTTGATCGCGATGCGGGTAGCGGCGAGGTCGTCGGTCTTGGCTTCCGCCATGTGCTGGTAAGCATTCACGGCAAGCAGCATGGCATCCCAGGACTGACCAGCGAACAAGTCGACCTTGCCCTTTCCGTAAGCCCCGTCATACAGCTCAGCGAATTTGGCAAGGACGGGACGAAGCGGATTGTCCGTGGCAATCTGGTCGTAGACATTGAGCGCCCCGACGCCGACGATCGCGCCCTCGACGTTCGCCTTTGCAATATCGACGAACGCGTTAATCGACGAACCAGCTCCATGGTAAATTGGGCCAGTGTAGCCAACCCGCTTGAGCGCCTCGTGAGCAAGATCCGCGGACGGCGGTATCGCGTGGATGTAGACTGCATCGAGACCCGCCTGCTTGAGGCGCAGCGCCTGCGGCGTGAAGTTGGTATCTTGCCGCGCAAAGCGCTCGGTTGCGGCAAGCTCGATCCCGACTTCCTTGGCTACAGGTTGCAACTCCTTCAGGCCACCCTCGCCATAGGCATCTTCAAGACCGAAGAAGCCGATCTTCTTGATACCCTGGCGCTTCATGTAATTGAGCGTGCGTTGAAGCATCAGCTTGTCGGACGTCGGCGTCTTGAACGTGAACGGGCGTTCGCTGGCAGGCTCAACGATTGCCGCGTTCGAGGCCATCGAAATCATGGTAATCTTCGCCGCCTTGACCGTGTCCAGGATCGCCATCGAACTCGGCGTGGTGGTGCAGCAGACGACGACATGAGCCTTGTCTTCCTCGATCGCCTTCCGCGTTAGGCTGACGGCCTTCGTCGGATCGGAGCCATCGTCATACGAAATGACCTTGACCTTGAAGGGCAGATCAGTGCGCGTCGACCAGGTCTTGTCGAACAATTCGACCGCGCTCCGCTCAGGAGCCCCCAACGCAGATGCTGCTCCCGTCACCGAGACGATTGCCGCGATGCGCAGCTCAGGCTTGTCCTGGGCAAACCCAGGCTGGGCACAGGCAAGAGCGATAGAGCTTGCGGAAATGAACCCGCATAAGCTTGTTGCGATGCGGCCACGCGTCACGGTCTTGGTCATGAAATCCCTCGGGGTTGCTGCTGACCGTCACAAAGTGACACCGGCCGCATTCCAGGGGCTGTATCTACGGATACATCCACGATCGATACATCTACGACTATGTGCTGCCAGATACAGCCGCGCAGTTTTTCAACGGGTAGTCGTGCTCTTCTGTCAACTCACCAACCCGAAGAGCCGCCCAAATGAATGGCAACAAGGCTGAAGATTTTCGCAGACTATTCCGACGCCTGACGACCGGTGTCACGCTGATCGCAGTCGATGGCGAAAACGGCCCGGCAGGCATGACCGTCAATTCGCTGACACCGGTAAGTCTGGATCCACCGCTGCTCCTGTTCTGTGCATCTTTGACTAGCGCTACGGCAAAACGGATCGCGACGGTTGGTGCTTTTTCGGTGAACATATTGGCAGGTCATCAGCAGGACGTCTCCATGCATCATGCTGGCCGACCTCTGACGAGTCCTACCTGGTCCTGGCGCGAAAGCCGCGGCGTACCTTGGATCGACGATGCAAACGCAGTCTTCCGTTGCCGACTCGTTGACGATTACCCCGGCGGCGATCATCGAATCCTTATTGGCCAGATCGACGAAATGTTCGGCCCCGAGACCGCTGCAACCCCTCTCCTCTATCACGGAGGAAAGTATGCTCGCTTGCCGTATGAGGATGGCGACGTAGCTAACGTTCCACGAACCGAGGACCTTTGGTGGACGGGCTAGAAATTTCAGCTGTCCACTTCGTTAGCAAGTATCGTAAAGCCGTCTTCGATGAACAGCATTCCCTTCTCGCGGAGCCTGCCCATCGTTCGAGTGACAGTGACGCGAGACGTGCCGGTCATCGAGGCGATCTGCTCGTGGGTCAAGTGCGTGATGATCTTGCGTCCGCGTTCGTGATCGATTGCAAACATCTGGCTCAGCCGACGGAGTAGTTCCAGTATCCGATCCTCTGGGTCATTTGACACCAAATGCTCGAGTCGCAATGCGAGAATACGTTGCTTAAGGCTGGTCAGCCGCAGCATAGCCAGCGCCAATTCAGGATCAGCTCGCATCAAGGATTCTATGCGGGCAGTGTCGAACTCGAGCGCTTCCGTTGGCTCAACGGCCACCGCGGTCGAAAAACGAGGCAGACCATCGAAAGCAGACCCTTCTCCACATAGCGCATTCGGGCCCATGTTCTCGAGAACCACTTCGGTGCCGTCTCTTCTGAATATCGATACCTGCACCAATCCCGACTTGATGAAATAGAAGCAAGTATTGATCTCGTCTTGCCGATAGAGCTGTTCTCCTTCGGCAAATCGGCGAGCCCGCACTTTGCCCTCGAAGGATACCAGTTTGGCTGCGAGGGCGTCCGTCATCCGCCAAGTGGCAGTGGCTTTTTTTGTCATTCTCACCGCTCATTTTTCGAAGGAATGACCCGGTCGTATCCGGCGATACAGCGCGCCACGAACGGTGCACGGTAGGCCAAGGTCGATGATAGCGCCAGAGGAGGCAATCGCAATGGGTTTAGCTCAACGGACCGCCGACGAGGTGGATTCGGACGTGCGCGGGGCGGAAATGGCCGTCGAAAAGACGGCCGCCCTTGTGCCGTGGCTCAGCGAGCAGGCGGCGCGGGTCGAAGAGGCGCGGCGGATCCCCGACGATGTCGCCGAACGCCTTTTTGACACAAGGCTGTTCGACCTGATGCGTCCTTCGCGCTTTGGCGGATTTGGCGTCTCGCCCCGGTTCGCCTGGGAAGCAACCTTCCACGTCGCCAAGGGGTGTTCGTCCAGCGCCTGGCTTGCCGGACTCACCAGCGCGAATATTATTATGCTCGGCAAATTTTCTGCTGAAGCGCAGAAGGAACTCTTCGCGCCGGGCGTATCTCCGATCGTTCCCATGCTGACGGGCGGCGTGGGACAGGACATAAAGATCGAGCCGGCGGAAGGCGGCATTGTCCTGAGTGGGCGTTGGAGGTACGCCTCCGGCGTCGACGTTTCGGATTGGCTGGGCCTTCTTATCAATATTCCCGGACAAGGCGATGGGCCCGCGCCTCACGTCGTGCTCGTCCCGCAATCCGAATTTACGATCGATCACCAAAGCTGGCGCGTGATGGGCATGCGCGGCACCGGCAGCAAGAACATCACCCTCGGAAAGACATTCGTTCCGTCTCATCGCTTCATGAATTGGGCCGAATTGCAGGCCGGGAAGAAGCACCCGACCTGCCCGAACACCGAGCCTGTGTACGACTTCCCATTGAATACGGCCAACGCAATGTCGGTCTTGGCTCCGACGCTTGGCGTAGCGACCGCTTGCAGCGAGGAAAGCATCAAGATTATTCGCGCTCGCGTCAGCTCGGGCAATCAGCAAGCGCAAATCAACGACAAGATCGCCCAGGTCGACGCAGGAACGAGCTCCGCCACCATGAGCTTCTTGCGAGACTTCCTGCTTTCCGAGACGGCTGCGATCGAAGAGCAGATTCTCCAGAGCGGGACGCTGTCGCTTGAGGAACGCGGACTTAGCCGCACGAAAGTGGCCATCGCATCTCGTCAAGCATTAACGTCTGCACAGCGTCTATTCGCGTCTCTCGGCGGGTCGATGCTCCCCGAGGGCACGCGGATTGAGCGTCTGTTCCGCGATATCCACGCCATGAGCTCGCATTTCTTGCTGCAGCCCGAGCCGATCGCCGAGGCGTATGGCCGGTTGCTGTTGGGTCTCGAGCTTTCTCCAGGAACGCGCCTCTAATTGACTAGGAAAGGATCCCTCATGACAAAGACGACCTATAGCTCAAAGAACCCGATGTTCGCTGCCGCGGGCGGCGGTTCCATTTTCGATAAATTTCAATACTCCTCCGCTGTGAAGGCCGGCGGCTTGATTTTCATCGCGGGACAGATCGGCCTCAATCCCGATGGATCGATGCCGGACAAGCCCGAGCAGCAGTTCGTCAATGCGTTCGAACGGCTCAAGCTCGTCCTCGAAGAGGCTGGCGGTCAGATGGGCGACCTGGTCGAGCTCGTCTCGTATCATGTCGGGCTGACCTCGCATTTGGCTGACTTCATGAAGGTCAAAGAAAAGTATGTGCCGGCCCCATTTCCGACCTGGACCATTCTCGACATCGCCGGTCTCGCACGTCCTGGTCTCATCATCGAAATCAAGGCGGTTGCCGTTGCGCGCAACTAGGCGAAGCCGACAACGTTTCCTCCCAGACTGGGTCGGGGCCGCAAGGCCCCGACCATTTTTCTCTAAGTGAGGTTTTCCGCTTATTGGAAGCCGACGCTGTCGGGGATCCCGATGCCAAGGACTCGATCGAACGCCTGCGCAAAAGCCAGCCGCTCCAAGGTCAGCGAGACCTTGCGCGTTCCCAGATCGATGTTGGAGCGACTGGTCGAAATTGCTCCGAATCTCTCTCTTCGGAAGATAGCTAAAGGACAATCCGTCTACCGCCAAGGCGACGCGGGGACGCATGCCTATGTGGTGGTATCGGGCCGCCTCGGTATCACCATGATTGGACAAGCCGGGCAGGAGCTGTTGATTGACATCGTTGGTCCCGGCGCACTCTGCGGCGAGGGCGCCGCGTTCGACGGTCTACCACGCTTTTCCAGTGCCAGCGCCATCGAAGCCACCGATGTACTCCCGATAGCAGGCAAGGAGCTCCTCAAATTGATTTCGGCCGACGCGAAGCTTGCATCCCTGCTTGCGCACGCCACCGCACTGAAGCAACGTACACTCGCCGGTCGCCTCGTCCAGCTCGCGCAGGCTTCTCCTGAAGACCGCATTGCAGAGCTTCTCTCGCAGATTGCCTTGCCGGAACTGCCCGATGTTCTGCTCACTCATCAGCAAATCGCCAATCTGATTGGCGCCTCCCGGATCACGGTGACACGCGCTATGCAAAAGCTCCGCAAAGTCGGCACAGTCAGCTGCCAGCGCGGTCGCTACCGGCTGACACAGCCGCCGACGCGGTCGCGGCATTGACCCTTCGTGACCGGCGAGATTGGTCCTCCTTTGTAGCGGTTGATACAGACCATCTCCGGTCCGGCGCTAAGGTGATGCCGTCTCGCTGGGAACGGAGCCGCCACATGAGCGCTGGACGAATTAAGGACATCGCAAACATTCAAAAGCTTGGCCATGTCGAATTCCGCACGACGGATTTGGAGCGAGCACGGGATTTCTACGTCAACCTGATCGGCTTGCACGAGACCGAACGCGATGACAATCGCATTTATCTTCGCTGCACGGAGGACAAACAGCACCACACGTTCGTGCTGCGCAAGGCGCAGTCCGCTGGCGTCGGGCATATCGGGTTCGTGGTTGCGAGTGAAGATCAGCTCGACCGCATGAAGGCGCGGTTCGATGGCCTGGGACTGGCGACCCGCTGGACTGACAACGACATGATAGGCCAAGGCAAGACACTGAGAGTCCAGGATCCCTTCGGCTTCATCATCGACTACTATGCCGAGATCAAGAGCGTGCCATGGCTCGTACAACAGTATCATCTTCATAAAGGGGTCTCGCCGACACGCGTCGACCATGTCAATGTCCTCACGCCCGATGCCCAGGCCGGTTATGGCTGGTACACTGAAGAGCTCGGCTTTGGATGCGCCGAACTGACGGAATCCGATCCGCCCGAAAAGCGGATTTGGGCAAGCTGGCTATTTCGAAAATCCACGGTGCATGACATCGCCGTTATGACTGGAGCAGGACCGGCAGCCCACCACGTCGGCTTTTCGCTTGGAGATCCGCTCTCAATTATTCGTGCCTGCGACCTGCTCGCTGGCGCCGGCTATGCGGCCAGTATCGAGCGGGGGCCGGCCCGACACGGCATTTCGAACGCGTTGTTCGTCTATATTCGCGATCCCGATGGAAACCGCTTTGAGCTCTACACCGGCGACTATTTGACGGGAAACACTTCTGCGGAGCCAATACGCTGGAATCTCAACAATCCCGTACGCCAAACGCTGTGGGGAGCACCTCCACCGCGCCGCTGGTTTGAAGAATCCATGGCCGTTGAGACGTTCGATGGTGCCTCCACGAAAGAAACCAAGCCTGCCTTGATGCAATCAGTGCCGAGCTACGTCGCTGACTGAGTCACGATCGATCAGTCGTTTGAACCGCCCTCGACCCACCCTTAGCCGTCAAGGTTACCATGCCGCGTACAGTCATCGTTCCCCCCACCGGTTTGCGCCCTGGCATCCCATATTCGCCAGCGATCCGCTGGGAGAAGCTCCTCTTCATTTCCGGACAAACCGGCTCCGACCCCGTGACGAGGGAATTTCCGGAAGACATCAAGGCTCAAACCAGGATAGCTCTCGATAACCTCAAGGCTCTGGCTGAGGCCGGCGGGGCCTCGCTCGAGACCGCGCTAAAAATGACGATCCACATGACCGACATGGTCAATGAATTTGCTCCGATGAACGAGGTGTTCCGCGAGTACTTCCCCAAGGATCCGCCCTCGCGGACCACGGTGGGAGTCGCCCATCTCGCTCGCGCCGGTCTGAAGATCGAAATCGACATGATCGCGGTGGTGAAAGACGCCGTTCAAGGGTGAGACCACCAAATCTATCGCCCCTCGCCAATTATGCATCAACCCGCACGGTGATACCATGAGCCAACAAGAGGCGCGCGCGCCCCATTCAGACAATATGCGCAAAGCGCAAGAGCATTTGCATCGATTTAAGTCGCAGGCCGTGCCGCACAGGATCGCCGGACAACCGGTGCTAAGCGATCAGACCTTCGACAACCTGGATCCATCGGACAATTCCGTTCTATGCAAGGTCGCGTCAGGCGGCGAAGCCGAAGTCGATCGTGCTGCCAGTTCGGCCGAAGAGAGTTTTAAAGTCTGGAAGGACGTGCCCGGCGACAGGCGGCGCGCGCTCCTGCATCAGATCGCGGATCGGATCGGAGCTCGAGCTGAGGAAATCGCACTGGTTGAGAGCGTCGATAGCGGCCAGCCCATTCGCTACATGGCAAAGGCCGCGCTCCGTGGGGCAGAGAATTTCCGCTTTTATGCCGATAAGGCCCCGGAAGCTTCAGATGGCAAGTCGTTCCCGACGCAAACCCACCTCAATTACACGATCCGCCAGCCTATCGGACCCGTCGGCATCATCACGCCGTGGAACACACCGTTTATGCTGTCCACATGGAAGATCGCTCCGGCGCTGGCGGCAGGCTGTTCGATCGTTCACAAGCCCGCGGAATGGAGCCCACTATCTGCAGTCATACTCTCGGACATCATGACCGAGGTGTTCGAGGAGGCGCGTTTGCCACCTGGCATCGTTAACCTCGTGCACGGCATTGGTGAAAGAGCCGGAAAACTCCTGACCGAGCACCCTTCTATCAAAGCAATCGCCTTCGTGGGGGAGTCGGCCACCGGCAGCCATATCATGGCGCAAGGCGCACCAACCCTGAAGCGCGTCCATTTCGAACTTGGTGGCAAGAATCCCGTCATCGTGTTCGACGACGCAGATCTCGAGCGAGCGCGAGATGCGGTTCTGTTTATGATCTACAGCTTGAACGGACAGCGCTGCACATCATCGAGCCGCGCGCTCATTCAGCGTTCCATCTACGATCGATTTGTTTCAGCCCTCGCCGCCCGCGTCAAGACGATCAAGGTGGGCCCTCCCTTGGACCCTTCAACCGAGATCGGTCCGCTCATTCATCCCCGCCACGCTGACAAGGTTTTGAGCTACGCCCAGTGCGCCACGCAAGACGGTGCGCAAATAGCGACGGGGGGCGGCCGGGCACTGGGCGGCAAAGGTAACTTTGTCGAGCCGACATTGTTTGTTGACGCCCAGAACACAATGAGGATTGGGCAAGAAGAGATCTTCGGTCCGGTATTGACCGTCATACCATTCGATGATGAAGCCGACGCAATGCGCATTGCCAATGACGTAAAGTACGGCCTCGCTGCCTACATCTGGACCGGCGACGTCGGACGAGCCCACCGCGTGGCTCAAGGAGTCGAGGCTGGCATGGTCTGGGTGAACTCCGAAAATGTGCGGCATTTGCCGACGCCGTTCGGCGGCGTCAAAGCGAGTGGAATAGGACGGGACGGAGGCGACTATGCCTTTGACACCTACATGGAGCAGAAGAACATCGCCATCGGGATGGACAGACACCGGCCGCCAGCCATTGGGGTATGATAAGGGGTTTTGGTCTCGCTTATTGCGGAGTGCCCCGCTGCAAAGGTCCGATTGCTCGCTCCACCGCAACCCCCCGGCCGCCAAACCGTCGTTCACCGGATCTGTTAAAATTGACTGCCCGAGGTGCCACAAGGCACAGAAAGTCCCGGCTGGCCCTGGATTGGAGTGGGCATCTCCTCATTCTGCGTCGGGCTGCCGGCCGGGCTCGGACCGCGAAAACGCGTCAATCTTCGATGCCGCCATTTCGATGGCGCGAATCCTCGGATAGGGCGTGAGATCCACACCAAACCTACGCGCATTGAAATCATTGTGATCCGATTTGAACATCGAGATATTGAAGAGATTAGTACCGTACGCCCACGCATCGAAATGAGTGAACGAATAGACCTGCTTTGCAGTTGTGCCGTCGACTGCGCCATTGGGGTTTACAGTGTACATGCCCGGATCGGTTCCCCTTGGCATCCATGAGAACGTCACGCGATTATCGATGACGGAGAAGAACGGGCTGGTCCGCCGGCGGCGGATTCGCCTTGACTGGCAGGTCAGCTGCGCCGGCAACGCCGGCGAACTCGAGCATGAGGACAGCAGCAATTGCACAGTAACGAAGCGACATTGATTCCCCCTATTTTGAATTTGCCAGTGCACCGTCCCTGACTTGGCCTGACGCACGCCAACTCGGCTGCGGCCAGCGACGGCAAATTTCAGAAACTGATATTGATGTTCTTGACCTGGGTGAAAGCCATCAATTCATCGATGCTTTCCTCGCGGCCAATTCGCGACTGCTTGTAGTCAGGAGCCCCGATGAAGTGCGGGCCTGCCCCGTTTATCCAGACAAAGCCGGATTCCATTCGGGAGGCAGCTCGATGGGCCGTGGCAAGTCTTTCGTGAAGATTGCGCCCGAACTCGCTGGGCGGGAAGAATGGCCACAGGTTGAAACGCGTTCCTCCCTCCATCCGGCTCCCTTGTAGCTGAGCCGCTTCCGACGAAGGTTCGACGAATAGTCCATATAGACAGAAATTAAGCTTATGGATTTGGCACGCGTATTGCCCGCTAGGATAGCTAAGCTGACGGCTGCGCGCCTTGTCCCATGGCCCGATATAGAAGGGATATCGATCTTGACAGAAAATTTGACGAGTCGCACGAAACTCAGTTCACAAAGTCATAAAATTGTCCAGGAAGAATGGGCAGCAAGGGAAGAGCGAATGGCGGGGGGACGCAGCGCCTTCAATCCGGGTGCCGCCGCCATCAGCATTGGCGCGCAGGCTTGGATCACATTGGCCGTGACCACGGCGATCTACACGCTCAATGTCGCTGACCGATTTATCTTCTCGACGCTGTTGCAACCGATAAAGGTAGAGTTCGGTCTTTCCGATGCCGGCGTGTCGAGTCTCAATCTCGCGCTCGGCCTCGTCCTGATGACATTCGGGGTTCCGGCCGGGATTCTCGCAGACAAGATGAGCAGGCGCATCTTGCTCGCAGCAGCTACAACGATCTTCTCCGTGATGACCGCGCTGGGAGGGGCCACGTCAGGAATGTGGACCTTCGTCGCAACCCGTCTCGGCGTAGGGTTTGGAGAAGCGGGCTGCGCGCCACCATCTGTGACGCTCATCGCCGACCGGTTCCCACCGGTGCGCCGCGGCGTTGCAATGACGATCTTCACGCTGGGGATTTGTGCAGGCTCCTTTTTTGGCACGGCCGTGGCAGGTTATTTTGCCGACCATTATGGATGGCGCGCGACGATGGTGATTTTTGGCGTGTTCGGTTTACCGCTTGGCGCCGTTACGCTGCTCCTGGTCAGTGAGCCTGTCCGCGGTGCCGCGGACGCCGCCGCAGGCACTGGGCAACCCGGCGGAGGGTTGCTCACGGCCCTGTCGCACATTTACCGCGAGAAGGCGCTGCTTTTCGTGATCCTCGGGGGAGCCCTAATCTGCACATGGGGTTGGGGGCTGTTGTTCTGGACGCCCGCGTTTATGGCGCGAAACTATGGTTTGACCACCGGCCAGGCCGGCGCCATTCTCGGACAATTGCACCTCGTGGGCGGGACCACTGCCACGATCCTGGTCGCAGTTGCCATGCATTGGCTGTCCCGCTCGGCCGCGAGGGTGCAGATTTGGTCGATCGCGGGTGTCGCGGCGATGGGTGCTGTGGCATCGATCGTTGCCTACACGACCACAAGTCTGTCTGTGATGGTGCTGTGCGTATGGCTTTTTGCTCCCGTGCTCTATATGTACACGGGGCCCACCTACACCCTGATCAATAATCTTTCACCGCCGCATCTTCGCGCGAAGATTTTCTCCATCTTTCTGTTTGCGACGAGCCTCGGATATCTGGTCCTCGCGCCCTACTTAATCGGCTTGGGTTCGGATTTCTTCCGGAGTTCGGGGATGGATGCCGGGGCCAGTCTCCGTCGTGCGCTGGAAATCTTCGCACCTCTCGGCCTGGTAGCCGCGATCGGATATGCCGCGGCCGGCCTTTACCCCGGAGCGCGGCCCAAAGCTGCGGCGGAGCTTGCGCTCCCGGCAAACTCGCTGGTGGAGGGGTAACCGTGAATCACGCAAATCTTCTTCTGTCTCACGAGAGGCTGGGGACCGGTTCAGGGTCAGTGCGGCCAGCGGAAGCCGTTGGCGCAATCGGGAGCGTCAGCAGGGCGACACCCGATCTTGCGATCGAGGAATTTGGAATCACACGCAAAAAAGACGGCACACGCCAGCGAGCAGGACCGTCCGGACCTCGTGAAGCGGCGTCAAGATTGGGTTGAAGGCCAGCCCACACTCGATCCCGGGCGCCTTGTCTTTGTCGATGAGACGTGGGGCTCGACCAACATGGCACGTCGCTATGGCCGCTGACCGCGTGGCGAGCGTCTGCGGGCCGGCGTCCCTCACGTCATTGGAAGACCACAACCTTCGTCGCTGGCCTCACCACGCGCGGCACTATCGCGCCTTGGTACTTGATGGACCAATTAACCGCGAGGCCTTCGAAACTTATGTCGAGAAGGTCCTCATCCCCGAATTCAACAAAGGCGACATTGTGATCTTGGACAATTTATCCAGCCACAAGCGCCACGGGTGCGTCAGATGATTGAGGCCGCAGACGCAAGCTTTGCGCTATCTGGCGCCCTACAGCCCCGACTTCAATCCGACCGAGAATGCCTTTGCCAAGCTCAAGGCTCTCCTGCGCAAAGCTGCCGAACGCTCCGTCGACGGTCTCTGGAATGCCATCGGCCGCGTCATCGACTGCTCCACCCAGACCGAATGCAAAACTACTTCACCGCCGCTGGATACGCCGCCATGATCGGCGAACGCTCTAGCGTACAGAGCTGGCGAAACCCGGCTCAAACAGGCTTCGCCGGACGAGCTCCAGCAGGAGCTCTCGGCTGCTGCTCTGAGAAACCTCGTTACGCACGATCGCCGAACAAACGTTTGTGAAGCACATGTCGCGTTCGCGTACGATCTTCAACAAATCCCTCGCCACAAACGACGAGGCGAAGTCGCGCGGAAGAAATCCAATGTAGGCGCCCGCCAAGATCAGGATCAGACGAGCCTGCATGGTCGGAGCACGAGCCCGGACATTCAGTTGGTTGATGATTTCGCGAGATTGAGAGTGTTGTCTCGTTACAATGTCGATGCAGTCATAGCGTTGGAGAGCTTCGTCGTTTATTTCTCCGTCTGATTTTGAATAGAGTGGATGTTCGCGACCGCAGCAAAGCACCATTGGCTCATAAAAAAGTGGATAAGTTTTCGTGCCCGCGATATCAGGCGCCGATGCGCTGATTCCCATATCAGCGGTGCCGTCCAGAATCATCTGAGCTACTCGTTCGGGAGAGGTCGTCCGGATAGTCAAGAATACCTCTGGATGCTCCGTGTGAAATGTCTTCACGATTCCGGCCAGCTCAGCTCGTTTTCCTAGCGGAAAATTGTCATCCATCACCACTACAAGCTCGCCTGTGATTTTCATGGCTACTCGACTTGCGTTTTCACGAAAGCTTTCAAGGCCATCGAACAATTCGCGCGCCAGAGACAGGATTTGCTCGCCCTCTGCGGTTAGCGAAAATCCTGCGCGACCGCGGCGACAGAGCTTTACTCCTAACCGAACCTCAAGAGATGCGATATCGACGCTAATCGATGATTTGCTTTTGTTGAGAGCGACTTCGGCGGCACTGAAGCCACCGGCATTGGCGACCGCCGCGAACACCCGCAAGAGTTTGAGGTCGAAATCTGAAAGGTCGGGAATTTTCCTATGACGCACGGATGACAGCCCCCAATTCGCAAGCTGCAACGCGATAAAGGCGCTTGGGGCCGCCAAGCCAAGAGCCTGAAACTGCTCTCAAGTCGTGATCGGAATTCCCACACGATGGAACAAAAAATGTCACCACATCCTTGTCCTCCGAAGGGCAGCGACGGACGGCAGCATCCAGAAGATCAAGCGAGCCACGATCTTCAATGCGTAGGTCCCCGCGCGCGTCGATCGCGGGTGCGGCAGGTCCAAAACGAGGACACATTGGCGGTTCCCCTGCGTCCCCCTTGGGCTCTTTTTTAACCTGTAGGTCGAATTTTCGTATCAATGGACGATTTAATTGTCAAGGCCAAGCATCTGGCTGGCCCGCGCCTTTAGAGTCACCGCTGTGCTCGGATCTAAACCCTTGACATAACGGCTATTTTCGAATTGATGTGGCATCGTCGCATTTTCGACTCGCTGACCGGTGAATTCTGGCGCTTCCACATCCCGAGGTTATGAATGGACTTGTTCTTGAGGATCGGACCGAGGTTTCACTGCAATCGGCGCTCCAACTGCGACCTCAGGGATCAACGCCGGCCAGCGGAATCCCGATTCTCTCGCTGCGACACGTTTCGTTCTTGGAGCAATCTCCAGCGGCCTGCGCACGCTCTGCAGCGAGCTTTCGCGATTTCGTTCTTACCGACACGGGTCCCAACGATGATCCGGGCAACTTTCGACCTGCCGATCTTCCAAAAGGGGGCGCGGTGCTAGACCAACACCTCGACCGCAACTGCAGCCAATCAGCTTGGCGAGACATGCAGCAGCGTCGGACGGTTTTTTAAAAGGAAGTAGCATGCCACGATCCACGGCACCGAAGCGACCAAGGGCGCCACGAGGGGCACGCGCCGCTGAACCCGTCGCCAAGGGGAGCAATCTTCAGACGCTCAAGCGTCAGCTCGTGCGCGAGGAGATCCTTCGAAGCGCGGCAAAGCTGTTTGCCGACCATGGCGTTCACGGCGTCTCGATTGACGAGGTCGCAAGCGGGCTAGGATACACCAAATCGAGCGTCTACTACTACTTCAAGAGCAAAGACGAATTGCTCTGGGCTGTGTTTGGGTACATCTCAGAGCACTTCGTTGGAGAAGCCGAGCGCATCGCGCAGTCCGCTCCCGATCCCGTGGCGCGTTTGACGGACCTGGTCCGGATGCACGTGCGCTTCCTAGCAGAGCACAAGGAATGGGCGACGGTCTTCTATCGAGATGTTTCTGCTCTTCCGCAGGAGCGACAAGCGCAGGTTCGCGCAATCATCGTCCGATACGATGCTTTCTTCCGTCAAGCAGTGCAGGAAGGTGGCGAATGTGGCCGCATGCGCCCCTTGCGGCCCGACATTGTCGTCAACGCCGTGCTTGGTGCCTGCAACTGGATGGTGACCTGGATCTCCCAGAAGCATCGAGACAGTATCGACGAAATCGCTGAAACATACGTCAAGCTCTTCACGGGAGGACTTGTGCTCGGCCAGCCTTCCAATGCCGAAGGTGGCGAGGCACACCGCTAACAATCGGCCGTAACCCGTGTCGTTTGGTGCGAACTCCAATAGCAAGACTCAAAGACAGGCCAAGAGAACGGTGGACCCCGGCTGCACGCCATTTGCCGGTTGCCTCCTATAACGAGCTCACTGCGCCCCGATCGCTTGAGAAGGCTCGCGG
>NZ_JACMYP010000038.1 GCF_020889705.1 Bradyrhizobium altum | reverse complement strand
GCTCAGACGTATCGTTTCAGACCAAGGATGTAAGCTCGCTTGTCAGGAAGTTATTGGCTGCCTGGAAGCGCAGGCGGTCGAGGAGCGAAATGCTATGACCGAACGCGACGTCCATGCTGTTGTGCTCGTGATGCGGGACGGGCGCGAATCCGGCTTCGTATTATGGCCATGGCAATCGAAGCGATGCGGGTCGCTGACGCGAGCGGGAGACGGCCGTGGCTAAGAGTGTGTTTGGCCGCTTTGGTGTTGGCATCCTGGGCGACGCGACGGTCACGTTAGGCGCGGTCGAAACCCTGATGACGTGCTTGCCGGAAATTTCAACCGGCAGTCGGCAAAAGCTGCTTGATGGCATCATCGCTGCCGCCGCCGAACACGGGCCATTCGACTTGGTGTACGGCCAGCCTAATAACCGACACCAGCTGACGCTCGACGCCGAACAAGTCTTTTCGGTGTGCCGGGGCATTATCGATCACGCTGATGCGACGGTGCGTCGAACCTTTGCCAATCGCCTCGCCCGGGCCGACTGGGTCGAGGCTATGCCGTTTCTAGGGTATCTAGCCGGCGACACGGACACGGGGGTTCGCCGGCGTGCCTATGCCGGCGTGAAGCGACACGATCCACCGCTCTTCCAGGCACTAAAGACGATTGAGGAGCTGCCCACCGCAGCCGGGCGATTTGCGCCATCGCCGGCTTCTTTCGAGGTGCCGTCTCTGTCACCTGGCGTCGAATTGGATACGCAGCCGGAGGAATCACCGACTAGCCAGAAGGAATCGTCGGAGACAACGCGGCCCTTCACCGCCATCAAACGGCGTACCAGTCTCGGCTACGCCCCCGACCCCGAGGCCCCCAGCCAAGGGGAGATCACCCTGCTGCTTCGGGTGGAGGGCGCCGAGGACGCCGCACGCAGTCTGGACATCCGCGTGCCCGCTGGAAAGGAACACGCAACGCTGCTTTTGCACGTGAGCTCACAGTCCGGTTCCCTGAAGGTTGAGCCCGAGGTCCAGACGATGCGCGTTCCGCGCAATGGCGACAGCGACGAAGCCCGCCTGCGGGTCACGGCGCTGCACGCTATCAACGGCGAAGGCGAAGTGGCCATCACGATCTTCGACGAGTTTCGCCTTGTCGGCAGCATCGCCGTCATGTTCCGAGCGGAGGCCCGTGATAGCGCACTCATTCTCGAGAAGAGCCGCGATATGTTGTTCCGCGAAGCTGGCGACAGCGGAGCCGCGCCGTATATCAGTCCAACGATCCAGCTGTCGCTTACCAATGGAACTCCTGCGCGCATCTAATTTCACATGCCGGCGCTGAACGAGTCGGGCCAACTAGAGCTGGTGCCGCTCGGCAGCTCTCGCGACGACTACGACGCTTTCGCGGTGCTCAATGCCTCGCCGCGGCGAGCACGCGGATCGAAAGCATCGAGAGGAATCTCGGCAACCCGCGTAACGTCGGGGTCGAGAGCGGCGATCAGGTGCTGGAGCTGCTGGCTATGGACTTCCATGGCATTGCGCGCGAGATCGTAGACAATCTGATTTCGCTGCAGACGCGGACCGTGCTGGCCCGCCTCGACGCGAATGCGGTGGTACAATGGGTGCTCAAGAGCCCGAAGCTTGACGCCGTTCCTTGGGAGCTGGCGTTTCAGACCGCCGCCCAGTCCACTCTCAAGGAGCCGATATTGCTGGTCCGGGTTCCGGTGCGTGACGACACCGGCGCAGCCGGCTCTCCGAGGACGGCCGCCAACGTGGCCGCATCACCGCAGACCAAACGGAGCTTGTGTATGTGGTCGGCGATGGCGTGGCCTCCGACGCAACCACGCTGAACGGGGTGCTCGAGGTCGTCAACGTCGCCAGGAATAAGGGCCTTGACGTTGTGCCCAACGTTACCGGCGGCGCCCGAGAGCCGATGAACCTGCTGAAGCTCAAGGACAGTGTCCCCCAGGCCGACATCATTCATTTTCTCTGTCACGGCATCGTCGAGTCCTCGGGCAGTCTGTATCTCAGGATCGAGAACAACCTCGGCGGCCAATTGTTGCCTCACCACATCCGCACTTTCGCGCTTCCGAAACAGCCATTGGTGTTCGTCAATGCCTGCTCGTCGGCGGCGGCGACATTTGGCGCGGTCGGTTTCACCAGTTTCGCTCGCAGTTTCTTGGCCGCTGGTGCGTCAGCCTACATCGGAACGCTGGCTCCGGTCGTCACCGCGACGGCGCTGCGCTTCGCGACCGCGTTCTTCGATGGCCTGCTAGGCAAGGGCCTCAGCATTGCCGGAGCGATGAACGCGGCACGCGCGGATATGGCTGGCGATCCCGATCCGACGTGGCGTCTCTATGCGGTTTACGGCGACCTCGGAGTCGCTCGCGTGTCTGCGTCATGAAGATCGGGAGGGTCAGATGAATATGAAGGACTGGGTAATCGTCGTGCTGACGGCGGTGTTCGTAGCCCTGTATGTGCTTGCGCTCGCTGGGCTGCTGCAGCCGCCGAGCGATGACAAGCTGGTGGTCCAGATCTCGCCAATCATCTCAGTGATCGGCTATTATTTCGGCCGGATACCGGGAGAGAAGAACGAGCAGACACTCCGGCAACAGGTTGATGACACCCGGAACGAGCGGCAGCAGGCGGTGGACCAGAAGAACCAGGCGCAGAACGCGCGGAACGATGCCGTCCAGCAGCGTGAGAGGTTGGCGACGAAGATTGCCGATGCAAAGGCTGCGCTGAGCGCCGCCGCACCGGCAGCTCCGCCCGAGCAACTCGCCGCAACCCTCAGCGGCGGCGGCGCTGCGGCGCCTGACCTAGAGGCGGTGCAAAGGGCGGCCACGGCTGCCCTCAAGGTGCTCGAAACCCCGTAAGCCGCCCCCTCTATCCGCTTGACCGGTCGCAATCCACAACCGAGGCTGCCTCCTCGCCTCAACACGAAGAGCAGAACTCGGCCCGAGCCTCCAGATTGGGAGAACGCATTCCATGATCGTCGCGCACTACATAGACTAGGGAACCGGACTAATTGGACGTCGCGATTTTGCTTAGCCGTGCAAACAAGTCAGAGATCCTCAAATGGCGCGATCGACGTCGTGCGCGCCAGCGCTTCATACGCTTGAAGCAAGCGGCTGGTATGGTAAGCGCAACCAGCGAGGAGGATTTTACGATGCCGTTCGGAGACAACCAGGCGCCCCGATCTGAACGATCCTATCTCAATCTTTTTGAGCCACTGCCACAGTTGATTGAGCCCGCCGTCCGGGCCTGCCGATTATTCAACACGATGCTAGATCTCATCTTCTACAACGTGCCGGCGTTGGCTATTCAGCTCGCAGAAAGGGACGCGCCGATGCGAGCCCGTGAAGAGAAACCTCCTTCCCGCATCGTCCAGTTCGATGCGCTCAGCGATCCGGAAGGCTCACTTCTCCTGATCGACGCCAATACCTCGCCGTACGTGCACAGATACACGGATGTGGAGCTGTTCCTTGCTTCGCCTCACGCGGAGACGCGCACTGTCGAGATCGCCACGATTACGGGAGTCGGAAGCTCGGCGCTCGGCAGCGCCGCGCTGGCATGGGACATCTCGCTCGCGCTCAAAAAGCCCGTACTTGCCATTGTTCCCGGATACGGCATGGCGGACGTCATGCTACAGGCGCTTGGAGGGTGGTTCGGCTTCGGCCTCTACGACTATGTGCATGCAAAGAGCCTGATCCAGAACACTCTCGCCAATGCCACGCCACGGACGGCGAGCATCGGTCGTCAATTGTCCGCGTCTACTCCGGACGCGAAGACGCTTCATGGCGCACCTATTTTTCGCCACGGCTCTGGCTCCTCGGACGTGCTGCACGCCCTCCTCCTCCATCGCGAGACGCCGTTCAAGCTTCTGGTTGGACACAGCAAGGGCGCCCTGCAGATTGGAAACGCAATCCGTTCCCTCCCGCCGGAACGAGCGCAAGACCTCCGCGTCGTGACGCTTGGCTGCCCGATCTCGAGTGATGTCGAAGGCGTGAGCTACTATCAATACCTTGGGCTGTTTGACGCCCTGGGGCAGCTCAATATGTGGGGACATCTGCCAAACCAATGGCCACCGACCTGGCACAGCACGAACCCTATGTTGCCGCCCGCAATGGCGGCGGGAACATACACGGTAGAGGCGTTCCTGCCACCGTCCAACCCTCACTTGGCTGTCCGGCATTCATCGGAAACGACAGTCTAGCTGATAGGCAGCTCTAAGATTCGGGTCCCAGTTGGTCTGCTCGCAATCGCGCTGAGGAGCGATGTCGCGCGTTTTGTTCCTATCCTGAATGGCAGATGCTCGGGCTATCGCCCGCGGCTTAAGAATGGCTGAGCGGCGAGGCCCTTCGTCGGCTGAAGCGGCCTTCTGCAGCATACACATAGGATGCCTTTAATCTCGACGGTGACTCTCATATTCACGGATTGTATTACTCTCGATCAACCAAGGACCGTTTCGGCAATTGCGAGCCGCAATCAGCCCGTACCTTGTACCGAGGGCCCTCAGCCGTATTACGGTAGGAGACGGCCGCACCACTCCCTGCCTGATTAATCGTCTATCCACGCAAACTTCTAGTTGGTCTAAGAACCTTTGAGTGGTCTCTTTAGCCAACAGAGCTTCTTTGTCGACTGCCTCATACTTCGCCATCACTGAGACGTGCGGGGCGACATATGAACTCGTGCCATACGACTCCCGATCCACACTCACGCCGAGTACATACCGCGAATAGCAATCATCCCCTTCGGTACGATCGAGCACCTGCGCCGTTGCAATGGAGGAATTGAAAAGCAAAAAAGCGGAAACAATCGCGCGCATTAGTATGCTCCCTTGATAAGGCACGCTCCCCCGGAACGAAGTTCACTAATAACTGAGCCCCAGGAAAGGCCTCCCATCTCCGTCACTTAGGTCCCTCCTGCGAGGGTAGTTATCAACTCGACAATCACCCACTGCCGTGGTTTCGAAAGCGAACGGCGTTCTTGTCAGCAGCCGAGTCCCAGCTCTTTGGGGACGATACTCGTTCGCCTCACTCAGCCGTCCAAAAATGACAGTTGATGCAGCGGACGATCAGAAATGAATTTGACCAAAAAGACAGGTGATGTCTCGATTTCCTGATCTCGTGGGACTGATGTCCTTGCATGCATTGTTCACGACCTGCGCAGCGTTTGGGAAGCGATCTGGCCTCCTTAGCAGCTCCGGATCAATGCAGATTAGACTTGGATCAGACCGACGGCACCCTGCGTCGCTAGACTTATTGACCGATGTGCGTTTCCTGTCCTCTCGAACCAACGCGAGCCTGATATTGAGGACGTCCTCCGCCGTCATATTCAGCTCTGCGGCGGTCTTCCGGTCTGCCTCTTCCTTCCGTACCCTGTCAGGGTCATAGTCGAATATTGGTGGACGTTCGACATATGGAAAGAACTCTCTCCACTTCCTCGCAACCATCAAAGCCTTATCTGAGGGCGCGTTCGTCTCCGCGTCTATACTCCACACATGGGACCTAGTCGTGCCCCTACCGAAACAAACACGTTTGCGGTTGATGCCACCATGGACAGAACAGCAGGACCGTACCAGTTGCCCACTGCATTTACCGTGATGCGGTCATATTCTCCACTAGCAGTGAGATCCTTCGCTACCAGCACAGTCGCGAGAAGTATCTGTACGGGATCATCACTTTGGACGCGAACAAGGATCTTGGCCAACCGTGGTCGCGTGCTTTGCGCCAACCACCGCTCGACACCAACTAATTCCCACGATGCGTTCACCACGCCCGCAGCGGCAGCAACCCGCTCGCGAAATGCGCTGCGGGCGCCTGCCTGCCTCTCGGATTGCGGTTTCATCTGCGCGGGTGGCTGTTCGCTGAATCCTGTCCGCTGAGCCAAGCATTGCGATGCTGCAATCAAGCTGATTGCCAGCAGTCCGATAAATCCAAACGAACTTCGCATCGAACCCTCGGGATGTCAGCGCAAATTTCAAAAGTCTCTTTTGCGTGTCGCGGCTCGCGCGATTATACGGCCCCCTTTTTCTGACCCGAACCGAATTGTACACTCACTCGGTAGCATTGCAGTTAGAGTCTGTCCGAGCCCGGCCTTGGAGCGAGCCGCGACCCGCTTTTCAAGGATGACAAGGAGCAGGTCGCGCACGACCTGACGGTCGAATTACTCGCGAACAAACGCGTCGCGAAAGCCGTCACGCTCCATGATGGTGAAGAGCGCGAGTATCTTCAGGCGCATGGGAGTTCAAAACAGTGTACCCGTGCTTCGATGCGATCAACGGGATTACTGTCCTTTGGGGGCACAAACTGATAACCTCTTTGTCGGAGGGCTGCGAATGTATTCTTATTGTGGCGGACGGACAATCCTACTTTTCGTGTCGCTCACTTTCTCCGGTAGCTGCTGCGCCGCAACCACCGGCAACGAAGCAAGTGAAGCACAAGCCCTGGCTTTGACATCTACGGAGGCTTTGAACGATTTCGCGAAGCGCATTCCTTCGTCGGTCAAAGAAATTGAAGACAGTGGCCATGCAGGAGACCTTCCGTCGGATCGTAGCAGACGGCGGCGTCCAACACGTACACAAGGACATTCTACCGGTCGAGGAAATCTTCAGACTTCAAAGGATGGACGAGATCAAAGCAGCCGAAGCTCGCTTCCTTCGCTGAACGCTTCGCAACCAGCAAAGATCTTGAAACTATATCCAGCGCTCGAGGTCCGCTCAGGACGCCTTCCTGACGCCGTTAGGAAAGTCTGAGTAGCGGCCTAGTACTACTCTGGAAATCGCGCGTGGCCGACGCGAGAGCAGTGATCGCGCCACGCATTGGGCGCTTAGTAGCTGTGAAAAAACCGCCGACAGCAGTCGCGCGCCGTACGAAACGCACCAAGATTGCTGATTTTGCGCGCGAAACCCGCTTGATAAGCGGCAATCCTGATGTACGCATCTAATAAAGTGATACAGCATTCATTCTTGGCAACGGCCTGCCGTGGCAGTTGGCGGAAGCTACCGGAGCAGAAGATGGCTGCCGAACACGATGAAGTGCCCCTCAATGCAATCCGTGCATTTGTAACCATTGCGCGAGAGGGAAGCGTGACGCGTGCGGCTAGCGCATTGGGAACGACCCAGAGCTCGGTCAGCCGCTACCTGGCCGTGTTACAAGATTATCTCGGTACCGACCTCGTGGAAAGGCAAGGTCGGCGGAGCCAGCTGACAGAGTTTGGGAGACTTTTCGCGAACACCGTCGCCGAACCGCTTGATACGATCTGCTTCACCGCCAAGAGAATGCAGCGCCGGAGCCGATCGGACCCCAACCGGATTGTGGTCCGCACGTCGCTTTCTACCTTTGCTTACTCCTTTCTGATTCCGAATCTCCAAGCTTTCTCCGCTGAGATGGATGGCGTGATCGTAGACGTGATCAGTTCATTGTCTGCACCGACATCATCTGACCATTTCGACATCTTGATTACGCGCGATCTTTCCGTCGTTGAACCGGCCGACGATTGGGAAATCCACAATGAGACACTCGTATGCGTAGGGTCTCCAAATCACGTAGCCGGCAAAACGCTCTCGGTTGTTCGTTCGATGCCAATTTTGAACATCACATCCCGGCCGGATATCCTACCCACATGGCTGAGGGCGATGAATCTCACCACAAAAGACATAAAGTCGGGAGCGCGATACGATCACAATTTCCTTGCTCTACCGGCTGCCATCACGGGAAACTGCCTGCTGGTAGCGCCTGAAATCATTGTCAGCGATCTCGTGCGCGGCGGCGCGCTGCATGCGATCCCAGGATCGCGGGCTCCCAGTGGCATGCAGTATCGAGCGTACGCGGTCGATCGCAGTGACAATCCCGAAATCGCCCGTGCCTTTTGCCGATGGGGGGCTCGGCTCTGCAAGAAGGCCGCAATCCCGGAAGCCGCCTAATATCGCATCAAGCGATACCACAAATCAGGTATACAGACACAGACACCGCAGCCCAACGTGGCCGAAGCTGATCGTTCGAGCGGCGAGACGAATGGTCCAAACCAGCCCGCTCCTTTTCATTCGTCTACAGCCCTTCCGCGGTCGCGAAACCGAACCGAAGTCATGCCCAGAGGATACCAAGCGGAATGATGACATCACTTAGCTTAGCTGCGAGGGGTTATTTTCCGGGACCGTGGCCGCAACTAACCGATCAGAGCTTAGGACTCATCGTACTTGTCTTTGCGCTTGTGACGGAGCAAGGCGCGATAACCGCCCCGGATAAGACGTAGCCCCGTCTTGACCAGCCGAATGATCCGGCTGCGCAGATCACTTGTTTTCCATCCTCGATCGGGAATGCGATGCGCGCCGAACAGGCCTTGCGCGATTTTGCGATAGCTGTTTCCTTCCAGCCATCCATCAGCGGCACGCAGAGCAAGGATGAGCCGATGGCTGGTCTGGATCGGCAGAGCATGTGGGGACGGGCCGAGGGGGCGCTGTTCGAGCGCTCGCCAAAAGCGCTGTGCCGCCTGCGAACGAATGTCGAAATCGCGGTCGAGCGGGAGATCGACGACAATCACTGAGCCTCTCGATGGTAGTTCTCTCAGCCAAAGGCGGTGCCTCGCTCCTCCGAGCGGCACGATGGCATGCCATCCATCTGGCGCCCGACGAAGCTCGCTGCCCGTTAGTTTGCCGAGATCCAGGTCGTACCGTCTGGACGACCTCAAACCGATAACTGGGTGGACGGGCAGCACGGTCGACAGCGCCTCGGGCGCCCAGAAAATGGCCTGTTTGTCGAACGCCGTTCGCGGATCCCCGGCGAAACGAAAGCCCCCACTTCCCTCGGAAGTGATCCGTCGTCGCGTCGGATCGTTCGCTGCTGGTCAGGACCTCATAATCTCTTTCATACTCAAGGTCGCGACGTAGACATTCCCAGGCAATGTCCTCCGTCTCTACCGTCTTGGCGTCAGGATATGCTTGCTTTGATCTCCAGTCAGCGGCTGCCATCGTACTTTTCTTCCCCGCACGTTCATGCAAGGAAATTGCAGCCCCACGATTGTGACGATTTCTGGTTGTGCTAATGCATTTGTTCAATATTGATGTGCTCCGTCGATGGAACAATCAATTTTTGCGATTAAAGCTCAATAAGAAATCAGGTCCGCTTCAAGTGCATCCACTATTCACTCTTCGGCCAACCGCGTCGCAGGAGATGACGATAGCCGTGACGCGCCATCCATTTGGCGCGAGCCAAATGAGTGTCGAAAGCACGGCGCGCGCGATCCGGCTCAAGGATCGGATCAATACCGAGCACAATGCGCGCGACTTCGTGCCAATCTGCATTATCCGCCTGTGCATCGAGAAGGCGCAGGTAGGTAACGACCTGCTGCTCATCGTATGGCGTAAGCTCGGGCGCGTTGGGCGCCAAATCTGCGATTTTGGGATCGGGCGACACTGGCTGGAACTCCTACGAAATCGAAAAACTCTATAGAAATCTGAGCGACGGTAGCCCGCTTCACGGCATCTTGGTACCGGCTCGATTGTCGCAGTTTGCAAATTGTTTCCCGCAGAAACATCGATTGGAGGCGGCTATCGGATATCCTGGGGCCTGGTTCCGTCGTTTGTCTCGATTTCGCTCGCTCCGACCTTCGCCGGTGTTGATTTGACCGCGTCCATATATCGCTCGGAGCGCGATGAGCAGATTTGCTGTCCAGCAAGTGCCCGCTCGCTTGTTGCCTGCGAATAGAAATCGACGCGCGTGTGGTTTGGCCGACGCACCCGTTGCCTCCTCTCGCTGGTGATGGCTGCTCGGTTTGGTCGGCTGGCGAGAACGTTGTTCTCGATTTTGAACCCCACGTGAGAAAAGTTTGCTGCTTGGTCGCGCCGCCGTGAAGAAAGCCGCGGTAATCCCGCTAGCCATCCACTTTGCGACCGCCAAATGGCTGACGAACAGTTCGCGAGCGCGCACTGGCCGAGATCTGGATCGATATGCAGCACGGTCCGAGCAACCTCTTTGCGGTCGGCGTCGACGGCTTCCGGATCGAGAAGTCGCCAGCAGGCCACCACGTGCCGCGCGCCACGGACAACAGCACTGAACTATCCAAATGAGGATCAGCGAGGGTTCAGTGGTGGGGCCCGGATGATCTTACGCGCGCGCAGCTGATCGACGCAGTTCCGGTCCACAACGAGCGTGAGACGTCATTTTGTCAAGTATATCGAGGTGCAGTATATCGAGCAAGCGGCATCCTTTCCTGCATGGACTTGCGGGACACATTCGCCACCAATTTGCGCCGTCTGCGCAATGCGAGGGGATGGTCGCAGGACGAGCTTGCCTTCGAGGCAAAGATAAGCCGGGGCTATTTGAGCGAGCTTGAAACGGCCGAGCACTATGTCAGCATCAAAATCATAGGTCGCCTTGCCGACAAGCTCGACGTTGAGCCTGCTGAGTTCCTTAAACGCCCTGCCAAGGGAGGGCGCTAGCTAGACCCATCCCAATATGCGGTCCTGCTCTCAATCCATTTCTTCTGGCTAGCGTAGCCATTGAATGCTGGTCCGGCAGGTCATTTCCGCAGGATGACCTTGCGCACGTGCAGCAGACCGATGCAGTTTCCGGTTCAAAATGTGCATGAGGCGACATTTTGTGAAGTATATCGAGGTGCAGTATTTCGGGCAATCCGCTTTCTGTCCTGCATGGATTTGCGGGAGACATTTGCCACTAATTTGCGCCGTCTGCGCAATAAGAGGAGATGGTCCCAGGACGAACTTGCCTTCGAGGCCGAGATTAGCAGGAGCTATTTGAGCAAGCTCGAAAAGGGCACGTACTACGTCAGCATCAAAATCATAGGTCGCCTTGCCGACAAGCTCGACGTTGAGCCTGCCGAGTTCCTGAAACGGCCCCCAAAGAAAGCCGCCAGGTAGGCGCATCCCAACACGCGTGTTGCTTCCATTCCATTTCTTCTCGTCTGTTCGGTAACCCTGGAATGCTGGTCTGGTGATTTCCGGCGGCCGGGAATGGGCTTCCGGCGGCCAACATGGATTCGAGAAAGGCCCAACGCAGGACCGCGTCAATGTGGTCGTTGGAATAAACGCGACGATCTCCGTGGCGACACATCAGCAAGCAAGCCTGGAGCGGCCCAACGTCTGCGACCACCGGGCCATAGCTTCACGGCATCGCGTTGGTTTGATGCAGTTCGAAGATCAAGGCGACGAGCTCGCCAGGATCAGACACTAGAGAAGCAGCGTGCTATGTGGTCTTGAATGGCTCAATCCCGGCGACATCTCCGCGAGGCTTGATGCTCGCCAAACGGAGGACGCCTGGCGGACCGGGCGGGACCCTTTGCTCACGCGTCATTGCTGCCCGGCCGCATCTAGAGCTCGATACAACCTTCGCCACCCTCATCCTCGAACAGATTCGCGTAGATCGGCGCGTTGAAGGAAGCGTTGTAAAGCTCGAGCGAGAGACACCCATGGCCCCGTTGGATCGCCGACCAAACCACCCCGATCACCGCCCTACCCGCACAAATGCGATGGCTCGGCGCATTGCTGCTTGCACGGTCGTGGCCGCAATTGTGAACCTTGGCGAGCCTTCGCAGAGGTTGACGATGTCTTTCAACGCGCGGATCACGAATGCACTTCATCCAGCCTGGTCCCATCGCTCGGTGCGAACTGATAGTCCCGGCATTTGAGCGTGCCCACATGCGTACCTAGACACTGCGGTGTTGATCTGCTTGAAACCTGTCGCCAAAGTCGCAGGCGCGCGCCGAACCTTTCGGCGCAGAAGACGCGGGCAAGAAAGCCGCGATCGATGCCGCAGGGCTCAAGGCTGACATCGAAAGCCCCCTATATCGGCGTAGGCTCGCAGATCATGGCGCGGCTCAGTTGAGGCGGCGCCCAATGGTCAGGTACTCGGCCGAGGCCACATCGGCCGGGCTGATCAGTCGACGCGCGTCGAACACCGTCTTGCCATCGACCGGCAACGAGGTGAGTTCGCCATAATCCTGCGTCCGAGTCGCGATGATGATGATCTCGGCCCACTCGACCTCGCGCCGCCAGTCAGAGGAGAAATGAATGCGGTTCGCGGCGGTTCCGATGGCCAGCTTGAAGTTCTCCGTCGCGAGGGGATCGTAACATCTGACCTCCGCCTCGGCCCGCAGAAGATCGTGAACGATCTTGATCGAGGCGGATTCGCGGACGTCGTCGGTGTTCGGCTTGAAGGAGAGGCCGAGAACCAGGGTTCGTCGGCCGGCTAACGCTCCAAGCTTCCGCTCGAGGGCAGAGACGACCTGGCCCGGCTGCGCAGCGTTCACGTCGAGAACGGCATTCAGCATGTTCATCGGGAGGCCAAGGCTTTCGCCTTGCGTGCGTAGCGCCTGTACGTCCTTTGGAAAGCACGACCCGCCGAACCCGCAGCCCGGAACAAGATAAGTCAGGATCTGTGGTGCGAGGCGGCCCAAGGGAGTGATCGGCGACCACCGTTTGTCGAGAGAGACGCCGCGCATGACGTCGAGGGCGTCGACGCTTCCGACCGCGGTGCAGAGATTTGCCACCTCGTTCACGATGGAGATCTGAGTGGCCAGAATTGCGTTGTTGGCGTATTTGATCATTTCGGCCGTACGGGTGTTCACCCGTACTTTGTCGCAATTCCACGGAGCATAGAGCTCCTCGAGCCGCACCAGCGTCCTCTCATCCTCGTGACCGAGCACGATGCGGTCGGGCTCCATGAAATCCTCGATCGCCTCTCCTTCGCGAAGGAACTCCGGGTTCATGCCCAAGCCGAACGCCCCCAGCCTCTTCCCGAACGAGTGCTCGAGCTCTTCCCGCACTATCGTGTCCGTCGTCCCCGGAATGACGGTGCTCTTCACAACGACTGACAAGTGATGAGGAGTTGTCGCGAGATACGCGCCAATCTGCCGAGCGCACTGCCGGACGGCGCTGAGGTCGATCGCGCCGTTCTCGGACGGCGTGCCTACAGCGATCAAGGCGATTTCCGCCGTCTTGAGCGAGGCGTGAAGGTTGGTGGTGGCCCTAAAGCGGGCCGATGCAAGGACTGACTTGAGCAGTTCGGAGAGGTCATGCTCGTGGATATGCGGAATGCCAACGTTAAGCTGAGCGATGACGTCCTTCTGCAGATCGACGCACGTCACGTCGTGTCCCTTCGCCGCGAGGCACACACCCGATACGAGGCCCACATAGCCGGATCCGACGACCGTGATGCGCATCACGCCCTCAACTCGTCGACAGGAAAGACAAATAGCGGCGCACGCCCTCATTTACGAGGACCCTGGGAGCGTAGCCGAGAATATCCCGTGCCTTCTTGATCGAGGGGCAGCGTCGGTTCGGATTATCGACAAGATACTCTGCATCGGAACTCTTCTCGAAGACGACGGCGCCGCGGCGTCCGAAAAGCTCCAGCGAGGCCTGCTGATAAATCTCGGCCAGATTACGGACGGAGATCTCCGGCTCGTCGATCCCGATGTTGAAATAATCGTACTTCCCGTGCAGGAGGCAGAGGAGATAACCTGTGATCGCGTCGGAGATGTAGCAGAACGTGCGGGTCGGGCTACCGTCCGAAAAAATGGCAATGTCGCGTCGATCGATCACGCATCGTGCGAAATCGGCCGGCAGCCGGCGATCGTCGATGCGCATGCCGGGCCCGTAATTGTTGAAAGGGCGGGCGACCGTGATGGGCATGCCATACGCCTTGGAGAAGACGTAGCACATCGTCTCGCCGAAACGCTTTGATTCGTCGTAGCAGGCCCTCGGGCCGACGCATGCGACATTGCCGCGGTACTCCTCCTCGGTCGGGATCGCCGTCTCCGCGGGATCGCCGTAGATTTCGCTGCTCGAAAAGAACAGCAGGCCCTTCAGCCGATCCGACCCGCGATAAGCTTCGAGCAGCCGCCGCAGTCCCCAGATGTTGGCGTCGATGGTCTCGACCGGATACTGCCGATAGAACGTCGGCGAAGCGATCGAGGCCATATGGATGACGTAGTCCGCGGCGTCAGCACCGTCGACCGTTCGAAGATCATCTGTGGCGACGTTGAACGTATGCATCTTGAACACGTCCGGACACTCCGCACCCAGATCGGTCAGCCACCGCGGCTGGTGCAGCTGCAAGGTGTCAAGCGCGATAATCCGCTCCAGCTCGAGTTCGGACGCTTTTCGCGTGAAGTACTGGAGGAAGTAATAACCGAGGAAGCCGGCGCAGCCTGTGAGCAGGACCGTTGCCCCCGCGAAGCGTCCTCGCGGCAGGGCCGCATGGATATGCTCAATATCTTCTTTGACGACAGGGCTGACTATCACGAAGCGCTCCGAACGAGAGTTTGAGCCTTGTCGGCATGTACCCAAGAGGGCCGGCCGGATACCAAGAGCTCTTCGAACCAATGCTTGTCATGCAGCGCATCCATGCCGGCCGAGAAGGTGTGGCGCGATACACGAAAGCCCGAGCGCCCGGCGAGGTCGGCCAAAGGCTCTTTCTCCAGCACGCGGTCGGCTCGATTGAAAAGGCGGTGCAGGAGGGACCGATGGAAGAAACAAGTACTCGCCGTTGACACAACCGAAGCCTTGTCTGGGCTTTTCGGAGGCTTTTCGGATTGCGCTCTCCGTCGGTCCACAAAATGTCCCTTGTGGTCGTTACTGATGACTGATGTTGGCCGGCCTCTTGAAAAGCGGATATCTCAAATCTCAAGAAGATGGATCATCGGCCGCGTCCCTCCGAGAGCGAACTGAGCTTGTAACCCTCGTCGGTGACTGGATGGTCACCGAGATGGCGGATCGAAGGCTGCGGCAATGCGCAGAGTGGCAACATAGGAGCTGTCACGCAGCTCGATGTTACTGCAAATTCATGAGCGAAAACCCGTGTTTCACTGAACATCCTGGTGGAGCGTGATGGTTGCATGGCGATGGCTTTCGAAGGACTATGTTGCAGTGTGATGAGAAGTTATTGCCTCGGTCACCAGGTGTGCGCTTCCGCACGGGCCGGTTCGGTCGCACCTCAACGGCTCCAGCACCTCGGCGAGCATAGCGAGGACAGATAGTGAGTGGTGCGGCATGCCGATTCCTTTTGCACTTTACCGGCAGACGTTCATTATCGACAGGTGACATGCTTTCGTCATCTCGATCAATTACCGGCTCTTGTAGTTGACGGGAGCGCAACCTTTACATGCCCGGCAGAGATGAGAAGCAACGTCGCGGCCATGACAATCAGAGAGGCCCTCAGCGAACTGACTGCTTAGGCATGTCGTAGAGTCCTTCAGCATAAAATCGGTCTTCGCGGCGCGGGAGCCGCGGCTCACCTTCCCCCATGCCGACGTCGTGGAGGTTCCGGATAGGGCTTGCAAGGAACTGACTTCCCGGCCGGGATCCGCGTCAATCAAGGTAGCGAGTTCGTGTCGCGCGATCATGACCTGCGGGCCTACCAGCGCGGCGTCATGCCGGACATTTCGCAGCCTGGCAAGCCGACCGACAAAGCGTTCGCCGAGGCCTTCAAGGGTCGCTTGCGGGCCGAATGCCTCGACACCCGTCGGTTCTCAGCCTTGAGGGTGTGTTCAGTCCGATGTGATTGGCGACAGCCTGGACTGGAACCAGGTAGCTGAGACGAATGCGCTTATCGTCGCGGGTCGACTTGGCAATGAAGGCGTCCCGATCGGCGGGTCGATAAAGGCGCGCCGAACGCTGCCACATTTCTTTGTGATCATTGGCTTTTGCTTCCGGCGATGCGCCGGTCGAAGCGTTCGACGAGGCCGTGGCTCTGCGGTGGCAGCGCCTTGTGAGGCGATGCGCGATGCCACATTGCTTGAAGAGATAGTCAAAGGGATAGGCATCGGAAGGTGCGCCGGCGGCTTGTTCTTCTGTTCGATGGCGAGGAGTTCGGTGAACTCGCCGCCATTGTCGGTCAGGATGGGCGTGAACGCCGCGCGGGAAGCCGGCGAGGAGGCGCTTGAGGAGCCGGCGGCAATGCCCCCTCCCGTCCGGCATGGATCTCGACGAAGACGTAACGGACGATCGATAGCGACGAAGGCATAGTTCGTGCTGCGCTGCAGGGCCGGCAGATACTGCATGTCGATACGGATGAAACCGACGCTGGCGATTATCGAAGGCGCCGGCCTTCGGCTTGTCAGCGCTTAGTAAGCTGCTGATGCCATTGCGTTGTTGCAGTCGACGGCAAACTGGCTGGTCAGCCGGTCTTCGGCCGGTGCGAGCGCCTCGATTGTGGTGCGCGGCGCCACGGATCAATCGTGGCCTCCTCGCTGCACCAACTCGGCCGCCGATCGGGCGACCGACTTCTTGCTGCGCTGGATGTAGGCGCGCGCCTTCGGTGTGTGTTGGTGGCGTTCGCGTGCGGGTTCAGTTGCATGAGACGAAGTGCTCCCTGACAAGGGGAGCGCCTCGTTCCACACCGTTTCCTCCAACCAATCCGCGAGGATTAGATGCGGGACGAACGGGGAACAAGCGAAGGATTGATGCGGACGCTACAACGAGAGCGGCGCCACGGGACGATCGGCAATCGATCGGTGATTTTGCTGCAAAGCCACATCGCCGCAGCCAGCCCACGCGCGTGATCATAGGTGCAAACTCCGATTCTGGGGTATTCACACTCCGTCTCGCTGAACACTGACCGACGCTACCAATTTTCAGAGGAGATTGCGGAGCTCAGGCCAGCTAGAAGCAACTGAGGCTCATTGGAATGGGTCTCGTCTGCGGGGTTAGGAGGGGACCTATGGCAAGCGACGACGACTCCGCCAAGGGAGGGCCCGCCTTGCTGAATTGGACTTTGCCGTCAGTGTTCGCCGTAACCATGGCAATCCTTTTCGCTTGGCTGCAATACGACGGCAGTTCTGGTCTCAATCTCGCCGACGATGGTTTATATCTTAACGTCATCGCGAACTCATTCCCCTACGCAGTCAATATTCCGCCGTCCCTTTTCGGCTTCCTCTCACACTGGCCATATCAGTGGGCAGGCAACGACATCGCCGTGCTTCGCGCGGCGAACGTCACACCCACCATGGCGCTGGGTTGGATTTGCAGTCTCCTTGTGATCCGACGTCTCTGGATGGCAGACTGCCCGCGTGCGGCGGGGCTATCGGCAGGGCTCTCCAGCCCTGCGTTATGCAACCTTCGTAATTGGGAGCTCATCCCCCGGCTACTGCGCACTCAGCTTTGCATCGCTCTCGATGGTGATGACCGGTTTGCTGCTAGCCGGGCGGCTGCGTCGAATCCGCCCGCTTCTGGAGTGGATCCAGTTGGAGTGGATCCTGGTCGGCATTGGCGGCTGTTACCTTCATGGTCAAACCGGCCGGCACCGCGGCCATCGCAGCCGTTGTTTATGTTCCATGCCGTCGCTAGCGCGGAAAGTCGGTGCTGCGAGCGCCACGTTCCCTCGGTCGCCCCGATGAGGCACTATTCTCATCGATGATACGATGGCTGACTTTGCATGGCCTCTTCCCCAACGGATTTGTCCGCCCGCCGCTCGAAGCATCCGCTCCTTGATGCGGACTTCTAGGGACTAGACCTATGAAGTGCCGCAATTGCCAGACGCAATTACAACACGTGGTTCTTGACCTGGGACACGCGCCGCCATCGAACGCCTATCTCTCAAAAGCGCAGCTCCACGCGCCCGAGACGACCTTTCCGTTGAAGATTCTTGTCTGTCACGCGTGTTGGCTCGTACAGACCGAAGATCACACCGCCGCCGACGAATTGTTCTCCAACGACTACGCATACTTCTCCTCGACGTCGCAGAGCTGGCTGAGCCATGCTCGCGCCTATTGCGAAAAGATCGCCGAGATGCTGCATCTGACCCGAGACAGTTTTGTCGTCGAGGTCGCCTCCAATGACGGATATCTGCTCAAGAATTTTGTAGCGATGGGCGTACCATGCCTGGGGATCGAGCCGACTGCCAGCACGGCCGATGCCGCCGAGCGGATTGGCGTGCCGGTGCTCCGCGAATTCTTTGGCGCAGTTTCCGCTACCAGGCTGGCAGCAGGCGGACAGCAGGCAGATCTGATCTGCGGCAACAACGTCTACGCCCATGTGCCTGATATCAACGACTTCACATTGGGCCTGCGTCTTCTACTCAAGCCGCGAGGCACGGTGAACCTGGAGTTCCCACATCTCAAGAACATGATCGCGCACAACCAGTTCGACACGGTCTATCATGAGCACTTCTCGTATCTGTCGCTCACGGCGGTTATCCGCATCTTCGAGAAAGCGGGCCTGCGGGTCTTCGACGTTGAGGAGCTCCCCACGCATGGCGGTTCCTTGCGCATCTATGGCTGCAACAGGCATGATCCGCGCAAAACAACGGCAGCGGTCACGGCCGTGCTGGCAGAAGAGCAACGGTTCGGGTTGCAAGACCTCGGTTTTTACCTCGCATTCCAGCAAAAGGCGGACAAGATCAAGAACGATTTCCTGGCTTTCCTGATCGAGCAGAAGCACGCGGGCAGGCCGGTAGCCGCGTATGGCGCGGCTGCCAAGGGCAATACATTGATGAACTATGCCGGTTTGAAGCGCGACTTGATCAGCTTTATCTGCGATGCGGCAGCCTCGAAACAAAACAAGTTCATGCCCGGCAGCCACATTCCGATCCTTCCCCCGGCAGAGCTCGAGAAGCGAAAGCCGGATTGGGTGGTGATCCTGCCCTGGAACATTGCTACCGAGGTGATCCAGCAGCATGGGCAGATCAAGAGGTGGGGCGGCAAGTTTGTGATCGCGGTTCCCGAACTGAAGGTTTTGACACGAAGGTCTTGCTGAGCGGCCCGACCGGTATCATCGGGCAGCACGTGGTCACCCGCTTTTGTGTGATGGCCATTCCACTGTTGCCATTGCACGAAACGCCGATCGCGCTTCAAAAATTTCCTCACACCAAAACGTCAACTTCGGCGGCTGGACTTGGCCTCGGATCTCAACCCAGTGCTCGAGGGCGGACATGATGGTTCTTGTAACCCTCTTTCCGCGCGGCACGGTTATCGGGTTTCTGATCGGAATACGTCGAAGGTGTATCGAATGGTCTCGCTTCGACGGTCCAATGTTTTCCATGAGACGGCGTGAGCCGGCGACCATGTTTGTTTTTCGACCAAGATGCGGCCTCACCATCGCTCGCAGATCGCGAGTTGTAGCGCCCTCGGCAGAAACGAGATGCCAATGAAGCTCGACGGAAAAGAAACTGAGAGGAAGCCTGCGATCGACCTGTATCAACTGGTCCGCGAGCTGTTCCCGATCAACCGTAGCCAAACCGGCTCTGGAGTTCGCAAGACACTGAGCATCATCGCTCGCCACATTGATCTCGAGATCAATGAAGTCGGAACAGGAACTCCTGTTTTCGACTGGCACGTTCCAATGGAATGGAATATTCGGCGCGGGTCGATCTCCACGGTAGGCGGAAAATGCTTGGTCGACTTCGCCAGCAACAATCTTCACGTTCTAGGATATAGCAGGCCGGTGCAGGGAGTGTTCACGCGCGCCGAACTCGCACGGCACATTCACACTCTGCCTGATCAGCCGGATCTTATTCCATACAGGACCGGCTATTACGCCGACGATTGGGGCTTTTGCCTGCCTCACAATCTTTGGCAGACCATGAATGATGACACCTATCATGTCGAGATTGACAGCGATATCTCGCCTGGTTCACTGACGTTTGGTGAGTGTTTCGTTCCCGGCGAGACGCCGAACGAAGTTTTGCTCAGCAGCCATATCTGTCATCCGAGCCTCGCAAATGACAATCTTTCGGGAATCGCCGTCATGACAGCTCTGGCCATGCGGCAGGCGCGCCAAAAACGACGGCTAGGGTATCGATTTCTCTTCCTTCCAGCGACGATCGGGGCCATCACCTGGCTCGCCCGCAACGAGCCGGGATTGGCTAACATCAAGCATGGCCTCGTGCTGACGTGTCTGGGTGATAGCGGGCAATTTCACTATAAGCAGAGCCGCAAGGGGACGACCATCGATCGGGCCGTCGCACATGTCCTCAGGCATTCCAGCCTCCGCCATGAAATACTGCCGTTCGCGCCTTACGGATATGACGAGCGGCAGTTTTGTTCGCCGGCTTTCGATCTGCCGGTAGGCTGCCTCATGCGCGGTGTACATGGTGCTTTTCCCGAATACCATACCTCGGCGGACAATCTGGATTTCGTGAAGCCGGAGGCCCTCGATCAATCTTATTCGGTCATAGAGACGGTCTTGGATCTACTTGATGCGGACTGCACGTATGAGCGCCTCGACGGTCGATGCGAACCCCAGCTTGGAAGACGCGGTCTCTACAGAGCGATCGCCGGACAACGCGAGGCGGGCGGCGCCACGCAGATGGACCTATTATGGTTGCTCAACCTCGCGGATGGCGGTCATAGCCTGTTGGAGATGGCGGTGCGAGCCGACGTGCCCTTTGCTCGGCTTGAATCCGCCGCGCGAATCGCACTGGACGCAGGGCTCGTCCACGTACGTCCCGAATGATCGAAGCGGATCGAACCAACCACCATCATGCCGCGAGTTCATCTTGCAATTGATCGGCTCGATGGCGTTGGGGATGTCAAGTGTCCGAGCCAACCACGTGGTGCCCCCTCGGAGTTTATTCCGCCCTGATGGCGACGCAAACATTCTTTGTCGACTTGGCCGACGGCCTGTCCATGCTTTCCCTGTGCAGATTCTCCGCAATAGCTGATTGAGCAATGCTCGAACCCGATATCGAAGCCTATCCGGGCTCGGCGGCGGCCTAATCAAGTACTGTTCGAGCTGTCGCGATTTCGGGATCTGAACCCGGCATTTTGCGAGGTCGTCTCTCGTGATGATTCACTTTGAAAACGCGCGCCGCGCAGAGACACGCAAGCCGCCGCACGCGATCATTGCCGGAACGAGGCCGAGAGGAGCTGCGCGTTCGTGGCAATCGGGCACGGGTGACGCTCCGGCCCTGCAATCCGGTCATGCCCCGGATCGGGATCGATACCATTCCACTGTACGGCGCAGGCCTGCCTGTAGCGTTGTCGACGGGTTCCAGCTGATCAATTTGCAGGAGGTGGCAACGTCGGCTTTCAATACCCGCTCGAGGGGTCGATCAGGAACTGCCCCGAAAAGCGGTTCGGGCGCATCGGGAATCAATTCTCTTAACCGCCGTACGATCTCCCGGATCGTGCACACCTTGCCCCATCCGAGATCTATCGTGCGGCCCCTGGCGCCAGATGCGTGGGCGCAGTCCATAAGGCCATCGACCACATCATCGACGTAAATCCAATCAACTGGCCGAACGCTGCTGCTCAGTTTGGCGCGCTCGCCGCGCAAAAAGGTAGTGATAACGTAGGGGACGAGCTTTGTGAGGTCCGCTTGCGCCGGGCCGTAAACCATGGCGATCTTTGCGATGACGACCTCGGTCTGGTACAGCGCCTCGAACATCCGGGCAAACGCGGACGTCGCCCCTTTCGCTGCGGCATATGGCGAGCAGGGTATGGGATTCGGGCTATCAGGCTCTTCAACCGAGCCCGCGAGCACGATCCGGCCGGCGCCGCTTTCACACGTCACCAGGAGCAGATTGAATGCGGTGAGAAAGTTGTTTTGCAGGATCGGCAGCACCATTTCGAAGCTGCCCGTACTCGTCGCCAGACCAGCGAGGTGATATGTCGTGTCAGGCTGGACAGTCCGGATCAGTTCTCGCGTTGCTTGCAGGTCGATCAGATCGACGTTCCACCAACGGATAGCGGTGGCGCGTCGGGCGTAACCCTCGTCTCCACCGATCGATTGCCACCAGGCCGGTACGTCGGCGGGTGGCTGGCGCGAGACCGCGTGCAATTCGACGCCCGAGCCCGCGAGCCTTTTGCAAAGCTGCGATCCAATGAAGCCTCGTGCGCCGGTCACCAATACCTTTTCCATAGCCGCATCCTAATGACAGAAATTACCATGCCCATCAGGTCGAATGCTGAACACGGCGAATTGCCGTGGCGACCCGGTGGGCCGATCGCCCTTAAAGGTTGGGCGACCCCGTGGATAATGACCGCGTGGATATCAACATCGGGCGCAGCGCCACGAAGCATACCTACCAAATAATCGTCGTTGCTCGTGTCGCCCAGAATCGTCTCTATGCCGGCCGCGATGCGGGCGATTTCAAAGGGGCCGGTGTGCTGGCCGGCGGAGCCAGCGCGTCGCGGGGTCACCCCGCGCACCGCGATGTCGCAGCCAAACCGCGAGCCGCGCGCACTTGAAGCCCGCGTGCCCCGTGAGAAATTTGCGCTTGCCCGCCGAGAATGGATCATTTCTCCCATACCTTCCACGGTGCCTTGCCCTCGACCCAGAGCGCTTCGAGCAACGTCTTCTCACGCAGAGTATCCATGGGCTGCCAGAAGCCGTGGTGCTGGTAGGCCGAAAGCTGCTGCCGCTCAGCCAACGCCATGAGCGGCTCGCGCTCCCAAACAGTGGAGTCATCCACCAGCAGGTCAATGACTTTCGGGGAGAGCACGAAGAAGCCACCATTGATCATTTCCCCATCACCACGAGGTTTTTCCTTGAAGCTGGCGACACGGTGATCACTACGAATTTCGAGGGCCCCGAAACGGCTGGGCGGATTGGTAGCAGTCAGAGTGGCGAGCGTACCCTGCCGACGGTGGAAGGCGATCAATGCGGTTATGTCGATGTCTGCCACACCATCGCCATAGGTCAGGCAGAAGGCGTCCTCATCGGTCAGGTAATTAGCAACTCGCTTGAGCCGACCACCGGTCATCGTCTTCTCGCCAGTATCGACGAGCGTCACCTTCCATGGTTCGGCATGATGCTGGTGGACCTCCATGCGGTTATTAGTCATGTCGACGGTGACATCCGCCACGTGCAGGAAGTGGTTGGCGATGTATTCCTTGATCAGATAGCCCTTATAGCCGCAGCAGATCACGAAATCGTTGATGCCATAGTGCGAGTAGATTTTGAGGATGTGCCACAAAATCGGCTTGCCGCCGATCTCGATCATGGGCTTGGGCCGAAGGTGTGTTTCCTCGGAGATTCGGGATCCAAGGCCACCCGCGAGGATCACAGCTTTCACCGCCGGCTCCATTGCAGGCTGTCCACCCGTTGTCGCCTGGCTTCACGGCAGGATTGCTCCGCCGGCCCGGCGCGGCGTACGGGCTTCAACAAACGCCGCCACCTGTAAGTGTCCGGATCATCCTCGGGGATTTTCAGCGTAGCGGCAAAAATATGGTCCGCCCGTCCGGCTGAGGCGATAGCACCGGCTTGGTCAAGATGATGCAAGCCCTCCGGATCGGTACCGACGGACAGAGCCAGCGAAGTCCGATCCGGCAACACCGACCCTTCGTTCGCGAAGTGGTTGTCTCCTGGCACAGGCCCCTTCCCGCCAACCTGATAGACGAGGCTCTCCATGGATTGGCCTCGACGAACTTTTAACGGACCTGAGCCCGGCAATCTCCTGCCAAAATTGGTAGCATCACCTCGGTGAGAAGCGCTGGTCTGCGGATCAGTTGGCGTTAGAACGCTCGTCAGGCAGACGTACATGAACGACAAGGATTCCAGCGACGAAACGCGACACGCAAGCAATCAGGACGCGGTGAAACACACATTGCGGTTACGAGCGATCAGATAGTGGTCAGGGCAGTCGTCGTGAGAACCGCCTGAATTGAGCAATGGCGCCGTCTCTAGATCCAACTCGAGGATTCGTTCAAGGATGTTGTTCGCGATGGCGAGCCCAAGGGGGATGAAGTCGCTCTCGCCAGCACTCCTGACCGGCTGATCGAAGGTTCGTCTTGAAAGTGTTCCATCTTCAGCGAGCAACGAGATGCTATAAATCATCGCGACTGACCTCCTTTGATCGCGCGACACAATCGCTCCGTCGGGCGAGGCATGAGTGCAAGCGCCGGATCGGGGTCCGGCAGCAGAGCCGGGTCAGGCGAGCGGCTGCGACGATAGCGGATCCTATTCCGGTCTTCGTGCGCAATCGAGCGTGTTCTTAAGCTCGCCGAACTCCAAAGCCTGAACGAGGAAAAGTCTGCAGCGTACGAAACTCGCGGGCTATCTTCGTCCAAAACGTACGAACTATTTGAGCTGCTTTCTTCAGCGATTGTCCCTACCTTTAGTTCGCGCTAAAGGGAAACAAGCCAAGGATGGAAATCCTGAGCTAATAATCGAATAAGTCATCTACAGCGAGTCCAGTACCTGCAATTGGCTCGCAAGCGTCCCCCTGGAACGCGGCCCGATCGGCGAAATCATGCAAAGGCCACGATCTGGACGCGTAGCGGGAGGTCAATCGCCGCGCGCTTAGCGGAAGCTCGCGAGTGTCGACACCGACGGTCGACGAGCTGCGGTTTCAACTGTCCTAGGCCTGGCGCTCCGCCGGTTGTGGTCTGAGGCGGGAGCGCGCCATGAGGATCGACTGCGAGGTTCACGTCTTCTGCCAGGAGGCCCGCCGGGCGGCGCCCGTCATCGATGGGTCCTTGGAACGGCTGGAGAGCACAGCGCGCGGTTGCGAGATCACCGGACTGGTATTGGTCCACCCGGGTTTCCTGCACTGCGACCCGGCGGAACTCTTCGCCCAGGCGAGCAATGCCCAAATGCCGGTGCGGCTGATTCCGCCTCTCGTGCGACCCTTGGCGCCTGCAATTTTGGAGGAGTGGAGCCGATCAGGCGTCGCGGGCTTGGCGCTTACGCTTGATGATCATGATTCGCTCGCTGAGTCCCTTGAAGCTGCCCTTCAGCTGGGCTTCCACCTGGAGGTATCCGGCGGGGTTGAACAACGAGAGCGCCTTGCAGAGCTGCTCCTGGCCGACGGCCATCGCCTGGTGTTTCGAGACTTCGGCCTTGCGGACAGCACCCGCGATCCCACTTGGGATCCGCGAGTGGAACGGCTCCTCGCACTCGCTGAAGGCGCCGAGGTGTGGGTGAAGTTGTCGGGGATAGGACGCGTCCCAGATTGTTGGGCCAAGGCAGCGGCAGATCGGCTACTGGAGGGGCTCGGACCGGATCAGCTGCTCTGGGGGTCTGAGTGGCCGCACGTGACGACCGCACACGCCTATGCACCATCCTATGCTCAGGCGATGGCTTGGCTTGAGGAGCTCGTCCCAGACGCAGACGCGAGAGGACGGATCCTTAGCGAGACTCCGGCTGCCTTATACGGATTCCGCAACCAAGACCTGTTTGCTTGAGGAAAAACGAAATACTAGCTGCTTCCTTCCAACCATCCATCTGCGGCACGCAGAGCAAGGATGAGCCGACGCCGGGTCTGGATCGGCGAAGCACGTGGGGACGGCCCGATGGAGCGCTGTTCGAGCGCACGCCAAAAGTGGTGTGCCGCCCGCGAACGAATGTCGAAATCGCAGTCGAGCGGCAGATCGATGGCAATCACAAGCGGCTCGATGGCAGTTCTCTCAGCCAAAGGCGGCGCTCGTCCGAGCGGCACGATGGCATGCCATCCATCTGGCGCCCGACGAAGCTCGCCGCCCGTTAGTTTGCCGAGATCCAGGTCGTACCGTTGGACGACTTCAAACCGATAGCTGGGTGGACGGGCAGCACGGCCGACAGCGCCTCGGGCGTCCAGAAAATGGCTTGTTTGTCGAACGCCGTTCGCGGATCCGCGGCGAAACGAAAGCCCCTACTTCCTTCGGAAGCGTTCCGTCGTCGCGTCGGACCGTTCGCTGCTGGTCAGGACCTCATAGTCTCTTTCATAGTCAAGGTCGCGACGTAGACATTCCCAGGCTATGTCCTCCGTTTCTGCCGTCTTGGCGTCAAGATATGCTTGCTTTGATCTCCAGTCAGCAGCTGCCATACCACTATTCACTCTTCGGCCAACCGCGTCGCAGGAGATGACAATAGCCCTGACGCGCGATCCATTTGGCGCGAGCCAAATGAGTGTCGAACACACGGCGCGCGCGATCCGGCTCAAGGACCGGATCAACACCGAGCACAATGCGCGCGACTTCGCGCCAATCAACCATGGCCATGCTTCTGCCGTGCAGGTTCGCTTATGTCTCGAGTGGCTCGATCACGGCAACATGCTCGCGAGGCCTGATGGAGCGCCTACCCGCCATGGTCCGCCCCTGGCGCATCAGCGCGTCTCCGCTCGCGACTGTGAAAAGCCCACCTGCGGCAAAGCTTCTTCTATCGATTGTGAGGATCTCGGGTATTTCGCTCTACCCCTGCCGATAACTCGACCTCCATGACACGCCCTCTTTCGTACTACGGGGCGCGGTAAGGCGTCGTGCTGGCCGATTAACGCCCTGTGCTGGGAAGCACAAACAACGCGGGCTTTCGACTACGCGCCAAACGAACGAAATTGCAGCTCGAGCAAATCGGCATAGTGGTGCTGTTGATGGCTCGGTACGAAGCGCGCTTTGCGAGGGGTTTGAAGCAAGCCGGCGGAGAATGCAGATGCATTAGTCCGTTGCGTACAGATTTGTGCGTCGATAGCAACATCCTCGCTCAGAAGTCGAGCCGTCGACCGCACCGCTTCGCGTCTCCAGCAAAATAGGGTACGAGCGGACTTCAGCCTCCGCCGTTCGCGGTTTGCATCGCGCCGGGCAAATCCGCGCTCGGCGCTCTGGCAGCACCGTAGCGGCAGAGCTGGCTCATTGGCATCCTAGTGATAGCCCGCGTCACTGGGAGTTCAACTTTGGTTACCCTCGGTTGCACAGTTGGGCCGAAGCGAACCGTCTGCACGGCGGAGAACATAAGGGCTCGCCGAAGTTCACCACGGAACGGATGGAGACGCAGCAAGTACGACTATCAGGGGATGTTGAGCGGCACGACACGGCACAAGGAGCAGCCCAGGCGATCTGAGCAAACCTGTACGAGCTGACCTCGTCAGGGCAACTACGCAAGGATGCTGACGAAGCTCGCGTGCTGTCCGCGGCAGCCAGCTTTCCTCTTGCGATTGAGCCGCATCGCACTGGCGGAGACGCCAATCCAATTCAAGAACAGAGGTTGGTTCGCGAGACTCGGGTCGTCCTGCAGACAATTCCGGCAGGATGCCATGAGCAAAGCGCAAGGGGAACGCATGTTGTGTTTTAGAGTTGAGAGCAGTTCGGATGATAGGCACTGCGAGGTATTCGCAGTTCCGTCGGGCGACCAAGTAGGGATGATCTGCGAGCGGGAGGCTGCAGAGTCCTGCACCAAAGGAGCAGAAGCTGACCGGCGACAATCTCCATCCAGCAGCCTTGGGTCAGTGGTCGCCACCTGGGAGAATGCTTTCCGCTAGCACTGAGCTGGAGGGCGAGGTCGAGCCGAAGGTGCGCCTGTTGAAGGCAAACAAGGCGCTTAGCTTCGCGCTCTCAGCGGGCTGATGGCGGCCTGAGCTCAATCAAGATGCCGTCTCCGCATGAATTTACAGCGTGGCGCGCCTGGTTGTGTTTCAGCTTCGCCCTGCTTCACATTCACACCGATACCGAAAGCTCAGGCCACATCCGAACAGCCGGCGCGGCCGCGCCCCTCTTTGAGGCGGCGCAGAAGTCGAAGGCCGTTGCCTCTCACCCTTGCTCGGATGTTGCGACGCAACAAGACCGGCGCAAGGTGGGGCTTTGTTACGGCAAATTTCCTCGTATTTTTCACCCTGGAGGATTTCCTGCGCTGAGTGGTCATCTCGCGGCGAAATTCGTCTTAGGCTGGAGGTGGTCATGCAATACGATCGGATAGACGCCCGCATTCTCGAGATCGTGCAAAAGAATAACCGTCTAACTTCAGATGTCATCGGCGAGATGGCCGGCCTCTCTCCTACCGCGTGCCAACGACGCTTGAAGAGGCTCCGCTCGGAAGGCATCATCCAGGCTGACGTGTCGATTGTATCGCCGAAGGCGGTCGGACGACCCATTCAAGTGCTAGCGCTGGTGACGTTGGAGCGGGAAAGCGCCGATATCATCGACAGGTTCAAGAAGGCCATCAAATCGTCAGTCGACGTCGTCCATGGCTTTTACGTCACGGGCGATGCCGACTTCGTCCTGTACATCACCGCGCGGACCATGGAGGAGTACGAGGAGTTCACGCGGCGCTTCTTCTACGAAAATCGTGACATCAAGGGTTTCAAAACAATGGTCATATTGGACCGCATCAAGGCAGGCTTTGCTGTTCCAGTTGAGCTTCCCTCTGACGATTGATCCGATTGGTGCTGGCGTCTCGCCGCGCCGATCGAGGAATCGACTTGGCTGCTTCTCGCATGGCCCCTTGATGATCTTGACCAAAAGCAGAAAGCCGCTCATCGGAGCTACCCCTTGGCGCGCGGGGTACTCGCCGAGCAATCGCTCGACTATGCGAGGCATACTTGGAGCTTCCTTGGTCATACCGGATCCTCACCGTTCGGTACCTACATAGGCCCCGATCACACCCCGGACCGTTCGTAGGCCGCGGTCGCCTCACGGTAGGGGCGGCTCAGAAAATCAAGTATGCGGCGCCGATAGTCCGAGCCGGTGACACACATCTGCGCTCGGACGGCTGAATTCATCGAAGACGGGGCTCGCAACGCTGGATTTGAGCGTCGATGCGATGCTCGTTGCATCAATCAAGATGAAGATGTTGCTACAGTCGTAATCACGTTCTCGTTACGGTCAGCGCGCAGGCTAGCAAAAGCGTCTTGCCAGGAGAGGGACCATGACCGATCGCGTGCCCGCCGTCTTCGAAGCGCTTGACTGCTCCGCAGAAGGAGCCCCCAAGCAGTTGCCCGGCAATCGGCCGGTGCTTCACCGTTGTGTTACGGCGCGTCCTACGAAGCGGCCCTTTGTAAAAAATGTAATCTTGGCGCGTCTTTCTGTGCCACACCTTGCGGCAATAGGGGAGTGCCTTGAGCCGATCGTCTTGAAAGAGCGCATGGTTCTGCAAGAGCCAAAAAAGCCGGTCGAGCACGTCTACTTTATAGAAACAGGCCTCGTCTCGCTGAGAGTTGTTGCCGCGGGAAGCATGCTTGAAACGGCAGTCATAGGATACCGGGGGGTGGTTGGCGCTTCGTTTCTGTGGGGCGGGCATTTTTCAACGCATCAATCAGTGGTCGTATTCCCCGGAAGCGCGCACAGAATTCGGGTCGACGATTTGCGTCGCATAATGAAGGCGCATCCAGAGGTCCGCGACCATCTGTTTGAGTACGTTCAAGCGCTGACATTCCAATGCGTCCAGACAGGATTATGCGGAGTTCGGCACCATCGTGAACAACGGCTTGCGAGCTGGCTGTGTCTTGCGAGTGAAGCTGTTGACGCCCGCGTGCTGCCAGTCACCCATGATTACCTTTCCTCAGTGTTGGGGCTGCGCCGCGCAGGTGTCACGGAAACGTTGATCCGCTTCGAAGAGCAAGGACTGATTCGCAAGATGCGCGGGGTCTTGCAGATCGACGATCCCAAATTGCTCGAAGAAAAGGCATGCTGTTGCTATAAGCTCGTTTCAGCTGCCTACGCCTCGTCATCAGTCCGCCCCCTCAGCGAAGAACAGGCGAGCTAGCAACTCGCGAAAGGTGCTTTGCGTTAACCGGGTATGTTGCTGTCCTGCTGTTTGGATTATCTTGTAGCTCGGTCCGGCGTTGATGCCACTCGAATTGGCGAGTCTTGTCGGCTGCTCTAGCGACTGATTTCGCAGCCTCCGATAGCCACCTAGCTGCGGCGGTTTGCGACGGCGGCCTTTGGAGCTGGGCGCGAATACTGGCGTCTGTCGGCTGGGTGGCAAAGGTTGCCGATGAAAGCGATGAGGAGGGAGTGTCGAATGCTTCGCTCACGCTTGGTACGACGGTTGAAATGCCCAGTACTGGCCTAGCTGGTGGCCGCGGCCCTGTCAGGATGTCGGAGGCGCCCAAAGCTTCAAGCTGACTGCCCGTCGGAGCACGTCGCCATCGATTTGGCCGTACCGTACGTTAGCGCACAGGCGATAAGAACCGCCTCAGCGAAGCAGCGTGTGCAAGTCCAAGACTCGCCTAAACAGTCCTGCACACCCTGATGATACGAGAACTTGGCAAGTTGAGACAGGTGTAAATGCCGATCTAATTTTCCCCGGAAGCGCCGAAGTAAAATTCACCAGTCTGCGGGGTGTGGGGATCGGCCGCGGGCGGGATCGACATCTCCGTTTTTCGGCGACTGTCCTCGTCGACGCAGGGTCGGAGGTATGGGCGTAGGTTGGATAGGCAGATCTTCTCGCGCAGCGCGCCTTCGCGCTCGGCCCTTGCGAGCGTCGCGACGATGTCGGCGAGCGAGCCGAAGTAGACGCTACGACCGGCTTTGACCGCCTCGACACCGAGCGCGAGGCTGAGATGCGTCTCGCCCGTACCAAGCGGTCCGATCAGATGCACCGCCTCGGCGCGATCGATGAACTGCAGCTCAGCGAGCGCCATGATGCGGTTCCCATCGAGCGAGGGTTGGAACGAGAAGTCGAAGCCGGCAAGGGTCTTGACTGCCGACAGGCGCGCCATCTGCAAGGCCATTCTGACGCGCCGGTTCTCGCGCAGGGTGAGCTCCTCGGCGAGCAGGATGTCGAGCGCTTCGACCGCGGTTGTCTCGCCGCGTTCGATTCCGCGCAGTGTGACGTCGAGGATTTCGAGCGCGCGCGGCATTTAGGCCGACAAGATTGCGTTTGACCCGATCGATGACGGCCGGCGCGGCACCGGTCGGTTTGAGGGCTGCGACAGGTACGCTCATAGCGAACCTCCCTGGGCAAGACGCCGCCCGACGGCTTCATAGAAGTCGAGAGAGCGGCGGACGACGCGAGCGCCGGCCCGCAGGATCGGGGGACTGGCTTCGCCCGGTCGCCGGCGCGCTGGGGCAGGCATTTTCCGACGGGTAGGATCGAGCCGTTTTTCGCCGCGCCCTTCAAGTGGCGCGTGGCTGGCAACGAGTGTGCCGTCTTCGAAGATACGGATCGCGTCGGCGAGCACCTGGACATCCAGAACGCGCCGCCGCGCCGTGTCCGGTACGCTGTACACGTTGCCGCCCACGCAGACCATGCCTGCCCCTCCTTGCGTCGGCTCGCGTAGAGCAGAATGAAAGCGGATGATGCTCTCCCCCTCGCCGAGCAGAGCAAGACCGTGGAGATGGCTCCCAAGCTGGCCCCCCGCGAGGCCGAAGGGCCGCGAACCATTTCTGCGGGAAATCTAGGCAGTTGTGACGCTTGCCCGCGACAGGCTAACTCTGGGCTCGCCGCTTGGTGGCTGCGCTCATTCTGTATTCACTCTCGCGGCCCCTCTCATATTGCCAGAACTGGTAGGAGAACGCCGTTTGCAATCGGCGTATTCCTTCCATGCGATCTCGGTGCTCGGCACTCATCTAACGTCACAGCTTATGTGCACCGCGGCGAAAATGAGTTTTGATGTCATTCCATCCTCGCTCTCGGCCGCGGTGTAAGTCGCCTGACAATTTCGCAACCTGTTCGCGATGCGAATTGGAATGCCTTCGCTATGGACTTCTTCACATGAGCCTAAGCTCTCGTTTCACGAGGGGACATGATGACTCCGCCCTTCGAGTCCCCTCGCGTGACTCTGCCCCACGGATCGTTCTTGTTGGTAGGAATCGGGCGGGTAACTGGGTTGCCCGCGAACAACGGGGCGTTTTTGGCGGCTTGTTTGTCAACCGCGCCCAAGCTCTGAAATATGCTCTCTTCGAGAACGGTGGCCATCCAGAGAGCGTCATCGACGTAACGCGTGAAATTGAACTGGATTTCCGCGCCAATCCATGAGCGCCATAGCGCCAAATGTCGCAAGCAGAAATCATTGAAGAGGTGAGCTGAATATTGGTCTCATAGGACGCTTGGCCTAAGTCAACCGTTCCAAACGCTCTTGCGACGCGCATACGTACGCGAGCACGGCGTCTGACCTCAAAGCGCCGTCGGTACTGCGGACCTCCATGGCGAGATGCCCCGTTGTTCTGCCCGTGTCACCTACCGATTCTAGCAATTGAGCGAGATGACAGAAACATGTCAGCTGTCGAGCACGTTTGCCGTTCGATCCACGAGAGTTTGCATGCGACAGCCCTCACATTCGCTCCTCGCCGGCGGCTTTGATCAGCAAGTTGATTCCTCCCCGGCTGATACCCTGCGCAGGGCGGTCTGCTCCAGCAACGAACTCTCCTTCCTCATGGAGGCACATGACGGCCTCTCGGCTGCGATCGCCGAGCGTGCAGGTTTCAAAGGTCTTTGGGCCTCGAACAAATCGATCGAAACCTCCAATTTGGTGATGCTCTTTAGTTAGGTTATAGCCAGTGGTTTGATGACCATCTAAATGGCTGCCTTCGCGCATGAAAGCTCGTGCGCTTGTGGCCTACAATGTGCGCCGGATCCGCGTCGAGCGCGGTATTCCGCAGGAGCAGTTGGCTTACGACGCCGGGATTGATCGCTCCTATATGAGCGGTCTTGAGCGCCAACAGGCGAACCCGACAATTGATCTTCTCGATCGCCTCGCCGAGACCCTGGGTGTTGCTGTGTCCGAGCTATTTGTTCGGCCATCCAAAGGCGCGCCGGCCCCGGGCACCCTACCTAAGGGTCGCAAGCCCAAACCGCAACGTCGCAAGAGGACCTAGCACCCTCCCCGCAGACGGTGAGCTTGACGCAAATCTGCTGCGGCGCCAGACCAACTGTAAAGTAGAAGGGTACGCGGCTTTTGTGCGCAGCCGACCCTTGATACGCGGCAATTCCGCTGTGGACATCGAATATTGTGATGGATGTTCATTCTGGCGCCGGAGCAGACGATGGCGGCTCAAGACGATGAAGTTCCGCTGAATGCCATCCGCGCTTTTGTGATAGTCGCACGCGAAGGCAGCGTCACGCGCGCCGCCAGCACCTTGGGGACAACGCAGAGCTCGGTCAGCCGTTATTTGTCCGTACTACGGGAGTATCTCGGTGCGGACCTCATCGAGCGGCGTGGGCGGCGCAGTGATTTGACCGAGTTCGGGAGGCTATTTGCAAACGCGGTCTCCGAACCGCTTGAGACAGTCGGCTTCACGGCGAAGAGAATGCGCCGGCGTGCGGGCGCGGGAACCAATCGGATTGTCGTCCGCACGTCACTATCGACCTTTGCTTTCTCTATTCTGATTCCAAATCTGCAAGCGTTCTTTGCTGAAGCGGGCGGCGTTATCGTGGACGTCGTCAGCTCGCTGTCGCCGCCAACATCTTCGGATGACTTCGACATATTGATTACACGCGACCTTTCCGTCGTCGAACCTGCCGATAGCTGGGAGATCTACAATGAGGAGCTGGTATGCGTGGGGCCGCCAAATCTGGTCGCGGGCAGAGAGCTCTCGATCGTTCGATCAACGCCGATACTGAACATCACATCTCGTCCCGACATCCTGCCGACATGGCTGAGGGCCATGAACCTGTCCTCAAACGACATAAGAGCGGGCGCGCGGTACGATCACAACTATCTTGCTCTGCCGGCCGTCATGACAGGAAAATGCCTTCTTGTCGCACCGGAAATCATCGTCAGTGATCTAGTGCGAGGGGGCGCTTTGCAAATCATACCCGGCTCGCGCGCTCCAAGTGGCATGCAGTATCGGGCCTATGCGGTGGATCGCAGCGCGCATCCCGAAATCGCTCGTTCTTTTTGCCGGTGGGTCGCTCGCCTTTGCAAGAAGGCGGCGCTAGCGCGGGCTGCCTGACATGCCTACCCGGGCCTCCATCAGTCTGCGCGAGGTCGATGCACTTCCCGCCGTTCAAGTCGAGAGCACTCAACCTGAGAGACAATCCGAGCAAAGCGGCCGGCGTCTTCTTCCGACCAGATAACGTCTCTGTTGCAGCAATCCCAACGACAAAGGACGGAGTGAGAGATCGAACGCAAAGACCTCATCCCATCCCGATCGTGCCATGCCAGCAGAAGAATTGGTCGCACAGTACGGAGGCGATGCCATTGATCGCCCGAGAGCTCATGAACGGTCATCCCTGCCTCTGCCCTTGTGGAGCAATGCGCGGCAGCGAAGACGCATGAGGCGCCGCCCCAGCTTAACAAGTCGGATGGTTCGGCTACGCAAATCGTCTGTTTTCCAGCCCCGCTCGGCAATACGATGACTTCCAAACAGGCCTTGCGCGATTTGGCGATAGCTATTTCCTTCCTGCCATCCATCCAGTGCGCGCAGCGCGAGGATCAGCCGACGCCGCTTCAAAGCCGGCAAAGCAAGAGGGGGCGTTCCGAGCGGCCGATGCTCAAGCGCGAGCCAAAATCGACGTGCGGCCTGCAAGCGAAGCTCGAAATCCGCGTCGAGCGGCAGATCGAGGACGACAGCAGACCCGCTCGCCGGAAGCTTACTCAGCCAAAGGCGATGCTTCGTGCCCCCGAGCGGCACGATAGCATGCCATCCATCCGGCGCGCGACGAAGCTCGCCGCCTGGCAGATTGGCGAAATCGAGCTGGTAGCTTTTGGGCGCCACGCAGTTGGCCGCCCGCACAGCCAGTACGGTCGACAGCACTTCGGGTGCCCAGAAGACTGCCTGCTTGTCGAACGTTTTTTGCGGATCAGCTGGAAAACGAGAGCCCCCACTTCCGTCGGAACTGGCCCGCCGCTGCTTTTGAACGTTCGCGGCGAGATAACCGCCTATAGGCCTCTTGGTAATCGCGATCCCGGCGCAGCCACTCCCAGGCCAGGTCGGCAGCTTCTGCCTTCTTGAGGCCGCTGTATGCTTCCTCAGATCTCCAGTCAGTATCCGGCATTGCACCATTCCCCGCATGATCTTCACGCGCGGCGAACTGCAGCCGATGATTGTGGCGCTTTACGGTTGCGTGCGTGCCGCGCACCCGCCCTGCATGCACTTAATCGATGCAACGATCATGTTTTGCGATTGCTAGGAATTCTGCCGATCCTGATATCCGCCATGTTCATTCCTTTGGCCAACCGCCACGCAGCAGGTCACGATAGCCGTGGCCCGCTAGCCACTTCGCTCGAGCCAGATGACTTTCGAAGGTGCGTCGCGCACGATCCGGTTCAAGGGTCGGGTCAAGCCCGAGCACAACACGCGCGATTTCGCGCCAATCTGCCTTATCGGCCGCGGCATCGAGAAGCCGCATGTAGGTAACAACGTGCTCCTTGTCATATGACGTGAGCTCGTGCGCGCTGGGCGCCAATTCTGCGATCTTCGGGTCGGCCGGCACTGCCTGAAACTCCTACCAAACTGAAATCTCTATCGAAATCCCAGCAACGATAACCAAGTTGGGGGCATTTGGTACCGCTCGAATCGTCGCGGCGCCAAGCTTTTTTCGCCCAACGCTGTGGGTGCGAGCGCACATCGGCTCACAATGACCTGGTAACTCCATTCCGCGCATTTGCTCTTTCATCGGCGCTGGATCTACTCGCAGTTCATACCGGTGACTGATCGCAGATTTGCCACGCAGCTAGGCTGTTGTTGCTCTTCACCCTGCCGGGAACGGAATGGAGGCCCGTCGTCTGCCCGCGCGCGCTGGTGAAAAGCCGCGGCCTGAAGGCAGCCAAGTGGAGAGAATTCGTTCACTCTTCGAGATCCAGCTGAACGGTTGTCCTATTTAGTCGCGACGCCCGGAAAAAGCTGCAGCACCTCTGGCACCATTTTGCTCTCCCGCCAGCAGCGCCGCGAGCTCGCTTGTGACGGGTCGACGACATTCGAAGACGACAAACTCCACGACATCTGTGTCTCACGCTACTTCGTTGAAGCGATAGCGCGAAGACAGCCAACTACTTGGGTGCCAGCTTATCGCAATAGTCTGGCTATAACCAGTGGTTTCATAATCGTCGGAATGGCTGCCTTGGCGCATGAACGCTCGTGCGCTTGTGGCCTGGAATGTGCGCCGGATCCGTGTAGATCGCGGCATTCCGCAAGAGCAATTGGCCTATGATGCCGGGATCGACCGCTCGTACATGGGCCGCATTGAGCAGCAGAAAGAGAACCCGACCATTGATCTCCTGGACCGTATCGCCGCGACGTTGGGCGTTCACTTGTCCGAATTGTTCACTGAGCCGGCCAAGGGTGCGACGCCTCCCACACCGATGTCCAGAGGACGCAAGCCGGCACGCCCGTGCCGGACCAGGAAGTAACTATTCCAGAGAGCCATGTTTGTAGCTAACGAGGGAGCAGGCGAGCCGGAGTGGCTCACGTGCCATCTTCAAATCGCCCACCGCGGTTCCGATCTGCCGCTTCAGCCGCGCCAGCAAGCTTCCGCTTAAAACAGCGCCCAGAGCGGCCTGTCTGAAAGACAAGTAAGGCCTCACCCATGCTCGAGGAGCACCTTCTGGCGGCTCTGAATGAAATTCGTCTGGCCGGCACCAAAGAGGCAAAATTGATCGCACGCAGGTTGGTGACGAAGCCCCGCCACCGATCTGCCGTCTCCGTCATGACATCTGGATGTGTATAGGGTGCAGTTTTTCAAGCTTATCAGAGACCTCCTGCTTGGTTCTTCCAACAATTGGGACAATGCCCGGCATCACCAGCACCTGATCGTCCGGACGCCCAAGCTGGCGAGCCTTCCCCTTAGATTTGCGTAGTAGTGCTTACCGCTTTCGATCGATAGCTGAGCGGTGAACACAACTTCCGCAAATTCCGCAGCGAACCTGACCCCGGCGTCGGATGAACCGGCCTGCACCAATACCGGGTATCCCTGGGGAGGCCGCGCGATCTCAGCGGCCCTCCCACTGAGAAATAGGTCCCATGGTGATTGAGAACATGCCACTTTGACGTGTCTACGAAGATTCCCTTTTTCTTGTCACGAATGAACGCGTCGTCTCCCCATGTATCCCAAAGCCCTTTCACGACGCCGACAAACTCTCTCGCTCGCTCATACCGGCGTCATGTTCTGGAATCTCCGGGTCACCAAAATTTGCCCCCTCGGACTTATTTCCCGAGGTCACGACGTTCTAAGCCGCACGCCCGTGCGAGAAGTGATCAAGGGACGCGAACATACGTGCGAGATGATAAGGCTGGTGGTACGTCGTTGTCGCTGTCGCAACGAAGCCAATTTCTTTTGTTCTCGCTGAGAGAGCCGACAGCAGCGTGGTTGGCTCAAATGTATCGGCCCGCACGCGCTATATTTGCATCGTCACGCTCGACGACTCTTGGGCTATCCGCAATAAAACCGAAGTGAAATGCCGCGCCTTCGGCAAGTGTCGCAAGGTGCGCATAGTGGTCGATATCGACACCGCCAGTCTCCGGCACGCTCGATCGCGCCAAGCTCCTTCGATGTATCCCAGCTGCACGACGTATAGTCCGAGCGCCATTTCACCATTACGTATCATTCGATGTGAGCTCCAGTACCCAAAGAACTTGTAACCAGCAGGACCATCGCGGCAGGCATCGCCGCAGCCATTGGCTAAAAAGCGGCTGGCTCATGGCGTGCTAGCGAGTCAGCCTTAGCTATACCTCGTGGTGCACTCTGGCTCACACGTCAGTATTAACGTTGCGGTCGACGAGCGCTCTATCCTGTGGGACTGAGTATGAGAAGGCGACAGCCCGGCCATGATGTGCCTGCTGATCGGCTCTCCCCTCCACAAGGTCGGACCGCCGAACGCAGTCCGGAGGTCAAGGACGCGCAAACCGAATTATTGCGCGCGCATGCAACGGCAGGAACATGCAAAATCGACCCAATTTCTATCGGTCTCAGCCAAGCTCCTGCGCAGCTTGACGCAACAATTTAGGGCCCCCGGTCAACTACCAACCCTCGCAATTGATTCAGATGACAGACGCATGTCACCTTCACTGCGCGAACCTCCGCCGGTCCAGCGCCCAAGGAATTGGTATGGAAGATCAATCCCAATCTGTCCTCGCCAATCGCCCTGATCATTCCGCTGGTTCGTCACTTGCAGACATGCTGCGGGCCGAGGTCTGCTCCAGCAGCGAGCTCTCCTTTCTTATGGAAGCGCATGACGGTCTCTCCGCCGCGATAGCGGAGCGCGCAGGTTTCAAAGGCCTCTGGGCATCCGGTCTGTCGATCGCGTGCTCCCTCGGTTACCGTGACGCCAACGATGCGTTCCGGAGCCAACTCGCGGACGTAATCGACCGGATCGTAGACTCGACTCAACTGCCTGTCCTCGTCGATGGTGATGGCGGCTTCGGGAATTTCAACAATGCTCGTTTGCTGGCGCGCAAACTCCATCAACGCCGCGCAGCCGGTGTCGCGCTGGAGGACAGCTGCTTTCCCAAGACGAACTCGTTTGTTGGCGATCGGCATCCGCTCGCCGATGTCAACGAATTCTCCGGCCGTCTGTGCGCGGTGAAGGATGCATTGGCCGAAGACTTCGTTCTTGTGGCCCGGATCGAGACACTGATCGACGGTAAAGGCATGGACGAAGCGGTTATGCGCGCTCACGCTTATGCGGATGCGGGAGCCGACGCGATCCTCATTCACTCGCGAAGGAGTTCTGCAGATGAGATCCTTGCGTTCGCACGCGCCTGGCAGAACAAGTTGCCGGTCGTGATCGTTCCTACCAAATACTATCGAACATCGGCCTCTGTATCGCAAAGCTCGCATCTCCACGGTGATCTGGGCTAACCACTCGATGCGAGCTGCAATAGCGGCAATGCGGCAAGTCTGTCATCGCATTATCGCCGAGGAGAACACTGCGAGCATTGAGCCTGGTATTGCGACGCTTGATGAGGTCTTCGAGCTGCTAAGATACGACGAACTGGCCCGAGCCGAAGCGCGATATCTGCCTGGGCGCCGATGCGACTCCTTTCATTCAGAGACGGCAGCGATTCCGTAGGACAGTTGATATGAAACCATCTGCCATACCATCCGGCGCAGAGGACTTACGATGGCACGGCCGCTCTTCCGCCACTCGCCAAAGTTGATGACATCCTTTGGTCGCAATCCCTCACCCCTCAGTGGCTTTCCAACCACCGAAACCGTCAAATGGATGATGAACCGTCAGCTTCAGTATGAGCAGGTCGTCCTTTTACGTAGGGGACAAGCTTCGCGTCGCAGCGCCAATGGTGACATGCCGGATTGACGGAGAGCGCACATGCTGGCGGAGCGAACAGCCTTGTTCAAATACCCAGACACCGCTGCCGCGTGGACCGCGGCTCAAAGCAGCTGCCGCGAGCGCCGAGCAAATCATCGATTTGACCGCCGAGGAGATCCAGAGTGATCTAGCGCCAATGGTGCGCGAGGGCACGATCATCGCGATTAATCGCAATATCAACCGCAATACCGAGATAGGTGACCCGATAGAGCTCCGACACGCGATCGCTCGCAAACTTTCCACCGAGACCGGTCAACCTTGGTCGACGGACGAAATCGCGGTTACGAGCGGCTCCAAGCATGCTCTCTTCAACGCAGCTATGGTGCTTCTGAATCCGGGAGATGAGGTACTCATCCCCGTTCCACATTGGACTTCTTTCCCCGCGCAGGTCCTTTTGGCTGGCGGGGTCCCGATCTTCATCGAGACAAGGGCCAACAATTACGTGCCGAAGCTTTCGGATCTAGCTTCGGCAGTTACGTCAAAGACTAAAGCGATCGTTGTCAACACCCCGAACAATCCGACCGGCACGATTTATGACTGCGAAACTCTTGCTGAAATTGGCCAGCTTGCAGTTGAGCGGGATCTGTGGATTGTGTTCGATGAATGCTATGGAGCTTACGTCCATGCTCCACACACTCATCATTCGATCGTCTCGGTCGCTCCTTTGGCGCGCCACCGCACACTAGTCGTTAACTCGTTCTCCAAATCCCTGGCCCTGACTGGCTGGCGGATTGGTTATCTCGCCGGCCCAAGACCCGTTATTAGCGCGGCGCAGGCGCTACAACGCGATACGACCTGCAATCCAAATGTCATTTCCCAGCATGCACTGCTCCACCATTTGGACTCCGGTGATGACGCCTTCCAACAAAAACTTAAACGTCAGATCAGTGATGCGCGAACGCTTGGGCTCTCGATCCTGTCGACGCTGAGGTCGATCCCCCAACCTACAGCCCAAGGCGGATTTCACTTCTGTCTTGATCTTAAAGGCTGGCAGCGGCGCACCAAGGGCCCTGGCCCCGAATCCAACGCCGATGACGTCGTTAACGTATTGCTGATGGACGCTGGTGTCGCGACAGTTTCGGGCACGATCTTTGGCGATCCAACCGGGGTCCGGCTCTCCTACGGGGTTGATCTTGGCTCGCTCGACAAGGGCTTGCGGCGTCTGTCCGCAACTCTGAACACGTGGAACTGAATTCTTGGTGGTTCGGCGTGCTTGGAAATTGCAGAGAGTTAGCATTATGACCGAATTTCATCGCCGCGCTATCGTCCTTGCAGCCGGCCTCGGCTCACGCCTGCGGCCGCAGACGAATCTGCGGCCAAAACCACTCGTCGAGGTCAACGGCATACCGATCCTGCACAACGCCCTGCGAAACCTAGAGGCAGCCGGCATCGGTGAGGTGACGATTGTCGTTGGCTACCGCAAGGACGCCATCCAGGATGCGTGTGGCGACCGCTTCGGCGGGCTTGAAAATCAACTACGTCGAGTCGACCGTTTTCGATCGCACCGGCAGTGCCTATTCCCGATGGCCGGCGCGTGAGGCACTGCTTTCGGGAGACTGCTTTCTCCTCGAGGGAGACGTTTTCTTCGAGCAAGATGCATTGCGCCGCCTGATCGGCCCGGCGACCGATATGGCAGCAGTAGCTCCCTTCGACAAATCGATCGAAGGGTCTGCAGTTCTCTTGTCGGATAACGGCTTCATCACAGGGTTCCGCATGAAGCAAACGGCGGCTAATCTTGTCACGGACGGCCCATAGCTTTTCAAAACTATGAACCTGCTACGGTTTTCGGCCCAGACCCTCAAGGCAACGATCGTACCAGCTCTGGATGAGATCATCGGATCGGGAGCTAGGCAGGCCTACACCGAGGAGCTTCTTGGCTTTCTGGTCGAGAGGCGCGGCTTACAGCTTGCAGCCGCGCGATGCGATGATCTCACGTGGTGCGAAATCGATAGCATCGAAGATCTGCGCATTGCAGAGCGCATTTTCTCGCGCGCGCAAGTCCTCGGCCATTAGAGAGGTGGCGATGCTAAGATATCTTTGCGATCCAGCGAACGCCATCACAGCGGGCGGTCTTGTTTTGTCATCCGCCAGCTTATTCCTCGCTCTGTCAGGGCACCTTGAGCTATCGGTGGCGGTGGCTCTTTGGGCTACCCTCTCAGATCACCTTGATGGCATCGTGGCCGCCAGCACGGTGAATCGTGATCCAGACGCGGCCAAAATGGGCAAGAGCCTGGGATGACCTTGACACCGACGGACGGGAACATGATTGCTGCAGCGACCGAATTACACCGCACCTTCACGGCGCAACCCGGCCGCGGGCGAGGCTTCCAGGATATGAAGCGCTTCATCGATACCTGCGATGACGGAGAATTGCGGGTATGCTCTCAAATCGGGGTGTCTACGCCTATTCGAAGCAGAACCAAACCATCTCAGATTTTCCCACCTCGATCGGCGGAACTCTGATAGTGTGGCGGATTAGACACTTAGGATCTGCGTTGGAGATCCAGGATGAGTGCACGGAAAATCTCGCTGGCACAGGATTTCAGTCGCCATATCGGGCCGAGGTTCATTAAGCAAGGTCCTTTCAGCGGCGAGAACTTCAGGAAGGTGCTCATTGCCGCACTGAAGGAGAATGACGTGGTCACGGTCGATCTTGATGGCACGACCGGGATCGGCTCGTCCTTCTTGGACGAGGCATTCGGCGGCCTCGTCTTCGCCGAGGGGATGACCAAGGTTGACGTCCGCCGCCGCGTTCGGGTCAAGTCGGATCGAGACCAGAGCTATCTTGCGACCGTGAACGAAGCGATCGAGCTCGCTCAGGCGCCCAAGAGGCAGCGCACGCGCACTGATGGTGCAGCCGGTCACGATCAACGTCGGTCCCGGCTCCCAGCCCCAGACCTTCACCATTCAGCTTGAGCAACGTCCTCCCTCCTGGACAGATTTTGCGATCTACGCTCCTACTGTGCCTGGGCTCGTGGTCGCAGTCTTGGGATTGTGGGTCGCTCACAGGTTTGCGGTCGCGCGCGACCGCAGGAAGGAGATTGCAGACCTCAAGGAGTTCACGAAAGATGCGCTGACTGCCGCCCAGGAAGCATGCGTGGCAGCGTGGATGGCTTCGCCGGAGGAGAGCTGGCTAGAGAAGCTCATGACTGCGAAAGGCAAGCTGCAAGAGCTGGGCATTGCTGCAACCGATCTTCGCCGGCGAACGAAGCAGGGTTGGATCACAGATATCCAACACGTATTTATCGAATGTCCCCTAGCCGTCGACATCATCCATGACATCGCGCGACTTAGCAATCTGGCTACTAACGATCCGTTCGACGATCCGCAGCGGCAGGCCGATAATGCCAAGGCCGAGGAATTTCCGCGTTCGCCAGCGAAATCAGAAGCCGCATCGACTCGCTCTTTTATCAGCTCTATCCCTGAGCTCACGCGTAATACGTCTCCGGTCGTCGACGTCCATCCTCTGGCACGTCGCTGGCCTGAGCGACGCTTGGTAGACGGCCCTCCAAACAAGGCGCGATCCAGATTATCCTCTTCGCAGCGGCGATCTTTCGGCCTTCACCAGTTGGCGCAAGCGTGCCGCGCCGACCAGGCGATCCGGTGAGGATGGCTTCCGCCGACAAACGCACGAACGCACGAACGTTGCATGCAAGCTTCGCTTGGTACGCGCAGGATTTGAGCGCGTCGTAGGCCCGGATGATGCATTTGTCGGCTGCCTCCATGATATGGGTGGTTTATTGGGTACTTTTGGGGAATGGTGTGCGATGCCAAAAAATATCGTGATCTTCTCCGACGGCACAGGCCAAGCCGGCGGCATCAAATTCGACGAAGCACGGACGAACGTCTACAAGCTCTATCGTGCGTGCCGCGTAGGCCCGGACACAAAGGTAGAACCAGCCGAACAGGTTGCTTTTTACGATGCCGGACTTGGCTCAGCATCCGATGGTGGTCACTTCAAGATTGGCTGGATGCGCTGGCTGTACAATCTCGCCAGCATGGCGACGGGGCTCGGCATCACCCGGAACATTGTCGACTGCTATGCGGCAATCATCAGCCTGTACGAAGAAGGTGATCGCATCTATCTGATCGGGTTCAGTCGCGGCGCATATACTGTGCGCTCGGTTGCGGGCGTCATGTCATCGTGCGGCATCCCGCGCAACCTGTCCGACGGCTCCCCGTTACGCCGCGATTCCAAAAGCATCCACAAGCTCGCGGAGCACGCGGTTAAGAACGTCTATCAGTTCTGCCCATCCTATAGCCGCAAGGATACCAAGGGCTACCGCCAATTCCTCCTTGAAACCCGCGACGCAATCGCTGCGGAATTCAGGAAGAAACATGGCTGTTCTCAAACTGTCGGACGCACCGAGCAGGCGAACGTATTTCCCTACTTCATCGGCGTATTCGATACGGTGGCGGCTCTCGGGCACAAGTATCTTGGGCCGGCGCTGGTGGTCTTCGGCATTGCGCTCTTATTCGGTCTGCATTGGGGCGGCAGCCTGCTTGAACCCGTTTTCCCTTGGGCCGGGCTGGCCGCCCGTATCCTGAGTTACGTCGGATTCGCTGCGGCGGTAATCGCCTTTATCATGAACTATCTCAAGATTGCGCCGCCTCTGCCGGGCTATAGTTTCTGGAAGCGGATGCTGACGTTGCATATTGCACCCCCCAAACACAAATTCTATGATACCACGCTCAACAGGAATGTCGGCTTCGCCAAGCATGCAATTTCGATCGACGAGAACCGGGCGGATTTCAAAAGAGTGCCTTGGTCGCCGACGGCGGATAAGAGGACGAACGCGACAGCCTAGGCAACCTGTACTTCGAGCAGGTATGGTTTCCCGGCGTCCACGCTGATATCGGCGGCGGCTACCTGGAAAACGAAGCTCGCCTGTCGGATGTAGCCTTGAACTGGATGGTCGCGGGCGCATCTCTGATTCCAAATGGGCTCAAGCATGACGGAAGCGTGCTGCGGCTTTCGCCTGATCCCGCTGGTCCTCAGCACAACGAACAGGCGGGTGGATGGCTCAAGGCCGGCGTGCGTCACCTCCCAGTGGATCTCCAAACAGGCCAATCCAACTCACCGATGCATAAGTCCGTCTACAGGCGCTTCGCGTCAGGACCAGTCCTGCTATATGACCGGATGGGAGAGTATCGTCCGGACAATATGAAAGCCCACGTAGACTTCAGGCACTACTTCGATCAAAGCACGGCGCAGCCGCCCAACTACGTCGCTGACGATCTCGAACTCAAATGGCAGAAGGCCAACCATGTAGGCCGCCTATAGACCGTGCGCATGCTAACCATGCCCTCATGGGACTTCAGGTTGACGAATGCAAATTGCCGGCAACTGCGATTGGCCATGAGCAGCAGCTGTCATCTCATTTTGGACGCTGCGAATAGCAATCGAGCAATTGGGGAATGCTTTCATGACAAGTCCGGGCGGGCGTCTACCTGCGGGGATTTTTGCGCGGGCCTCCCGTTACCTCCCCGTCGCAGCAGAGGTTCGGCGCGGTCATGGTCAATACGCATCATGCCGGGATTTCTGTGCATAACTCCCCACGTCACGGTTCGTCTTGCTCGTGCAATCGTATGTCAATACCATTTAAGGTCGTTTCATCGCTGCATTTCTTTTCTTCATTGGAGATGATCGTTGGTCGAGATCGCAAATGCTGCCCGCATGGCGGTTCGGCGGCAGATTCGTTTGGGCTTCACCCGAGTGATCACGCTCATCGCTTGTCTTCTTGTATCTAGTGCATCCAGAGCCGTGGGCCCCGATGGCTCGCCCGAACAGGCAACAACGACAACGATCAAGGGCAGCGAACCTGCCGCCGCCAAGAGCGCCGCGCAGCAGCCCGCAAGCGTAAAGGACGCAGCGAGGGCAGCTCGCAAACCGGTCCCCGATTGCGCGGGCGGCGAGGCTTTCCGAAAGCTCGCCAACACAGCCAACAGTCCGGCGATCATTTACAACGGCAATCTTATCCCTGCAGGCAGTCTGGTCGATTTCGGGCTTACCAGCTCGCTGGACTCGGACGCCCACTATTTTGCGCTCATCAATGATGACGACAGCTCGCCCCGCGATGACAGGCGACATGGTGCGCGCGCGCAGAGCCGGTGATACGGATGATCTGGTCGCACGGCGTCTGCTGTCCGCCGGCGACACGATCGTTTCGGTCGACGTCCCGGCGAGTGCGTCCGGATTCTGGACCAAACGCAATTTGTTCATCTATCAATGCGACAACACACGTAGGCCCTTCAATGTTTCATACCTACCGGTCTATGTGAGCCCGCTTTCGTCGAGTGTGGTCATCGCCTTGCTGATCGTGGTTTTGGCCTATTTCATTGCAGCGAAAGCTTTCATGCGTGTATCCGGCCAATCTCTCCGCGGCGCACAGGCTTGGAATCCCATCCGCATCACAGCGGGCCCTGACAATCGCGGCAGCCTATCGGCCTTCCAGGTGTTTTTCTTCACGATCCTGGTTTTTGGGATGCTCGCTTTCGTGCTGCTTCGGATCGGCATCCTGTCCGATTTGTCGACGAGGGTTCTGCAGCTACTTGGGATTTCTGGCATCGGGGCGGCGACGGCCAAAGGAGCGGATTCGACAAAG
>NZ_JACMYP010000037.1 GCF_020889705.1 Bradyrhizobium altum | reverse complement strand
CGGCGGTTCCTGCCGCGCCACCGGCGCGACCGGCTTCGCAGGCGCCCGCCGCGCGGCCGAGAACAGCGGCTTGTCCCTGGTCGCGCTCAACTGTTGCAGCGGCTGGAGCTCCACCGGATTGTCGACGATGACCTCGCCGCCTGCCGGAACTTCCGCAGCGCGAGCAAACAACGCACAAAGACAAAGCGCAGCGACCATCAACGATTGCAATGCGATCGACATCTGCCGGCCGTCCATTTGTCCGGGTGTACTTGCGTGCGTGTACTTGCGTGCGTGTACTTGTCTGCGTGCACCAGCGTCGATGGATCGTCATCAGCGCGTGCGACAATCAACCTGCGCCAGGCGCACGCGTGTTGCAAGCCTTCTCGTTGCAAGCGGCGCAAGATGTCGCGCGTCGCGGCGTGTATGCGTCAAATCTGTGAAGATGAATCACAGCCGGACATTGTCGCCATGCGCATCGCGCGAGAGTTGTTGTAACGACGGCGTCATCCAAGCCGCACACACTCAAGACGTGCAGCAGGCGGCATCCAGCCGACGCTGCGGCTTCCATCGACATCGAGATCGTCGAGACGAAACACCGGTATCAAAGACGTGGCGTCATGCGTTCGAGTCGCATCCGTGCCGGCCTCATGCCGCTGCTGCTCGGCGCCCTGTTCCTGGCGCTGGATTGCATCGTGACGTGCAGCACCGGGGCCGGACAGGCGCTCGCCGCGTGCGAGCTGCGCTCGCGCGGCGGTGTGATCAAGCGCGTCGTGCAGATCGAGTTCGACAACGTTCACCTGCGCCGCGACAATCCGAACGTTCCGTCGGACCTCGAGCAGATGCCACATTTGCGCGATTTCATCACGCGCGGCGGAATCATCGGGAGCAATCACCAGACCTCGCCGCTGGCCCAGACAGCCACAGACGTGCTCACGATCCTGACCGGTTTGCATGGCGACCGCATGGGCGTGCCGATCGGCGACAGCAGCGCTGCGCTCCGCAGCGACGGCAGCGTTGGCTTCGCCAGCGCCTTCGCCTACTGGACCGCGAACAGCAGCGACGGCAAGCCGCTGATGCTGGCCGACACCGGCAAGACCGTGCCCGCGCCATGGGTGCCGTTCACATCAGCCGGCTGCGACGTCGGCGCGTTCGCAACGACAGGTCTGACGCTGCAGGAGATCGGCCCCGAGGTCGCGGCCACGCTCGGTGCCTCCGAAGCGCGCGCTGCTGCCGGCGATCCGCGCAAGGTGCGCGCCGATCTGCTCGGCATCGCCATCCATTGCGCCCGCGGCAGTGCATTGTGCAGCAACGCCAATGCGCGTCCCGATCTGCTGCCCGATGAGCCGGGCGGCTACGCCGGCTTCAGCGCGTTGTTCGGCAACCGCAATGTGCAGCCGGTGATCTCGCCGGACGGCCCGGTCAAGGATCTGGACGGCGATATCATCGACGACGACGCAGGCCACCCGGGCTTTCCCGGCGCGTCGGAGACAACGGCCGCCCAATCGCTCGGCTATGCCGCGGCGATGCTGGAGGCCGGCGTCCCGGTGGTCTATGTCGGAATCGGCAATGCGCACCGGCCGGCCGCCGCGCGCCGGCGCGCCCTCGGCCCCGGCGAAACTGAGCATGTCGCCAGGCTCGCGGCAGACGATGCGGCCTTCAAGGCCTTTGTCGACCGGCTCGCGGCAAGCGGGATCACCACGCGCAACACGCTGTTCGTCGTGGTGCCCACAAGCAACGACCGCTTTGTCGGCGGCCCACCCAGCCCGCCGGCGTGCGATGGCGTCGCGGTGCCGTGCAGCTACGGGCCGACCGGCGCGATTAGCATCGCCATCGATCGGCTGCTCGCGACCGAGCGGCGCAACGTCACCGCGTTCGATGTTCAAGCCGGCAACACGCCGCCGTTCTACATCCGCGGCAATCCGCTATCCACCGATCCGCTGACGCGCACGCTCGCGCAGGACGTCGGCAAGCTTGGCGTCGTCAACCCGGTCACCGGCAAGAGCGATCGCCTGACATCGATGGTCGCGGACCGCGCCCAGATGCAGCTCATGCACATGGTCACGGCAAGCCCCGCGCGCACGCCGCATGTCCTGATGTTCGCCGATCCCGACTACATCATCCGGACGGCCGCCAGCCGCGCCGACTGCGCACAACCGCCGGCCTGCATTGCGGTCGATCCCGACACGGCGTGGGTGCGCGGCGACATCGCGCAAATTCTCGCCGGCAGCTGGTTCGGCATGGCTGGGCCGGGCATCGCTCACCGCGGCGAAACACCGGACATCCTCTCGCACCACGCGGACCTGCGGCCCACCATGCTGGCATTGCTGGGCCTGACCGACCGCTACATCCACGACGGCGTCGTGCTTGTCGATGCGCTCGAAGCGGACGCGCTGCCAGCGGAGCTCGCAAACGATCGCGAGACCTATATGGATCTGGCGCGCGCCGCCAAGAGGATCAACGGTCCGCTCGGCCAACTCGGACGCAACGGCCTTGCCCTTGCGACCCAGGCCATCAAGGGCGGCGACGTCGGCTATCAGCGCTATCTCGACACGATCGGCACGATCACCGCGAGGCGAGCCGCCCTGGCGCGCGAGATCAACTCGCAACTCGATGGCGCAGCTTTCGGGCATCGGCCGATCAATCCGTCTTACGCCCGCGCACTGATCGGTCGTGCCGAGGCGCTGGTCAACGAGGTCGAGGATCTCGCCGGCAGCAGCCTCGCTCCTGCCGATCGTCCCTGGAAGGCAGCAAGCGATGCGCATTGACAACCGATCTGCCGGTGACACCGCGGCATCCCCGCGAGGCGGACAAGAGGGACTGGTCGAGCAACGTCTCCAACCGTTCTGCCTCTCGCGCATGGCGCCGGTTGGCGCAGTGACCGGCACCTGGCTTGCGTTCGCCGGCCTGCTCGGCGGCTGCATGATGGACAAGGGCATCGATTTGCCTGGCCGCGACCAGGTGACCGACCCGATCCGCGATGCCGACTTGCGCGCGCGCTGGAACGGCCCGGTCGGCGGGACCTCCTCCGCCGCAACGGCATCCGCGCGCACGCAGCCGATGGTGTTTCCCGGCGCCGATCAGGATCTCGCGCCGGCACCGACGCAACGCGACGCCGCCACAACGGCGACGACCCGGTTGGCGAACGTCGTCGACAGCGACGTCGTCACCGAGGGCGGCGGCATCGAGCTGAATTTTGACAATGCCGATATTCCGACGGTGGTGAAATCCGTGATTGGTGACAGCCTTGGAATGAACTACGTCGTCGACCCGCGGGTGCAGGGCGTGATCACGCTGGCCTCCGCACAGCGGATTCCGCGCAAGGACGTGTTGCCGATCTTCGAGAGCGTGCTGCGAATGTCGAATGCGGCGCTGCTGCGTGAAGACAATCTGATCCGCATCGTGCCGCTGCCGGAGGCCGCGGGCGCCGGCGTCTCGGTAGTCGGCGCCGGACAGCCCGGCTATGGCGTCTCGATCGTACCATTGCGCTTTGTCTCTGCTGCCGCGATCGGCAAGACCGCGGAAAGCTTCCTGTCGCGCCCCGGCGCCGTGCGCGTCGATCAGGCCCGCAACGTGCTGTTGATCCAGGGCACCGCCTCCGAGCGCCAGGCGGCGCTCGGCGTCATCGGCACGCTCGATGTGGAGTGGCTGCGCAATCAGTCGGTCGGGCTCTATCCGCTGAAGTCGACCGCGCCCGAGACCATGATTCGCGAGCTCGAGAAAGTCTTCGACACCGCCGACGGCGGACAGGGACAGGGCGTGATCAAGTTTCAGCCGGTGTCGCGCATGAACGCGGTGCTGGCGGTGAGCAAGAACAGCAAGGTGCTGGAACGCGCCACCCAATGGGTGCGGCGGCTAGACCGCTCCGATCCCACCGGCACGACGGTGCGGGTCTACAGCCTGCGCTTCGGCAACGCGCGTAGCATTGCCCGCATCCTCAACGAGATGTTCGTCGGCCGCAGCTCGCAATCGGCCGGTGACAGCCAGAGCAGTCCGACCGCGCCCGGTCAGAGCGGAACGACATCGCGTATCGACTCGCTCGGTGCCGGCACGCTCAGCAGCAGCAACAATCCGGCGACGACCACCCAGGGCAGCACCGACAATTCCGGCACCGCCAATCGCAGCGGCGCGGCCCAGGTCGGATTCTCCGATCGCAAGGACGACGACCAGGATATTGCGGGACCCGGCGGCGGCGGGACTGGGCTGGGCTCGCTTCCGCGCGGCATATTTCAGAATGTTCGTGTCACCGCCGACAAATCGACCAACGCGATCATGGTCTATTCCAACCAGGAAGATTACCTCGTGATCGAGCGGGCGATCGAGTCGCTGGATCGGCCGCGGCTGCAAGTCGCCGTCGATGCCATGGTCGCCGAGGTCACGCTCACCGACCAGCTACAGTATGGCGTGCAGGCCTATCTGACCAGCGCCAATGCCGGCGCCGGCCCCGACAAGGGATCGGTGGGCCTGTTCGGCGCCGCGCAATCCGCCGCCCAGACCGCCCTGCTCGCACGCGTGCTGCCCGGATTCAACCTGCTGCTCGGTGCCGAAGCCAATCCCAAGCTGGTGCTCAACGCGCTGTCCACCCTGACCACCGTCAAGGTGCTGTCGGCTCCATCGCTCGTGGTCTCCGACAACGAGCCGGCGATCCTCGAGGTCGGCGACCAGGTGCCGATCTCGACCGGCAGCACCGTCACCGGCCTCAATGTGGTGAGCAGCATCAGCAGGCAGAACACCGGCATCATCCTGAAGGTTCTGCCGCATGTGCATCCGAACGGATCGATCGAGCTCGAGATCGAGCAGGAGGTCTCCAATGTCGTCAATCCGGGCGGCGCGAGCGCCCAGAACCTGACGCCCACGATCTCGCAGCGGCGGATCCATTCGACCGTCGGCACCAGCAGCGGCCAGACCGTGCTGCTCGGCGGTCTCATCAAGGAGGACGACGAGCGCTCGGTCGCCGGACTTCCCGGCCTCAACCAGATCAAATATCTCGGCGACCTGCTCAGTCAGAAGAGCGACACCAAGCTCCGCTCCGAGATCATCGTGTTCGTCACGACGAAGCTGGTGCGCAACGGCCACGACGCCCAGGTGGTGGCCGAGGAATTCCGCGAGCGCCTCGACAGCATGCGGCGCGCACCCTCGACCTTCGATGCGCCGGGCGCGGCACCGCCATCCGTCGCGCGCAAATGAGACCGAGGCCGCCGATGGCGATGGTGTCATCCATGCTGCGGGTCCTGGGAGCAGCCATCTTCAGCACGGCCGCGACCGCCGCCGAGCTGAGCAGCGTGACTCTCAAAGGCGACGTCACCATCATCGCGCTCAGCGGCGATGTCGCCCAAGGCGACACGGAGACGGCGGAAACACTGATCAAGGCAGCCAATGACGGCAACCGCCTGATCTCGGCCGTACGGCTCGATTCACCGGGCGGCAGCCTCGCCGAGGCGGTCAATCTCGCCGGCCTGATCCGCAGGGCGAAGCTGCCGACCATCGTTGCGGCCGGATCGCGCTGCGCATCGGCCTGCTTCATCGTGTTCGCGGCTGGAAACGAAAAATTCGCAAGCTATGAGGCCGCGATCGGCGTCCACGGCGTGTCCGATAAGTTCGGCCACGAGACTGCGCAAACTGAAGAGGCGACCATCGCCATGGCGCGTATCGCAAGCGGGTTCGGCGTGCCGCCGCGCATCATCGGACAGATGCTGGCGACGCACGCCCACGAGATCGCGTGGCTGACGCCCGACGATCTGCGCGCCATGGGCGCCATCATGACCGATCGGCCAGGACGCCGCGCCCCGCCGCCAACGTCGCCTGACGGTCGCTGGCTTGCGGGGCTCGATCATCAGCCGGAAGACGGAACAACGAGATCGCAGGGGGCCGATCAGCGCACGCGTGAGGCGGCGGGCAAACCCGGGGCGCACGCGCTGCCTTGGCAGAAGAGGTAAGGCGGTTTCCGCGGAAGAGTTCGTCGAGCGCGCCGATGTGGCGTGCATCGAGACCGGACTGCGCCCGCTTCTCGGCCTCCCGATCGCGATCATCACAGCTCGCTCGCTCACGAGGCTCACGCGTGATCGCAGGCAACGTCATTGCTCGTTGCTAGCGGCGCTGGTCAGCTTCTCCAACGAGATGTCTCCCGCAGTCCCACTGCCTCCCTCCTGGCCATCGGAGCCATAGGAGAGGATATCGTAGGCATCATGTTCGCCGGGCGCCCGATAGATATAAGGATGGCTCCATGGGTCATTTGGAACCATACCGCCCTTGAGGTAGGGACCGTTCCAGTTGGCAGCGCCTGACGTCCGCTGCACCAGCGCCGTGAGCCCCTCCGCAGTCGACGGGTAACGGCCGGTATCGAGCTGGAACAGGTCGAGCGCGCTCGCGAAGCTCCGCATCTGGATCTTGGCGGCCTTGACCTTCGATTCACTCAGGTAACTCAGCACGCGTGGGCCCACCAATCCCATGATCAAGCCGATGATGGCGATGACGACCAGCATCTCGACAAGCGTGAATCCCCGCTCGCTCTGCCGCGTCGTGTTCCGGCCGATACGCCGCGAAGTCAGGATGGCATTTTGCTTCGGCATCGTTGTTTGTCCGGTGAGCTTCAAGGTCGAGAGCCGTCACGGTTGTTGTCGGCGCCCAGCGAATAATTCCGGGCGCCTCGAAGAGGCGCCCGGTCGCGTCATGTGTTCGGCACTGTCCCGGCGTGGCGCAACCGGGATTGCGCCACCCGCAACCGCGTCGCTTTACTTGGCGCCGCCGCTGGCGCCGTTGGCGACGTTCAGGCAGCCGTTCGCCTGGGTGGCGGCCGCGGCGAAGATGGCGGTCGTCAGGGAGCCCCAGTACTGCTTCTTGATGTTCTGGGCATAATTGACCGGAACCAGGTGGAAGCCTGCGTTCTGGACCACCGCCGAGACATCCGGATCAAAGTTGCCATCGCCGGAATCGGCGCCGGCAATGTACGTCGTCAGGAAGTTGACGAGGTTGGTGACGCGGTTGGAGTCGGCCTGGACGTTGTAGCAGCTATACAGGTCGAGGAAGGTGGTGCCGCTGAGCGGATAGGCGTTCAGCCTGTTCGTGAGCGGCAACACCGGCAGGCCCGTCACGGTCACGCCGGACTGGGTGACGGCGCCGAACACGTTGGCATAGATGTTGTAGTCGTTCCAGGTCCAGGTCGTGGACGGCGTCTTGAGCCTGGTGTCACCCCATGCGGCGTTGGCGCCAGCCGGCGTCGGCGCGATGAACGTCAAGTTCGCCGGACGGGTGGCCGGCGGGGTCACCGAGTTGTTCGGAACGTAGGTTCCCGCGCTGCGGAGCTGCTCGTTCTGCAGCGCTGCCGAGAGCGGCGCGGCGATGGTCCCAACCTGGGTGGTGTAGGGCTGGGTGAAGTCGGCGCTGACATATCCGATGCGGCCTGCATTGCCGCTGCTGGTGCTGATGGCCGATGCCACGCCACCGCTGCCGGTTGCGGGGACCCAGGCGTTTGTCGCCGTCGTGTTGTTCCAGCCACCCGCGCCGCGGACGGCGTTGATACGGGTGATCAGGTTGCTGAAGGACGTGCTCGGCAGGGTCGTGGTGTTGAAGATCGAGGTGTAGCCGAACGCGCCGGTGGAATCGAGCAGCGGGCAGACCGCCTTGAGATAGTTGGTCAGGATGAAGCTCGTGCCGCTGCCATCGCCGCGGTACACGATCTTGATCGGCAGCGACGAACTCGAATAGGCCTGCAGCGTTCCCCCGCTGTTGGCGTTGGCGTAATTGAAAGCCGCGAGCTGCTGCGTACCGGTCTTGTCCAGGTACGGGATCTTGTTGGCGGTGACATCGTTCCAGTCGGTGACCAGACCGGTGAAGATCGCGCACAGTTGCCCCGTGGTGAGCTGGATGGCGGCGCCCTGGTTGGCCTGGGTGCCGGGCGTGGTGCCTGCGCCCGCGACCGACGAGTTCACCGTCATCGTGCTGGTGTTGATGCCGATCGCGACGTTGACTTCGAAAGCCGGGATCTGGATCGGATTGCCGTACACGGTCGTCTGATAGGCGACCGACGCCGTCGAGGTGCTGTTCAGCGTGATCTGGGTCAGCGCGCCGCCGGTGGTGGTCCAGCCCTGCGTCGGGTTGAAGCTGACCGACGATGTCGTGAGCGCCGCCAGGGTGCTGCCGAGAGGCGAGTCCGACAGGCCGATATCGACGCGCGGATAGGGATAGCTGCCGAACTTGGTCGCCGGGCTTCCCGGATTGGCGAGGTCGATCATCGCGGGCTGGTTCGCGGGCAGCGGCGTGGCGATCGAAATGTTGGCCGACGCGTTCGGCGTGACCGTGCCGTTGTACCACTGCTGCGGATTGTTGGTGATGAAGCCGCGGACGCCGTTGCCGCTGCCGACACCGGCATACATGCCTTGCACCGGCACGCTCACCAGCGTGCAGGTGGTCGGCAGTTTGCCCCGCGCCGGGAAGCTGGAGGCGAACGCGAAGCCGTCGGTGTAGCTGGTGCCGGAGCCGACGATGCCGCCCATGTAACAGTCGAAGATCTGCCGGAAGGCTTCCGAGGCGAGCGTGCTGCCGCCAGCGTAGATGCCGGCCGTGGCGGTGGAGGCCTGCGCGTTCGCGGGCGTGATGGTCGAGGACGCGAGCAGGGCGAGCACCGAGGCGGTGCCGAGCATGTATCTGGACGATTGCATTTTCATTGCGCTGTTCCTGTGGGGTTGATCACCACCGGCACATCGTCATCGCGTCGTCATCAGAGCGCAAAGTAATCTTCAAACAAGAAGAAGTTTATTTTGCCACCAATCAAGATTTGTTGGAACAAATCTACGATCGAGAAAGTATCTCTGCCGTCGACGTCATGTCTCCGTCGCCGATGATTGACTTCACGTCTGATAGACAATTCGACGATCGGCTTCGCGCAGGGATTATTTTCGGTCAGCATCCGAAAAACATCTTGGCAATACCACATCGGATGCTCTATGGACTCTCTCGTTCTGATGGCTCGCCGTCTGATCGCATACTCTCTACAGAGCAATCTCCGCGGGCTTTCATTCAAGCGAGGCCTCCCACATGGAAGACAACTCGAGCGGACGTCTTGCGATTCATGTGGGGCATGGCGGCCATGCAATTTTGGCGCGCCCGCTGGCTAATTATCCATCAACCGACCTGAAGCGGGCGCAAGCTCTGCATCAAGAGGGCGTGGCGCACGCGCGACAGGATCGCTGGCGCCAGGCACTGCGCGCATTCAACGAAGCCGCGCGGCTCGCGCCCGACCAGTCCGGCTTCAATTATTGCAAGGGCGTTGCGTTGTGCCGGTTCGATCGTTTCGATGACGCGCGCGAGGCATTCGCCGCGGAACTCAGGGTGACACCGACGCATGCGCCGGCGCTTGCCGAGATCGGCACCTGCCTCGCTCGCACCGGACGCACCCGGGACGGCATTCCCTATCTCCAGGATGGCTTGCGACTGCTGCCGAACATGCCGCTCGCGCAATACAGTCTCGGTCTCGCGCTCCTGACCGAGAACCGGCGCAGCGAGGCGCTCGCGGCGCTCGACAAGGCGATCGAGCTCGATGCCGGGTATGGCGAAGCCTACCGTACCCGCGGCCTCGCCTATGTGATGGACGGACAGTTCGACAAGGCGGTCGACGATCTCCGCGCCGCCTCAACGATCGACAGCGACAATTACAAGGCGATCATCGAGCTCGGCATGAACTTCGGTGTCGCCGCGCGCGACCAGCAGGCGGCGCGGTTGTTCGAGATCGCCGCCGAGAGCGCGCCGACCGTCGCGCTGCCGCAATATCTCTATGGTCACTTCCTGATCAATCATCGCGCGTTCGAGCGCGGGCTCTCTTATGTCGATCGCGCGCTCGCAATCGATCCGCTGCAGGCGGAACATCATGTCGGCCGCGGCTTCGGATTGCTCGGACAGGGCCGCATCGAGGAGGCCGTCGCGGCCTATCGGCGCGCTGGCGAGCTCGATCCCGGTAGCGCCGGCATCGCCGGAACCCTGCTGTTCGCACTTCAGCACAAACCGGGCGTGACCCGCGACGAGCTGCTGCGCGAGCACAGGCGATGGGCGGTGCTCTACCGGCCGAGCGCGCCGTTCAATCGTCTTGCATTCGTCAACGCGCCGGATCCGGCGCGCAAGCCGCGGCTCGGCCTGGTGTCGGCGGACCTGCATCGCCATGCGGTCTCGTTCCTCGTCCTGCGCGCCTTCGAGGCGCTCGCCGCACTCGGCTACGAGATCTTCTGCTACAAGACCGACAGCAAGCGGCAAGACGACGACTTCAGCGAACGCTACAAGGAGATCTCGCTCTCCTGGCGCGACGTATCCGGGATGGACGACCCGGCGCTGGGACGGCAGATTGCCGAGGACCGTGTCGACGTCCTGTTCGATCTCGCCGGCCACACCGCCGGCAACCGCCTCTCGCTGTTCGCAATGCGCGCGGCGCCGATCCAGCTCAGCTGGGCCGGCTATGTCGGCACGGTCGGGCTCGATACCTATGACGGCCTGATCGCCGATCCGGTCGAGATTCCGCCGGAGCATGACGCGAGCTATGTCGAGCGGCCGATCCGCCTGCCCGACTGCTATGTCTGCTATCACCCGCCGGCGAAAGCCCCCGAGGTGCCGCCGCTGCCAAGCTTGAGCGGTGGCCGCTTCACGTTCGGCTGCTTCAATCGTCCGGCCAAGCTCAACAGCGAGCTTGGCAAGGCCTGGGCGCGGATTCTCGCGCAAGTACCGGACTCGCGCATCCTGATGGTTTACGGCGGCCTCGGCGAGACCAGCACGCGCGACGCGGTCTACAACGTGCTCGGCCAGGGCGGCGTTCCGCGCGAGCGGGTCGAGCTGGTCGGCGAAACCGAGCAAGACAAGCTGCTGGTTGCCTATGGCGAGGTCGATATCGCGCTCGATCCGTTTCCCTATTCTGCCGGCGTCACAACGCTCGAGGCGATGTGGATGGGCGTTCCGACCGTGACTTTCGTCGGCGACACCTTCGCCGGCCGTCACTCGGCGGCCCACCTCACTGCAGCGGGGCTGGGCAGCTTCTGCGCGCACAGCATCGACGACTACGTGGCGATGGCAGTTGGCTGGACGCACCGGCGCGATGAACTCGCCGAGTTGCGCCGCACCCTGCGCGACCGCGTAGCCGCCTCGCCGCTCTGCGACGCCCCGCGTTTCGCCGACAATCTCTCCCGCGAACTGATGAAACTCTGGGCGGAGTGGTGCGAGGCCCGCGCGAGCGCGGTGGCCTAGCCGCGATCGCAGGCGAAGCGAACAAGGGTGCGGTCCTCCGCGGTATCGCGAAGGACACGCAGGTCGAGAGTCAAAGGGTGCGTCGATGTCGAAAGCAGGGTTCAGCGAAGCGCAGACGATGCGTGCAGGGCTGGCGATGCTCAATCAGGCCTCGTCCGAGCGGCGCGCGGAATTCATCCAGACTGTCATGGACCGCGCCATCGCGCTGTTTCGTGACGGCCAGCTGGACAGCGCCGATCTGCTGCTCGAGACCATGGAGCAGGAACCCGAGGTGCGGTCACACGTCCTGCATATCCGCGGCGTGATCGCGCTGCAGCGGGACGCGGACGAGCGCGCGCTGCAGCTGATCGAGGAAGCGGTCAGGCTCAATCCCGCCGACGGCGAGGCGCATGGCAATCTCGGCGTCCTGCTGCTGAAGAGCCGCCAGTACCCGCAGGCGCTGGCCGCCTACACCGCCGCGCTGACGCTGCGGCCGGACAATGCAGCGGCGCAGCTCGGCCTCGCCCGCGCACTGGCGATGCTCGAGCTGAGCGATTTCGCCGACGACGTGTTCCGCGACCTGATCGCGGGCGCCCCCGATTACATCGATGCGATCGTCGATTTCGGATGGCTGCTCAGCGACACCAACCGGCACGACGCGGGCATCGCGTTGCTGCACGACGCGCTGGAACGATATCCCACCCGCACAGAGCTGCGCACCGCGCTCGCGGTCTGCCTGTTCGGCGTCGGCAACTGGTCGGCGGCCTGGGCGGAATATGAAGGGCGGCTGTCGGATCCGCGTGTCAACAGGCATCTGATCTCGACCGACCGGCCACGCTGGCAGGGTGAGTATCTTGCCGGCAGGACCATCCTGCTGCAATCCGAGCAAGGCTTTGGCGACACCCTTCAGTTCGTGCGCTACGCGCCGATGGTGAAAGCGCGGGGTGGCCGCGTGATCCTGCGGACGCCGCCAGTGTTGCTGTCGTTGATGCAAACCGTCGCCGGCGTCGATGATGTCGTCAGCGACGCGACCGCGGCGCCGGCATTCGACGTCCACCTGCCGCTGCTGTCCTTGCCGCTAATCTTCGATACCCGGATCGACACGGTTCCGGCGGCAACTCCCTATGTCACCCCCGATCCGGATCTGGTCACGCGATGGCGCGAGCGCCTTCGTGAGCGCCTTGGCGACAATCCCGGCCACGGCATGTCTGTCGGCCTGGTGTGGCAAGGCAATCCCGGTCATCTCAATGATCAGCGCCGCTCGATCCGACTCGATCTGCTACGCCCCCTGCTCGACTGTCCGGGCGCACGATTTGTCAGCCTGCAGATCGGCCGCGGGCGTGAGCAGCTCGCCGACTTCGACGATCGCATCCTCGATACCGGTGCGCAGATCGATGTGGCATCCTTCGCCGACGCGGCCGCGATCATCGGCAATCTCGACCTCGTCATCTCGATCGACAGTGCCATCGCGCATCTGGCCGGCGCGATGGGCAAGCCGGTCTGGATCCTGCTCGCCAACGGCAGCGATTGGCGGTGGCTCCGGGATCGCAACGATACCCCGTGGTATCCACAGGCCCGGCTATTCCGGCAAACAAGACCGGGCGATTGGGCTGAAGTGATCGGACGGCTGAACAGTGAACTCAGGTCCCTCGCCGGGGCCGGGTCCGAGTTGCCGGCGGAACCGATCGCGGACCCGATCACGAGCTCTGCGCTCAAGATGACGGTGCCCCATGACGAGGGCGACGCGCTGGTATGCGATGCCCTGTTCGTCGAGGCGTGCCGCCAGCATCGTGCAGGGAAACTGGATCGCGCGGCAAAACTATTCGAGCATGTCCTTTCCCTCGACCCCGGACACGTCAACACACTGTGCAATCTCGGCGCGATCGAGCTCGGCTTCGGCCATCATGAGCGCGCGTACACGCTGTTGCAGACCGCGGTGGCGGCGGCGCCCAATCTAGCGCCGGCGCGCATCGCGCTCGCCGACGTGCTGATCGCGACGTACAGGACGGAACAAGCGGTTGCTCAATACCGCAAGGCGGTCGAGCTTGCGCCAACGAGCGTCGACGCTCACGCGGCATACGCAAATGCGCTGCGGAAACTTGGCCGTGATGAGCAGGCGAGCGGCATGCATGCCGATATGGTGAAGCGCCAGCTTCATCAGCACTACCGCAAGGCGCTGGAACTCGCCCCCGGCAGTGACACACTGCACGCGCAATATGCACTGGCATTGTGCGAACTTGGCGATCTCGACAACGCCATGCTGCATTTCCTGGCAGCGACGAAGATCAATCAGCAGCAATCTTCGGAATTCTACGAAGCGCTTGGGCGCGCATGCGCCGCACGCGGCAATTCGCAGGGCGCCGAAATCAGCTTGAAACACGCAGTTGCACTCGATCCGCGCCGCGTAACCGCCCATTGCGCACTTGCCGACGTCTATCTCATGCTCGAACGACCCGATGACGCATCGGCAAGTTTCCATGAGGCGCTGGCGATCGATGCCGGAAGTGCGGCGGCCCTGCACGGAATTGAACGGACACTTACGGCGCAGAGAAACACTGTCATCAGCGGACTATCGTGACATGCGTTGCGTTGCCGGTGATCGCGTTGTTGCCCGCTTCGCAGCCGATGTCTGCGATAGACCTGGGGAATGCGCAATCACACTGGACACAAATCAATTCTGCATCATCGACTGTGGCACGGCATGTCGCGACGTGAGCACTCGTTGTGGTTTCATTTCCATGTCACCAACCACAGATAGAAGTGTCGCGACCGACTTGAAATGTGACGATTGCCGCGGTTGGGGATGGGGCCCCTGCAATGAGCGACACCAATCGAACGGCGTTGCTCGCGCTCCTCGTCACAAGCTACGACGATCTCAAACAACGTTTGACGCGCCGGACCGGGTCGGCCGATCTCGCCGACGAGGCCTTGCAGGATACGTTTCTGCGCTTGAGCAAGGCAGACGGCATCGGACCCGTTCGCGATTTGCCTGCATATCTGTTCCGCGTGGCGATGAGCGCCATCAGCAATCGGCGCGTTGCCGAACGGCGCCGTCGCACGGTGCCGCAAGCGGATGCGCTGTTCGATCTACCGGACGATACTCCCGGCCCGGACCGCATCATCGAGGCGCGATCCGAGATCGGTGCGCTGCGGCGCGCCATCCAGGAGCTACCGACCCGTCGCCGGGAGATCTTCATGGCGATATGTGTTGAAGAAGTACCGTTGCAACAAGTGGCAAAACGGTTCGGCATCAGCGTGCGCACGGTGCAGGTCGAGATCAAGCATGCGCTGGTGCATTGCGCAGTGTGCATCGATCGGAACGCGCACATGCCACGGGCTGCGTTTCGGCGCCGAATTTCATTCACCGAGCGGGAGCGCGCGGCGCTGCATTCAGCCGGCGACGGCGATACGGTGCTCGACCGGCGATTGCCCCTGGGCGGCAGCAGGTGACGCGCGATGGCAAGACAAATCCATATCGTCCGTCGTGCCGAGGTGGCCACATCGCGTCCGGCGCTTGAGGTGCAATGTCTTCACCACGTTCGGCAACGCTCAGCGCGACGATCACGTGGCCAGCAGCCGCGCGGCATAGTCGACCAGCTGTGCAGGCCGGTTCAATCGGAGTTGCGCGATGCTAGCGCATGAGAGCGATGCGCCTGCGACACCGGCCGCACCGCCGATCGACTTCATGACGTATCTCGCCGGCAAGGGCGCATTGCGCGACGGCCAGAAGGACGAAGCAGCTGGTCGCCCGCGTCATGCTGACGGGTCGGCTGGCCATGTCGACTGGAGCGCCGTCAGCAAGCTGACGCCATCCGCGCTGGCCGACGAGCTGGCCAGCTTTTACCGATGCGACCGGGTTCGTCGCGACGATCTGGTCGACGGGCGCTTTGCCGGCGGCGAGATGTCGACCCGGTTCCTCAAGGAAGAGCGCCTGTTTCCCTACGAGGGCGCGGCCGGCACGTTACGTCTCGCACTGGCCTCCCCGATTGACGATGAAACGTTGCGCGCGGTCGAACTGATGCTGCGCCGGCCAGTCGCGCTTGCGGCAGCGACCGCCGACGATCTGGAAGCCGCATTGTCGCTACGGCTCGAGCCCGATCAAACAAGCGACGCCCCGCAGCCCGGGACGGCCGGCGGCGAGGACGATCTCGACAATTTGCGCGACCTCGCGCGCGGTGCGCCGGTCGTGCGAGCGCTTGACGACCTGCTCCGCCTGGCGGTCGAGCAGCGAGCGACCGATCTGCACATCGAGCCGACCGGCAATACACTGCAGGTTCGCCTGCGCATCGACGGCATGCTGAAGAACGTGCCGGCACCGCCGATGGCGATGGCCAAGGGCATCCTGTCACGCCTCAAGATCATGGCCGGCCTCAATATCACCGAGCGCCGGTTGGCGCAGGATGGGCGCGCCCACATCCTGGTCGGCGGCAACGAGATCGACCTGCGGGTTGCCACCATGCCGACGATGCACGGCGAATGCGCCGTCATTCGACTGTTGCGCAAGGGAGCCGGCCTGGTCTCGCTCGACCAGATCGGGCTCAGCGCGCAGCACGAGGCGGTTCTCCGCAAGGCGTTGCTTGCACCATACGGAATGGTCATCGTCACCGGCCCGACCGGGTCCGGCAAGACGACGACGCTCGCGGCATCGCTTGCCGTGATCAATGAACCCACCCGCAAGATCCTGACCATCGAGGACCCCGTCGAGTATCAGATCCCGGGTATCACCCAGACCCAGGTGCATCCAGGCATCGGGCTCACGTTCGCATCCGCGCTGCGCTCCTTCATGCGGCTCGACCCCGACGTCATCATGGTTGGCGAGATGCGCGATGCCGAGACCGCCCATATCGGCGTCCACGCCGCGCTGACCGGCCATCTGGTGCTGACCACGCTGCACACCAACACCGCCGCGGGCGCCGTGACGCGCCTGATCGACATGGGAATCGAGAGCTTCCTGCTGGCATCGTGCGCGCGGGTGATCGTCGCGCAGCGGCTGGTCCGGATCCTGTGCGATCACTGCAAGCAACATCACACCTTGTCGGCGGCGGATATCGCGGCGGACGAACGCTATGCGGCGCTTGGCATCGAGGCTGGCGAGGTGGTCTGCCGGCCCAAGGGCTGCGATTGGTGCAGCAACACAGGCTTCCGCGGACGCAAGGGCGTGTTCGAGATCATGGAGATCGGCGCGATGCTGCGACGGTCGATCGGCCCGAAAACCGATGCCTCCGAGCTGGAAGCCGTGGCCCGGCGCGCCGGCATGACGTCGATGACGGAGGACGGTGTCGCAAAACTGCGCGCCGGGCAGACCACGCTCGATGAGATCTTCCGTCTGACCATGAGCCTGTAGGACGGTCATGCCGCACTACCGCTACCGCGCATTGACCAAGGCCGGCGAGATTATTCTCGGCGACGTTGACGCGCCTTCGCGCGAGGAGGTGCTGCGGCGGATCGAGTATCTCGGCCACCTGCCGGTCGAGGCCGAGATCGCAGGCCGCAGCGCGCTGCGCGCCAGCGTTTCGAGCGGGAGCCTGCCGCGGCAACGCGAGCTGACCACGTTCCTTCGTCTGCTGGCGCTGCTGCTTCGCTCCGGACTGACGCTGGAAGCTGCGCTCCAGACGCTTGAGGAAGACACCAACAAGGCGGTGGCCCGCTTTGCCGCCGGGCTGCGCTCCGCAGTCTCCGGCGGCGACGGCTTCGCCGAGGCACTCGAGCGCCACAACCAGATCATCGAGCACATCTACATCGCGATGGTGCGCGCCGGCGAAGCCTCCGGCAAGCTGGAAGTGGTGCTGCGGGCGATCGTCGAGGACCGGACGCGGCGCGAGCATTTGTCGCAACGGATCTCGTCGGCGATTCGCTATCCCATGTTCCTGGTCGGATCGGCACTCGTCATCCTGTTTTTCTTCCTGCTCTATGTCGTGCCGCAGTTCGAGTCGGTATTCAGCGAGCTGCGCGGACGTCTCAATTCCGGCGCGGCCTTTGCGCTCACGATGTCCACCTGGCTGCGCGCCCATCTCGACATGTTCCTTGGCGGCTGCGGCGCAGTGCTGGTGCTGGGTTGGCTGATCCTGCGCCAGCCGGCCGCGCGCGCATCGCTGATGTCGGTGCTCGCGACCATTCCCGGCATCTCCGGCCCGATGCACGATCGTCGAACCGCCCGCTTCATCGGTACGCTCGGGCTGCTGGTTGAGAACGGGGTCGCATTGCCGACCGCGCTGAAGATCCTGCGCGATATCATGACCGAGCCCCGCTACGCGGCGGCCGTCGATAAGGTGCACGAGCAGGTGCGCAACGGCCGCCGTTTCATCGAGGCGCTGGCCGAGAGCGACCTGGTGCCGCCGCTTGCAGTCCGCATGCTCCGGGTCGGTGACGAGACCGGAGACCTCTCGGCCATCGCGCAGCACGCCGCCGATCTCTATGAGCAGCGGCTCGCCATCGGCCTCGATCGGCTGATGGGTGCGATCGGACCGATCACCATCATCGCAGTCAGCATCGGTATCGGAACGCTGGTGGTATCGATCATGAGTGCACTGCTCAGCATCACCGAGCTTGCGATGTAGGGATGGCTGATGACGCACGCGACGATCACCGGCCCGACGGCGGGCTCCACCCTGATCGAGATGATGGCGGTGATGCTGATCATCGCGATGTTGGCATCGCTGGTGGTGACGATGGTTCCGGGCACCGGGCGCGCCAGCCTGAAGGCGTTGACGCTGCAGACCGCAGCCCTGCTGCGACGCGAGCGGCTTGCGGCAATTCTCACCGGGCAAAGCCGCCGCGTGTCGCTCGACGGAAATGCGCGGACGATCGTCGGGCAGGCCGGCACGATTGCGATCCCTCGCGACGTCCGGGTCGATGTGATCGGCGTGAACGAGCTCTGGTCGGGACGACAGGCGGTCGTGCGGTTCGAGCCGGACGGCGCTTCGACCGGATCGGTGCTGAAATTCTCGTGGGAGAATGTGCGCTATGAGGTGGACGTCAACTGGTATAATGGCCGCGTTGCGGTCGATCTGCCCTGAACCTCGTTCGGCATGTGCGGGGTTCACCTTGATCGAGGCGCTGGTGGCATTGGCGCTGCTGCTGGCGTTCGTGTCGGTGCTCGGCCCGCATCTGTTTTATGCGCGCCGGATTGCGGACAAGATCGACGGCCGCATTGCGGCACAGGTCATGTTGCGCACGATCCTGGATTCGGCGGTCGACCGTTCGATTCTCGCCAATGGAACGCGTGACGGCGAGACCGCCGGTCTGCGCTGGTCGGTCACATCGGAGCCCATGTTCGTCGATGCCATGGCCGTGCGGCGGGATGCGCCGGCCGCAGCCGCACCGGACAAGAAGGAGGAGCCCGGCACCAAACGCCCGAACTGGATCGCATATCATCTCGTTGCGACAGTGTCGTGGGCGCCCGGACAGATGGTCAGCGCGGATACGCTGCGGCTCGGATTGGGAGCCGACGAATGAGCGTAGCGCTTCGAAGGGGGCTCCGTGCGGCGTCCGGCTTCACGCTGATCGAGGTGCTGGCCGCGCTTGCGATCGGGTCCGCGGTGATTGCCGCAACCGCTGTTCTGATCAACAACGTTGCGCTGAATTTCGACCGCAGGACGGGTCTAGCGGGAAAGACGGATCAGTTGCTGCTCGCGGTCGACCGCCTCGCGGCGGACATCGGGGCCGCCCGGCAAGTGAAACAGGGTGACGGCGCGGACGCGACGGCCGCCTTCAACGGCGATGCGAACCAGATGACGTTCGTCACCGGAAGCAGTGCGGGCGGCGGTCGGGGTGAGGAAGTGGTCAGCCTGCAGGTCGAGGAGACTGATGGCGTCAACCATCTGGTCCGGCGCCGTGCTCGATGGCAAGGACAACGCACGCCGTTTGCGAGCGTCGCGCTGCAGGACCCCGTCGGTGTGATCGAAGGTCAGGTCGACATCGCGTTTGCATTCGGAAGTTCTGGCCCGGATGGCACCTTGTCCTGGAGCACGACATGGATCGGGCAGCCGCTGTTGCCGCGCCTCGTGCGGCTGACCGTTCGAGACCGCGCCAGCGGGGCCGATCTGTTGCCTGGCGTTCAGTTCACGCTGCGCGCCGACGCGCCGATCGGCTGCGCCCAGCCCGGAGCCAACGCCGACTGCGTCACCGGCAAGTCCGCGTCGCCGAAGGAGATGCCGGCCAAGGACCCGCCGCCAGGAGCGCGCCGATGAGCGGGCGTCTCACCCAACGCGGCATGGTCCTGCTCGCCGTGCTCTGGGCGATCGCGCTGTGCGCCGCCCTCGCCATGGCGACGTCGACGACGTTTCGCAGCCTCGCCGGCATCGTTCGGATCGACCGGGAGCGTGTGCAAGCCGACGGACTCCTGACCGCGGGGCTCGAGGCCGCCGCCGGTATTGTTGCGGCGCTGCGAGACGCCCCGCCCGCCGAGCGCACCACCACGCTGACGTTCGCGACCGGATCCGTTCAGCTCACCATCAGCGATGAGGGCGGCCGCATCGACATCGGAAAGGCACCGGTCGAACTGCTCGCCTCACTGCTCCGCTATGTCGGTGCCGAGGATGACGATGCCGGCATCGTCGCGCAACGGATCGTCGCGCTGCGCGACATCGCAGGGCAAGCGCGACCGAACGATGCGCAGCCGCGGCCGAGCGATGCGGCGAAGCCACCGGCACCCGGTACACCTGACCAGCCGGCGGCAGCGCCCGCGCCGTTCACCGACATCGGGCAGATCGCTGATATCCCCGGCATGCAGCCGCAATGGATGGCAGCGATGGCGCCCCTGATCACCGTCTTCGGCAGCGACGGCGTCAATCCGCTCACCGCGCCGGTCGCGGTGCTGCGGGCCTTGCCGTCGTTCGATGCGGAGCATCTTGATGCCTTCCTCGACATGCGGAGCTCGCCGTTCGTTGATCCCGAGCGGCTCTCCTTCCTGCTCGGACCGGCGCAGAAATACCTGAAGGTTCCGCAGACGCATGTGGTCGCGGTGGACCTCGTCGCCGGCACGACCGGCGGATACACCGCCGCAGCCAGGGTGCTCATCGTGCTGCTCCCGGACGACAAGCAACCGTATCGGGTTCTGGCCTGGACACCGATATCGCGGTTCGCAAGGACAGGCGTCGTCGCATCGCTGGAGGCGCACTGATGAACATCGAATTGATCATGCGGCGCTGGATCGACATCCTCGCCCGCCTGTGGCTCGGCTGGCAGGAGCGGCGCCGCGCCAGGCACTGGTTGAAGGTGACCAGGGTCGGCAGCGACTGGGTCGTTGAAGACGCAACGAAATCGGCGAGATCGACGTTCGCGGCGGGGGTTGTGGGCAATGCGCTAACGGATGAGATCATCCGCGCCGCACAGAAATCCTTCGTCATTCTCGAGCTTCCTTCCTCCGACATCGTTTCGCGCGCGATGAATGTTCCGGCGCAGGCGCGAGACTTACTGGCCGGCATCGTGCGCAATCAGATCGAGCGGCTATTTCCGTGGCGGGCGAACCAGGCCGCCTTCGGCTTCAATGTAGCAACCAGCGCGGATGCAAATATCCTCAATGTGCAGATCCTCGCCACCTCGCGCGCGACACTCGATGACGCGTGCGGCCAGTTCGGCGCGCTGGGCCTGCGGGTCGACCGGGTCGTCGCGGGCAAGGGCAGCGGCGACGGAACGGTCACGCTGTGGTCCCGCCTCGCTGAGGCGTCCGACAGAAATCTTTCGCGGACGCGCCGAATGGTCGTCGGCCTGATGGTCGGAGCGGTCTGCCTGACGCTGGTGGTCAACGTCTGGGCCTTCAAGAGCGCGGCATCCGCGGACAGCGAGAGCGACGAGATCGGATCGCGCCTTGCGACGCTGCAGCGCCAGATCAAGGGCAGTTCGTCGAAAGAGGCGATCGCCTCGCTGGCGCCGGCTGAACGGGCTCGCGCCCTGAAGGAGACATCGCCGGTCGCGGTAGTCGTCGTCGAAGCACTGTCGCGCGCCCTCCCCGACACGTCCTATCTGACGGAACTGAATATGGACGGCTCGACGCTGCGCATCGTGGGCCTCGCCGGCGACGCACCGTCGCTGATCGCGCCGCTCGAGCGCTCCGGACATTTCAAGGACGTGCATTTCTTTGCCCCGACGACGCGCAATGCCGACGGCGCTCGCTTCGTGTTTCACATCGAGGCACGCGTCGAGCCGCATGTCAGGATCGATGGAGAGTGATTCGTGCTGAAGGCGACGCTGAACCTCAACTTCGACATCAACCGCGAGCAAGTTCTCGCGGCCGGCGGATTCTGCGCGCTGCTGCTGATCTGCGCGATCGCGACTGCGGGCGCACTGCAGGCACGCTCCAGTGCCCTGCAGCACCTCGCCGAACAGCGCGACGAATTGGCGGCGCTTGAGCTGCGTTCGCGGCCGGTCGCCAACAAGCGTACACAGACCCAACGCCTCGCTGCGCCGGCGGCGGCTTTCCTCGATGCGCCGACCAGCGGCCTCGCCACCGCGCAGCTCCAGGCTTATCTGTCCGAACTGGTGCTGAACCAGCACGCGGTGCTGGTCTCGTCCGGGATTCCCGCTGATCGCGACGACAAGAACGACGCCATCAGGCTCCAGATCTCCCTCAATGCCACGCTGGCGGCATTGCAGACGTTGCTCTACCGGCTTGAAAGCGGCGCGCCCTATGTGTTCGTCGACGCATTGCTGGTGCAGCCGGGGGGATCAACCGAGCGAACTGCCGGCGATCCGGTCTTGAAGGTCGCTCTGACGGTGCACGCTTTCTGGCGCCGCCGGACAGCCTGATCGATCGCAACCGTTCAAGGGGGGCCAACTCAAAGGATGCTATTCGGCCGCTGCTCTCAACTGGCTCCGGAAGTAATCGATCGTACGCTCGAGGCCACGGCCGAGATCAATGGTCGGCTCCCAGCCCAGCACAGCGCGCGCCAGCGAAATGTCCGGCTGCCTCTGACGAGGATCATCGGACGGCAGCGGCGCGAACACCAGCCTGCTTCTTGATCCGGTCATTGCAATGACCTGCTCGGCCAGCTCGCGGATGGTGAACTCCCTGGGATTGCCGATGTTGATCGGCCCGGTGAAATCGTTGGGCGTGTTCATGGTCCGGATCATCGCCTCGATCAGATCGTCGACGTAGCAGAAGCTGCGGGTCTGCCGGCCATCTCCGTAGATGGTGATGTCGTTGCCGCCGAGCGCCTGGACGATGAAGTTCGACACCACGCGCCCGTCGTTCGGATGCATGCGGGGGCCATAAGTGTTGAATATCCGCACGACCTTGATCCGCAGACCGTGCTGGCGCCAATAGTCCAAGAACAGCGTCTCGGCACAGCGCTTGCCTTCGTCATAGCAGGAGCGCAGCCCGATCGGATTAACGTGTCCCCAGTAGGATTCGACCTGCGGATGGATTTCCGGATCGCCATAGACCTCCGAGGTCGAGGCCTGGAGGATCTTGGCCTTCACGCGCTTGGCAAGTCCGAGCATGTTGATGGCGCCGTGGACGCTGGTCTTGGTCGTCTGCACCGGATCGAACTGGTAATGGATCGGCGAAGCGGGGCACGCCAGATTGTAGATCTGGTCGACTTCGACATAGAGCGGGAACGTCACATCGTGGCGCATGACCTCGAAGCGGGGACTGCCGACCAGATGCGCGATGTTGGCCCTGCTGCCGGTAAAGTAGTTGTCGACGCAGAGCACATCGTGGCCCTGCCCGATCAGCCGCTCGCACAGATGCGAACCTAGAAATCCGGCTCCGCCGGTCACCAGCACCTTTGCCACGTCACTCTCTCTTCATGTCGGAGCTTGAAGCCGGTTGCCAGACCCACGCACGCCGAGCCGCGGGAACATAGCCCGCGACATGCGAGCAATCGCCGCTCTGCGAGCCGAACACCGTCCACTGCGTGATCTTCCAGACTTCGTTGCGGCGAAGCGACGCGCCGGCAAGGACACAGCTATTCCAGGGAGCAACCACGAATTGGATATCGTAACAGCCCGGCTCGATGCGCGAGACCGTGTGAAATCGCGAAGGCGGCAACGCCCCGGTAAACTGATCCGGCCCCCATTGCCCTGCCCCGCACGGCGAAATGTAGAGGTGCTGCAGCGGCGTGTTCGAGGCGTTGACGATGGTGAATTCAGCCGCGTCCGCAGCAGACGAGAGCATCGCCGCCATCGCCGTCACAACGAGCCGTTGATAAGATGAGCGATGCATGTGAGGCGAACGCACTGCGGACATTTGATTGCAGCTGCCGCGTGGCAGGCAATGAAGGATAGCATCGCGCCATTGCAGTTTTATGGCGTTTCCCGTTGTAATTGTCTCGTCCGCAATGCGATGCGTGAATGCCTGCGCAGTGCCGAGCGTTCGCGGCGGGCCATCCTGCAGAGCTTGCGTTTGCTACGGTGCACGAGGTGAGCTGACACCACGTCGCGCAACGCGAGAGCTCTCGGTGAACTGCGACGATTCAGGTGACCCTAACCCGCAAAATTTTTCGCAGGTCAACACGGCGGAAAGCTCCTCGCCAAAACGATATCGGCAACTATCGCTCTTGCGCCAAAAGCTCCGGCATCGCTTCGCAAGCTTGTGGATCGGTGACGGTATTGGCAGGAGACAGAGATGATCTGCCCGTGAATTGCAGGTTCCGCCCCAATTCAATATCGAGCTCGGCTTCGTCCTTGCCGATCTCGATACGGCGCCCCTGCCTTGGGAAACACTGCCGTGAGCCCAGTTGAGCGCGGCAACAAGACCAATCAGTTCAATCTGACGACGCGGCGCTACACGCATTCCGAAGTCGAGACCATGTCGCGTTCGCCCGATTGCCTGACCTTCCAGATCAGGCTTCGCGACCGCTTTGGTGACAACGGGGTCATCGGTGTCGTGATTGCGCGCAAGAAAGACACGAGCTACGACATCGACACCTGGTTGATGAGCTGCCGGGTCCTCGGGCGGCGGGTTGAGGAAGCCATCATTGCCGAACTTGTCCGCCATTGCCGTTTGAATGGCGTTGATACACTCGAGGGAAGCTATCTCCCCACCGCCAGGAACGGGTTGGTGCGCGACCTGTACAAGAAGCTCGGATTTGCGCCGGCCGGCGGCACAGATGACCACCACATCTGGAAGCTGGACATCTTCGAATATGACGTCCCCTCCCTGCCGTTCGAGGTTATTCGCGACGCAGAAAATGCCTGAGGTCTGGCGTTCGCGCTTCGCGCCGCTGACCGCGGAGCGGTAGCCGCGGCAACCGGATCTCACCCTGGCCGGCCGCGCCGCGCTTTCCTGGCCGAAGACGGTCAACCAGGACGACCGTCTTGGCTGGCAGCCGCGATCGAATCGGCCTCCCCCGGATTCGCCGCCAAAACGGGAACTTGCAGCGACGGGCGAGAGACTTTCAATGCTTTCGCCCCGGATGCCGTCGACGTAACGGAGACGGATGCCAGCGCACGGAAGCCGGCCAGTTTCGGCCTATACACCTGCTTTTTCAGATACTTAGCTGCCGCACATTGGATGGCTGGGGCGGGAGGGATCGAACCTCCGAATGGCGGAATCAAAATCAGCCGGGATGCTCAGCGAAATCAACGTACGTTCTGAACTCCGGATGAAATTCGACCACAGACGGATCAATAGGTTAGCAGGCAATTCAGAATGACGGCGGGGAGATTGGCAGGCCGATACCGGCGCGAGACAATGATTCCGGGATTCTGCGCTGTTGGCGACAGCCCAATAGATGATCCTCTTGGGGCCGCCGCGGCCGGCAATCGCAGACGTTGTAATCCCGCGTGCGCCGTGAAGTGGTCGTCAGCGAAGTTCCTACGTTGAATCATCTCTTGGGCTGCGGCTCGTCAGCGATTGCTTCAGCCTAATCCCAATCTGCTCGACGGTGCTAGACCGACTTGAGCGATGGCAAATCTTAATCGTCGCGCACTCTTCGGTTGGAGATGCTCCGACAAAGCCGCTGATTAAGAGGCAGCTCCTTTGTAGTTTATCGCGGATACTTAGCTGTAAAAACCCCTCTCGGGGCGGCCATATACATCAAAAGGTTACAGCCGGATTGTAAAATGCAGGTCCTCCCATTACCTGCCCGCAGCTTCTGCGCCCCCAACGCAAATAGCGAACGGAAAGATAAATAAAGACAAGGGAGTTCGCTCGTGCCTGACCCGTCGCGTGAGTTCGACGATGCCTACTCTCAAGAACATCTCGCCGCTCACCTGGGTGCTCGATCGCTGCGGATAAGTCGCCACCGGGCCAGGCTGGCATCGCCAGCCCGCTCCACGGCTTTTCCCTCACGGTTCTTGAAGCTGTGCTGGATGCCCAGCGGGGATCAGTTTCCGATAGGATGCTCGCCTTCCAAGGCCCGGCACAGCCAATTGCCGGCCCTCAGCGACGCGTCCGGCCAACGAAACCATTTTCACCAACTGGCGAAACCGACCGGAAACACTTGGCTGGTATCACCTCCCCAAAATGACAAGGGGAAGTGTCATGATGGAAATCGCGATCATCGGTTTGCTGTTTGTAAGCACCGTCATCTTTGGCGCCCACGCTTACGACGCGATCCACACCCATTGATGAGTCGTGAGAGCCTTGGCGACGACGACATCACCAAGGCTCACCATCACGCGGATTGCCCCTTAGATGGCCCGCTCAGTATGCGTGCCATTTCGGCCAAACTTAGGCGTCTATATCCACAGCCACGATGCGCAGTAGGCCTTATCTGCACTCGGGGACGCCTTAAAGCGGCTATCACTGCCTCGAAATGAAGTGCCTCGGCTGCGAGACCCATCAGACGGTCGCACTGGATATCGTGCGGCGTCCAAGTGGACGCCGATCACGAGCTCGAGCGCTACGTGCGATGCAAGGAATGCTCGTACGGCAAGGCCATCCGTTCAAGCGCAGCTACCTAGTGGCATTGCGAACGAGCAGGATTTCCGCCACGCACCCGGCGTCGAGCTGGTGGCCGGGAGAGCGATCGCGGCTCTAACGCTCGTCCCGCATATATGGACTTCGCTGGGAGACGAATCTCAAGTCTTGATCCGCCGCCATCGTCTGGAGGCCGTGCATACGCGGCACGTTCACCGGATTGCCCCAAAAGGTCCAAGCGATAGCGCCAGTCGCGAGTATTCCGCCGCAGATAGCCAAAAGGTCCCGCCTCATTCCGCTCCCTCCGTGTCGGCTATCTCGAAGCATAAGTCAGGCCAAGACCGACAAGCACGGTAGAGCGCCATACGCGAAGCGAAATCGATTGACCTCCATTTCGGAACCACACGGAGCTGCTCTAAACGGCGGCTTGTTGCCTAGCAAATCACCAAGCGAGAGTTTGCTTCATCGCGCTGTCATGCGGGTCGTCCTTGGAGCGACATTCGGACGTATCCCACCTCGCACCATCTTTCCAGACCCCGTCGGTTTCAGGCCGGGTTTCGGCAAGAGGCTGCATTCTGAACTTCTCCTGCCACCTCAGTTGGCAGCCTTTTGCAAAAGAATAGCGCTGCAACAATTTATTTGGGGAGCCTCTGTCGACTGCATTACTGTTGTCGTGAAAATCCCCGATGTACACATATTCCGAACTTGACGGTCGCCGCGAGGTGACGGTCATCGTGGCGTCGATTCTTACATGCAAGTGATCACGGTACCGGCGCGAAAGCACCTCCAAGACACAGGGGGCGTACATGGAAAACCGAAAGACTGCAATGTTGCGCGTGCACGAGCAAAACATTGAGCGTTACCAAGGCTTGCTGCGCACCAAACTTAGCGACGTCGAGATACACTTCATTGAACGGCGCTTATCGGAAGAGCGATCCGCGATCGAGATGTTGAAATTTATGAGTCGTGGGGAAAAACCCGTGCAAGATCATTTGTTCGCATAAGCTGTCTCCGTATACTCCGACGGTGGTAATCCGTTTGAGACATGAACCATGGCACGCCTTGTGCTGACTCCTGCATGTCGGGATTTTGCATATCCTTCCCGGGGCTAGACCAGCGCCGCCAGCGAGTATTTTAAGCTTGGCGGCGTTGTTGTGCGTTAGCTTTAGGCCATGCCCATCGCGCGAAGGCCTGTCGATATCCCGTCAGAATTCGCGCGCCAGTTTGCCGCGGACCTGCAAGCGTATCACGCCGAGCAGGACGGCAGCCGGCGCGACCGGATCGCCGTCGGCACCAGGCATAAGCTGCTCGAGCATATGCCGGTCGGCACCAAGTTGCGGTTGAGCGAGGTCAAAGAACTCTTCGAGCTGATGCGATGAAAACTGTTTGGATCTACACGGACGCGGTCAGACATGTCGGCGACGAGGATCACATCAAGGTCTTCGCGACAATCGAGGCCGCTGAGAAATGGTTCGAAGACAACGACCCCGAGGGCGTGGCATTTGAGTACGACGTCCTGGAGTAAAAGATGGCAAATGACTTGTTGCTGTCATTACAATTGCCGCATTGATCGCTGGGACACTGCTAGTGATCGTCGGCTGCATAGGATTTTTGATCCGACGCCAAGCATCTGCGGACGTTTCGACAACCCGGACAAAGAGCCGAGACCTCACCTCATCCCAACATAAGCGTGCCTAGGCCGACGGCGAAGGCAACTAACGCTACGTTTATGGGACATGTCGAGCCCCAGCTCAGGAGTGAGCTGGGGCTGCCGGGGCTTTGGAGGCGTAGCGGCGGCAAGCCTCTATCTTCGACGTTACGACTTTCCCAAATGTCGTCTATCGAGACATTCAATTGCCGCGACTACGGTGTTTGGTTCGTGCGTGCGTGATGGTTGGCAAGAAGCTCGACCCGTCCGCAATGAATGTCCCGCCACCTCAAGGCCCACGCCGCCTTGCGGCCAGTACTATCGATGGAGCCGCCACTCGACGGCATGCATCCAGCGTTGAGTCTCAGGGCTTTATTTTGTCGAAGGAACAGCTCGCCCGAGACACCGCAGAATATTCCGGCGGCTGCGAGCATATCGCTCGATCAAAGATCGGAAGGCGCGTCGACGAGTTGTCGATGCCGTCGATGCAATGGCCGAAGGCCGCCCGCAGTCGACAAAGCACTTGACGAAAAAGCGGGAAAGCCGTTGAGCGACGATGTGTAACCTGTACAGCATCACGACCAACCAAGCCGCGATCCTGAACCTGTTTCTGGTGTCAACCGGTACGTTAGCAATCTGGCGCCACGCCGGGCGCCTTCCCTGATTACTCTGCGATGCCAGTGACGATCGGAGGATCGAGCGCGTCCGACTTGGAGCGATCGTGTCAGCGTGGCAACTCGTAAAGCCCCTCTTGAGATCCTACCTAGTTTCTGATCGGAGCACTTTTGGGGCGTCGTCGACGCTAGTTCGAACGGCGTACGCTTCAACGCCACTCTGCTGCAGAGCCTATGACTGGCTTCGATAGGCGGCCGGTCGCCGGTTTTGGCGCTCCTGACGACGAATGATCTTGCTCTAAAGACTGTTCTTCAAACCGCGATCAAGCAAGGGTTCGCAATCGCGTCACGCGATTGAACATCCGTACGCTTCATACCGTCCGTCGATGTGATCGGCCCTTGCCGCGGCGACGCCGCGTTCGTTGGCGACGGTTTGGAGGAGGATGAGACAATCTTGTCGCATCTGTCGCCCCCGGCGCGGCGGGTTCGGTCGTTGGCGGATCGTCCACTGATCGAAGCGGCGACCTTCGAACGGCGACGACGGTTTCTAGCGCGGCCAGGAATAGCCGCCCCTCCGCGGTGATTTCCAGCCCAAGTCATCGCGAAGCACGAATTTGGCCGAGAAGATATTCAGGTCCGGCGCATGCTCCGCCAACCGCTTCATGCGATCGGTCCAGTCTCTGCCGCTATTCATCAAGATTGCAACGGCGTGCCGTAAGTCGGCAACGCAGGCTCGCCCGGCGGACTGGCCGGCCAGCACTTTCAAGACGGTCAGTTGGAAGGACACTTCCACGTCTCCGGTCTGGCTGGCCGTGCAGTATGAATGAGATTGGTTAATCGCCAGTCAAGAACCCGGTGCGCGAAAGCTTCGCGATGAAAGCCGATGATGACTGCTGTTACCTGGATTTGGGCGTGTACGCATAAATCCGGGACGACCGCTTCGAGAGGTAAGCGGACATGTGGCCCGACCGCAGAGGCGACCACGCCTCATTGCACCGCCGGCGTAGAGGTGGGACAGTTTTTGCTATCTACGAGACACATTTCCAAGAGAGCTTCGCGATGCCCGAGGTTGCGCCAAGAGTCCGCACTTCTTTCATTTGCACATTCCCGTCGCCGGTCGCCACCCAGCATCTCGGACAGCTTTGTTTGTCGCCCGCATTCCTCACCCAGGGAGTATTTTGGCGCGGCGTAATGCTCTCGTTGGAGAACCGATGTCCATGCTATCGACGAGCCAAACATACTCCTAGCAGGAATGCGAGGGCGAGTGATTGAAGCGGAGCCGCTCTCGTCGCTTCAGTCATATGGTGCAGCCACCGGTCCTGCTGCGGTAGAGGTTCGAACGCGGCGTCTCAGCCATTCGACGGATCGCTTCCGAGGCCTAATTTATTAGTTGTTCTGGCGTAGCAGTATGTGCAATGGGGTTTCCATCTGTCATGTACGCTTCCTCGCGGCCGGTCAAAGCGCTGGCCATCGTCCGTCATCACACGCACCAAGGGACATCTCGCAGGAGCGCTAACGTGCCGTGAACGCCGACTTTTCCCGTCGTTCGGGGTTCGCTCCCGGATATTTGCCTTAGGCCGATTCAGAGCCCCCAGTTGGGGCCGTCCGTAATTTGGAAAAACGGACGGCCCCTGCCGGCCACTTCCAATTGCCCTGCCTCAAAACAGAAGCGATAGTCGACTAACCAGAAACGTAAATGAGGCTGCCCCAGTTTCGCGCCGCAGCGCCGCCATTCGTTTTCATCTGACCCATTTGAGTTAAAGCCGCCTCCGTTCGCCCAAGACTTGGAAGCCAAGAGGCTTCAGATGCACCGACGTTGAGCCCGCACTTCAACTCTCTCTGCCTGGCCAGTATTTCGCCCTGGTGGCGATCCAACGCTCCGCATCGGCTTCCGTATCGAAGTCTCCGATGTGAGAATCCGGCCCATTGCCAGTCTTGACCGCCACAAACCAGCGACCGTCCTTCGTCTTTTCAGGCTGAAAATAGGGCGTCTTGATCGTCATGCCGATGAGTATGCGACGCTGACCGTCAACATTCCAGAGCGCTGCGACTACGCGCAAGCATAGTCCATTTGGACATGACCTTATGGCGCGAACTGTATGACCCAAACGGACTATCAAGGTCGCAAGCACAACGTGTATGAAATTGGCCAGCTCCGTATTCGCACGGATACAACGGACATGCCTTTCGAGCCCATCATGGATGGCTCGGCGAATAGCGCATGGGGAACTTCGCTATGCCAACGATGTCCAGGCAAGAGACAGAAGCGCTCGCATGCAAATGTGACATTTGCGGTCGCCACATGGCCTTGTTGGTTGAGCTACCGTCTGTTGGCAAGCACGAAGCTGTCCACGTATTCGTTGCTATGGCTGCAATTCGGTGAAGTCGGAGCAGGAGGTTCGGCGCTAGTTCGAATGCTCAACGCCGCCTGCGGATTGCGGCGCCAGGGCGCGATCGAATCGCCCTAGTGCAACTCCGCCCTCGCTGACACGACCGATCTCTTCGCCAGGTTGCGGTGGTGGTAACCACGCTTACTGGGCGTCTCGCTCCCCCACTCTCCATGACCAAGATCAGGTGGGACCTCAACTGGACCTGCCAATTTGGCGCGATCGATGAATACGGTCGACTTCCTCGTGGTCACGCTGAATGCCGAACCATCACCATGTGGGACAGGCCGAACCGCGGACCTTCGCCCTGCACATCCGTGCGCCCGCACAGTTCAACGGGCCGCGAGTTCATGGATGACCGGTCGCAAACCGTCAGACGTAACATCGAGCGTCGGCAACTTGAAACGCCGTGGCCCGGCGCTGCCGGGATTGATGTAGAGCACATTGTTGACCGCATCGAACGATGGGATGGAAGAAAGACGATTGAGCAAGTGCCGATAAGGGCTGTGGAGAAAGCGGGCCATAGAATCACCCGCTTGGCCGAGAGAAGCCGCGCTGGCTAGCTTTTTGCGTTTGGACCGCCCCAGCGTGATCCACGTTGGGCTGGGCATTCTCATCACCATCGAGAAGTTCGAGAATTATCTCGCTTCGATCTAGCCGCGCCGGAGACGAGAACGGTCAACGGATGCAACGTGCTCAATTTGCATAAATTAACGCGAGTCCGTCATAACCTTCGATCGTCAAGCCAGCATAGTGAGAATTTGGGAAGCGGGTAGCGATCAGGGAATCGAGGCTCTGCATGGCGGATAGGAACTTCTCGCGCGGCGTGCCGAACCAACTCGTGCCAGGTTCGTTCGGGTTGGCGTCGACGAGCACGCCCAGGCGCCACGACCGCTTGGCGGCCGCCACTTGCGTCACTGCGGGCGCGGCCCAGTCGAGAGAGCGAGCGATGGACGTGCGATAAGCCATGATCGAGACGGAATTGACATGGAGGATGAGAGCTTCCAAGAAGGTCCGGGAGCCCGAGGGCAACGTTGCAAAGACGGGGTTTACGGCCGCGTCGATCACGACCCCCGGCGCGCTCGCACGAAGCATGGCGTAAAATTTTTCCGTGCCGGCGATCAAGGCCGGCCTGCTATTGGGGGCGCCCCATTCCGACAACGCGTTCGGCTCCACGTCAAAGTGTAAGCCGTCGAAGAGAGGGGTCGCCATGGCGAGGCGAACGAGAAGGGCCGCATGCTCCGGCATCGAATCGCCACCGTGCGACCAATCTGGCTCTCCAGCCACCGCATAGACCCGGCGAGATCCCTCTCGCATCGCCCGAACTGCGGCAACCGCGGATGCCTTCCCGTCCAGGAGTGCCTTTGCCCCGGCCGGACTGACATAGACGAACAACGTATCGATTCCATGGGCGTCAGCGAACGCGGTCATGCCGTCCGGCGAAAGAACGCGCTCGCCCCAAACCCACATTCCCATCGTGGGACGCAACTCTTGCCCTCGAGCGTGAGCCATCCAAGCGGCGGCTCCTGCCGCTTGCACGACGGCGCGGCGGGTCAGCCAGGGTCCTGGCTTCATTCGAAGCATACCGGCCTCGGCAGACAGATCCGAACGTTTCGACGCATCGATGCCTCCTCGCCGAAGGCAGAGAGTATTTGTCGAGCCAGCGGCAAACTAACGAATCGACGGTTTGGGCCTTCGGGACAACTGCCGGATCATTGCCCGGCTGTAACGCAGGACCGCGGTCATTTGCGGACCGGCTCGCCTGCCCAGGCGACGCCGTCGTTCGCCAGTCTTTGCGTGCGATTGGCTATCCAACCGACGCCGCTCGTCAAGCCGCCCGTGACCGCGACCCGAACGGCGGCCAATAGGTTCGAGGGGCCCCAGGCGAGGTCGCCTTTATCTTCGAAAGCAAAGGGAAGACGCTGTCGCCAGCCAGGGAGATGCGCGCGAGTTGCTTGCGCTCCACGCTACGGAAACTCGTCTGGAACTCCGCCGGCAACTGATCGGCAATCGCCTGAATGCGTTCCAGATGGCCGACCTGGCGATTGACGCCGTCGGTAACTACGACTTCCTGGCCTGGTGCGGCCGAATAGAGGCGATTTGTCGGAAGGTAGGCGAGGACATACTTCGTTCCGTGATGGATTTCCGCGACATGATCGCCCGGCGCCAGCACGGTCCCTGGAGTCGCAACCCGCGTTCCAACGGTACCTTCGACAGGACTGGTGATCGTACCGTCATCGTAGGTGCGCTGCGCCTTATCGAGAGCAAGCGCGAACCGATGCCGGTTGCCGCGCACGAGCGCCTGCTCGCTTGCCAGTCCGGCCTGCTCCGCCTTCAATGAGGCGACCTCGCGCAAAGCATCGTAACGCTCTCGGGTGCCTCGGCAGCACGGGTCGTCGTGGTATAGCCACGGGCCAGCGCCTTGCTGATAGAAGCCATGGCGACCTCCGCGTCTCTGACGCGCTGTTCGGCCGCGGGAAGCATCGCGTCGATGGCGGCAAGACGCGCCTTGATTTGCTCATCGCGAGTGTCGAACTGCGCCTTCTTCGAGGTCAGGTCGGAAATAAGGTCGAGCATCTGGGTCGAGAGGACGTGCCCAATGGCCTGCCCGACAGCGACATGATCACCGGGGCGCACCGCCACGTCGATGACCTGGGCGCTGAAGGCAGGTGTCAACTCTTCCGGCGTCTGCACCACCATGCCGTCCGCATCGAGGAACACCATCGGCCCGAAGACGAGCATCCCGATCCATCCCGCCGAAACGAGCAATGCCGCAAGATAGAGCTTTCGGGCGAGCGACTGGGTCGCTCGCACCTGATTCTTGACATTGTCCGGTCTAGTTATCGGGCGCAATGAATGAATTGCCATTGGGTCCCTCCGGGTCTTTTTGGTCTGAGGTTATCGCCACCTGACGAGGTCACGCGCTTTTTGCGGCACGTAGTTGTCCGTCAACGACGACGAGAAGATGAACTCGGTCGCATAGGCATAAAGTCGGCAAATGCGCATGACATACGACTGATACAGCCCGAACAACGGAACGAACGGGAACAGTCGCCAGTAGATTGGCTTACCGGTTACGAGCGCCGCCCCGGCGAACGAAGCGACGTCGAGCGGAAGCAGAGCAATCCACACGCAAACCAGAAGCATCACTCCAAAAGATCCGTAGGAGACGAGGATCCAGGTGACATAGAAGGGAAAGATCGTTGTCGGCAGGATGTTGAAGATCAGGAAGTCCCACTCGTGTGCCGCCTCCTGCCACCGGAACGACGGATTGAAGGGGTTCATGAGGCGCGGATACTTGCGATAGCGTATCCAGAAGGCGTCGCGCTCCCAGCGGTTGCGCTGGCGCAGGAGATTGTAGGTCGTGTCCGGAACATCGGTGTAGCAGATCGCGTGGCGGGTGAAGGCGACCTTGTAGCCGCACATGCGCAACCGTAGCGTAAAGTCGAGGTCCTCGCCGCCTCCGATGTCCATGCCACCGACGCGATTCCACGCGTCTCGCCGGAACGCCCCGAAGGCTCCCGACACGCAAGATACTTGATCGAGGGAGTCCGAGAACGCCTTTCCGAGAGAAATCGACAACAGGTATTCGATGCCTTGAAGCGAGGCGGTTATCGAGGCACGCCAATTGCGGACTAGAATATTGCCCGACGATCCTGCGATCTTCGGGTCGCGCGTCAATGGTCGTAGCAGCTCCAGGATCGCGTCGGGCTCAAACGAGCAATCGCAGTCGACGACGACGAAGACATCGCCAGTCGCCATGCGGGCCGCCAAGTTGATCCCGGACGCCTTGCCCCCACGCAGTTGCAGCTGAGCGACACCATCCACGAGCCCCTCGCGGCGCAACCGCGTCATGATGCCGAACGTTCTATCACTTGATCCGTCGTCTACGCAGATAATTTCGAAACTGTTGAAAGTCTGCGCACGCAGCGATCGCACACACTTCTCGATCGAGTCCTCCTCATTATGACCAACGAGAAGGATCGAAACGCGCGGCATCGGCGGAAGATGGCCAAGCCGGCGATAGTCTCGCAACAGGAGCGCGGCCGCGGTGGCATGAATGCCCATCGCGTAACGCGGAATCTCGATGAAAAGGGTCAACCAGAAGAACGCTAGGAAGGACCATCCCGGCAGCGCAGTGAGAAAATGCCAAGCGTCGGCGACAAACTCTGTCATTGCGGCACCCTCAATGATGAATGTCTCTCGATGAGACCAACGCAAGGACTTCGTCTGGGGCGAAGATTGCGAACTCCATCATCGGCTTCACGGCGAAATGACGCTCAAGCCGGCTCCGGATTTCCGGTAATGCAGCTTCGACGTCATGTTTGCTGTCGCGAGAGATGAGAACGAAATACGTCGAGAGGGTAGCGACGATCTCCGCCTCTGCCGTGAAGCACTCTCTCAGAATGGCAGCGAAGAAGCGGCGAATCTGTTGCCACGAGCGACCGTGTGACGGCCCGCCTTCAGCTTCATGCAAGCGCACGCACAAAATGCACGACCGGTGTTGTCCTAGGTCCGCCTGGCGTTCGAGGAAATTTCGAATGGACGTCCCAGCAGTCCGCTCTTGTGGCTCGAGCGCCGCCAGAATGGCAGGAGAACCGGATGTCACGCAGGCATGGCCGGCCTCGGTGAGGGAGTACGCGTAGACGCTGCGGCTGTCGATGTTCGCCGAGGCGATGTCGGCGTCGCAGTCGAGGCATCCGAACTCCACCGTGGTGTCGCCGGAGACGCGTCCGCAAGCGCGACAGACGCAAACCGTTCCTGGGCGATCGTAGTCGATGCTGAACTCCTCAAGGCGCCGCGTGCATTTGGGGCACCTCAATACGTCCTCCTTGCTGGGATCAAAAAAATCCTCTTCGGGCCCTTGATACCCACAACGCATATGATGGAGGACTGCGTGATCGGCAACATCCGCGCTGCCGCAAGAAATGCATCGCTCCCGCACCGACAGGCGCGCCGAATCGCAATACGGACAGACGCTTCGCATATCGAAAAAGCGCCGCTCCATCAGGCCGAGGCCTACGAGTTGCTCAGCCAGCATTCGCGCGCCGGGCACGGCAATCTCGTCGTCATAAGATACCGTCTCCTTGGTGGAGGGATCGCGGCGGGGTTGCATCGCTCGCTCACGTACGTGCAACCGAGCGAGAAGCATGATGCGAGGATCGGCTGTGGCAAAGATCGGCGGGGGCAAGCCGTGCACACGCTGAACGACGGAATGGAGCATTTCGGTCGCGTCCGCCAGAGAGTTGCACCCGGACCCGCCGAGTACGATGTCGGCGCGGCGAAATCGGCTAGGCGGTCCAATCCGGCCGGATACGTCGACGATCGGCAGAACGGCGGCGAGCGCGGGCCTCAAGCGAGATGCGACAAGCGCCGCCGCGTTCGTCTCTGTCAAGACGACGATATCCGGGATGCCATCATCACTCTCGACGCACCCAGGCGGCAACGCTTTCAGTCTGCCGGGTATCCCCAGAACGGAGACTGACGAATCGAGGCGAGCGGTGCCAACAGCAACCGGCGAGTAGAAAAGCGAACGAGAACCATGCATTCCCACTGTAATCCCTTGGGTAATCCGAAGCATGCGGAGCACGGTAAAGACTGGCCTGCCACTCAACAGCGTGAAGAAGGCAACAATGCCGCAAGCGTGCCTGGATTGACGCTCTAAAGGGGTACTTCTTCCGGGGAGCAAGAGAAGCAATCATGCCACTAGGGCAGCGTGACTGACTTAAGCGGTGCGTATTCAAAAATACCTAGCCTTAATATTTGCTGATAGATGAACAGATAGCAATCGCAGAAAAGCACGTTGAGGATGGACGCCACTTTGTGGCGAACCAGCGTGAACGGCTTGCGGCTGGAAGAACTGGCATACGCGCGCGGGCGAGTGCTGCCGCGCGATCGCAAAGATTAGTACGATTGACTGTACAAGCTCGATGAAACGCCATCTGGTCGATCCCATTCACTTCGACTCGCGGGCGCTGACCCTCGATCCCGTGAATCCCGCTTGGGACGAGACAGTGAAGCGACTGCATTGAGAGAACAGGGATCGCACTGTTGCAGTCAACGTCTACCTCGTGCCGGCTCACGAGACCCTTGCGAAGGGTGACTACGAACGCGTCGGGTTCAACGATAGCTTCGACCAAATGCACTGGGCCCCACGGAAGGACATTCTTAGGACCTGCCCTCGATCCGAGAGGCCGGCAAACGCGCTGGTAAAGACTGGCGGGCCATCGACTACCGTCCGCGGAAGTGAGATGCGTGCGAGCACATGGCTCGTGCCCAACCGCGCGGCGATAGGCGCAGTAATCCACGTCCACGACGCGTAGTAGTTCGCCGCCGTTCCTGGCCTCAAGGGATTGAAAATTTGCAAGCTCAGCAGCCGCGCAATCAATCGCGCATGCCCTGGCGCCGCAAGCCCGCTCACTTCCTCCGCTTCCCGTCGATCGCGGCGGCGACTTCAAGACGATGCTGGTGTTCTGCGTCGGCTGCCAGCATCACAACACAAAGAGAAACGACCCCAACGCGGGGAGCGCCAGGGTCGCCACTGAACTTCCGCTCGGGGGGCACCAGATTACGGGAGCCTAGGCCTGACTCCCAGCATTGCCACTTGTTCCTGCCCTCCCGCAACATCACAGCGCGTAACAAGAAATGCTCCCCGGTCGATCACCGATGGAGCGGCGCCCGCCGTTGACTCCATGCTGAGGATTTCAGGGCCCCGGTTTAGGAAGAAACGCCGCCGGGCGTGTATTTGTGAGACCGGCGGCGTATTTTTCGGGGACGGCTAAAACAGCATGCCGCTGCCGATCGTCGCCAGCTTGCGAGCCAGCAGGATGGAATAGCGCGTGATCCTGAGCCGGAGACGCATCTACAACTATGACGAGCCGTATCGCTGGGGCGGCGGCTACACCACGACCTACTATACGGCGCCCCTGTCCGACGGCTATCGCCACCGCCGCGTCGTGCGCTCTGCCTACGCCTATTACGGCGGATCCCATCCGGTCGTTCGGCATCGTTGGCATCGCCATCATCATTGGTGAGACAGGACGAACTGCATAATGGAGGCCGCGCGGAAGCGCGGCCTTTTTGCGTCACGGCCAGCCGAGACTTTCCGCTCACCACCCTCCGCCGGCAAACGGGTCGTGCCGATCAAAGGCAAGCCGTCGTTCGGGCTCTCTCATCGACGGCTTCGCCGGCCGCTTTGGATACGGACGTGCCTGGGCGGAGCGGGGCGGTTCTTTCTTGACCACGGCGGAAGGTGCTGCGGGCACGGCGGCCACTTGGCGCACCTGCTCCTGCGGCTCTTCAGAGGTGACATCTGCCTGCACGATGCTCGGCTCCTCGGCGCGCGGGCGCGTGTCGAATACGATCTTCTCTGGAAGACTTCGCGCCGAGCTGATCCGGATGATGGTCCTGTCAGGATCCGCCGCGGCGGCAGTTTCGATGGGGGCCGGCAGGTACCGATCCGCAGCGAAGAGCAGTGCCAACAGCAGCGTGCCGACGAAGATGAAATAACGAATGATCGGCATGGTCGGCCGCTCGCAAATGAGAAATCAGGTATCGGCGGGCGCCGAATTGGAGGGGCGGGTCGCTGCCTTCAGCGACCCGCCCGGAGGACTTAATCGAGCGCGCATCAGACCCGGCGCTTCAGCAAATCGTACGATGAATTCACCGATCGACTCGATGGCCGCCTTACCGCGTTATCCAAGGCCCATTCACTGCTGGTGGACTCCGACTGGAAGGGGGCCGATCTCGCATCATTGGCACGCACGCAACTTGAACCCTATATTGCTGACAATCCTAGCCGGGGATACGGCCTCCAGCTTCAGCTTGAGCTCGCTGTTGACGGTCTGCAATTCTTCATTAATCGATTGCAACTCTTCCTTGCTGGTCTCCAGCTCTTCCGATGTGGACCGATATTCCTCGTTGATGGATTGCAGTTCCTCGTTGGCCGCGCGCAATTCCTCGTTGGCGCCATCGGATTCCTCCCGGGTTGTCCGCAGCCGCGCCTGGGTCTGCTGAAGCTCCTCGCGCAGCCGAGCGACAGTTTCGCTGGCGACGCCGTTCTTCGGGAAAGAACCTTCGATGGCGATGTCGACCGCACGGCGTCCGCTTGAATCCGAAATATTGCCGTGTGTGGAGTTGCATTATGCGTAGATCAGATTGGACGCCCTCCATTGTCCCGAGCGACGACCAGACCGTTTATTTGGTCGCCGACGACTTTGGCCCCATAGGCCGCGCCTGGCGGGAAGCGGATCTCGAGACGGCGGACTACCTGGAGACCGTCGTTCAAGATATGATTGCCGGCGAGTATTCGAGCCCGATCAGGGTCGCTGCCTTCAATACATCGGAGCGTTGGTCCGAAGACGTCTCGGAGGACATTGCGCGCGAGATCCAGCGGCGAGGTGACCTGCAACTCACCGATGTGCAACCCACCTCCGGGATTTTGTCGCTCGCCATGTCGGCTGTGACCATAGACAGCTCGTCCTGCGTCTGGTCTAGACATGCCGTTCCAGCGCAAAAAGCCTGAGCCGATCGGGACCAAGGCGTTCTTTCCCGGCTTCATTGCGCCGGCCCTGGCATCGCCGATCGAAAAGGTGCCAAGCGGCCCGCGCTGGATCCACGAAATCAAATTTGACGGCTATCGCGTCCAGACCCATCTCGCGAACGAAACCGTGACCATCTTCACCCGCCGCGGCCACGACTGGACCAAGCGCTTCAAGAAAGTCGCCGACGACGCATGGCACATCTCCGCCGCGTCGGCGATCATCGACGGCGAGATCGCGGTACCGGCTGCCGACGGCACCACCGACTTCTCAGTGCTGCAGAACGAACTGCGCGGCACCTCGACCAGGATCGTGCTGGTCGCCGTCGATCTGCTCTATCTGAACGGCTGCGACCTCCGGAAGCGGAAGGCCGTGCTGAAGAAGCTCATCGCCGGCACCGACATCCAGTTCAGCGAGAGCTTCGAAGTCGATGGCCGCGGATGTTCGCCCACGCTGCGTGAGGCGGACCGTCGCCGCGGCGGGCGTCGCGCAATCGTAAAGCTCGAAGACCACAAGGCGAACAGAATTCCCCAAACCTCTTCTGACAGTTTGGGGAAACCACCCAAAACCATAGGAAAATCAAAATGAGCGGGAAGGACCGGGCGCTCCCTAGGGGAGACGAAGGGCGACCGATGAAGGCACTGAAAATCAAGAACAAATTAGCCTTGCTGCGAGCCGATTGCTACCACTCCCTGCTACCACCTTCAAGTCGACAGTTTCTCGGCACGCCCTTTGGCTCTGGGATCACAGGGCCTCGTGTTCGCCACAGGAAACGGGAGCGGCGCACCAGGTTCATTCGGGTAACCCCGCTTTCCGCAGGCCTTCAATCTGCACCTTCGACTTCGACTGACCGCCTCGAGCGACAAAAGTGGAAATTGTGAGAGCGGGGTCGATTTCAAGTAAACGCGCCACCGCCTCACGCGCCTCGATGCCCCGTCCGAGATGAGCAAGAGCGGAGGCGACGCATCGGTGGGCGGGCGAGAAGTAGGGGCTCTGACGCAGAGCCTTCTTGGCCGCGACAATGGCCTCGTCAAAGCGACCAAGTTCAATAAGGGCCAGTCCCATGATAGTGACAGATTGATGTAACAGCGGGTCTACGGGGCTCATGCGCGCCGCGATTTCTTGGCTTCGAATGGCCTCCTTCCAGAAGCCTGCAATTTTATAAACCGTACCTCTGGCGTGCCAAGCATGGAATGAGTTTGAATTGAGCGCGACCGCCCTATCTGCGATTTCAACGCCCGCTTCATAATCACCATTGTATGCTAACGTCGCGGCAACAAAGGCTAACGTTTCTGGATCATCATCGTCGAGGCTCAGTGCAAGGCGAAGCAGTCGAACTGCTTCCCTGCGGTCTGATTGGACATCAGTTGAGTAGCCCCAAACGATACGCAGGGTGTGGCAGGCTCCAGCAAGAGCGGCCATGAAGGCGTACCGAGGGTCCAGCTCCAGAGCACGATGAGCTAACCTGATCACTTCAACGGTCCCGTCACATGTCGCCATATAGTATTGCGGCATAGCACGGAGGAAAAAGTCGTAAGCGGTGAGATTGTCAGGCCGCCGCCGCGTGGCCATCGCCAGTTCTGTCTGAAGTAGTTTCGGCTGGATAGCTGAGACCACGGCCACAGTCACTTCGTCTTGGAGAGCGAATATGTCTGTTAGGTCACGCTCAAACCTATCGGCCCAGATATGCGCGCCTGTCACCGCGTCAATCAACTGGCCGGTGATGCGAACCTTCCCTGCGGCCTTGCGCACAGCACCCTCAAGGACATAGCGCACGCCGAGCCTGCGTCCGACGTCCTTTACATCGACGGCTTTTTCTTTGAACGTAAAGCTCGAATTGCGAGCGATTACGAACAACCACTTAAACCGCGAGAGCGCGGTGATTATTTCCTCAACCATGCCATCCGCAAAATACTCCTGCTCGGGATCGCCGGACATATTCTGAAACGGCAGAACAGCAATGGAAGGCTTGTCCGGGAGTTGAGGCGGGCTCTCGGCCTCAGCAACATGAGCCGAAGTAGTCTCTCGCGTCCCACCCGGCGCAGTCACCTGATAGGCCCTGATTGGCTCTTGAATGTTCTTCACCTGCTGAGCCCCAAGGTCCGCGTAGGTGATCGGCAAGACCTTGCGTACCTGATCGTGCGTCACACCGGAGATACACACGCCTCCCGGCTTCGCAATCAACTGTAGCCGAGCGGCAATGTTCACACCGTCGCCATAGAGGTCCCCAGCGCGTATCATTACGTCGCCGATGTGGATGCCGATGCGGAAGCTAATGCGCAGATTGGGTGCGAGACTGGCGTTCACAGCGGCCAACGCAGCCTGCGCCTCCACCGCGCATTGCACGGCCTCCACCGCGCTACCGAACTCCGCAAGGACACTGTCGCCTGCCGTGTTCGCTATGCGGCCCCTGTGGTCTGCAATAAGCTTGTCGAGGATAGCTCGCCGCTCGGTGAGGCCCCTGAGCGTACCGACTTCATCAGCGCCCATGAGGCGGCTATAGCCTTCCACATCCGCTGCGAAGACTGCGACGAGTTTCCGGCTGACTGCCATAGGATCTGACATCGGTTAACCTAATCCCTAAGCCCTCACCCATCCGGTACCCCGGCTATGTGCAGTCCTTCGTAGAGGCGCTCGCGTAGTGCGAGATACGCAGGATGCTTGCTTGGGCTGTTATTGCGGAAACGGCGGATACTGAAGCTCGGGTTGAGGGCAAGCCCCCCCTGCACCGAAGCCCGTGCCGCACCTAACTCACCAACCTGCGCAAGAGCGGCCGCGAGAAAGAAATGCGCAATAGGATAGTTCCGGTTGGCTTCAAGGCTGCGCCGCAACCAATCAATCGCTTCGGCGTCGGCGCCGAGCAAAAATGCGGCGAGCCCCCCGTACATAGTCCAGATGTAGAGGTCGGTATCACGGGGGGAAAGGCGGAGCGCCTCCTGTATGTGAGCTTCGGTTTCAACTCCCCGACCGATAAGAAGCTTCGCGACCCCGATATTTGCGTGCGCTCGGGCCAAATTCCGATCTAGCACTAACGCCCGCTCGCATTCGGCAATACCTTGAGCCACACGATCGGTGAAAATTTGCACCATGCCCAAGGCGAAATGAGCCACGGGATGGTGCGGTGCCAACGACAGCGCTCTTGTAACGCTCGCCTCTGCAGCCGTGAAACGTTCGATCCTATCATCTGGGTAAAAGGTGGTGGCAACTCCGATATCAACCAGCGCCGTGCCGACCAGCGCCTCAATATTTCCGGGTTCGAGCGCCAAGGCCCGTTCAAAGAAGCGGCGCCCTTGTCCCAAGTGGTCAGGACTTCGACCTTTGTTAAACAACGCGGCCCCTTGGAAACACAGGTCAGTCGTATCGGGATGTGCCGAGCGCTCGGCTCGCCGGGCTTCGACCGCAATCAATTGGGCATTCAGCGTATTCGCGAGCCTGGACACGATTTCGTCCTGCATATCGAAAAGCTCGGCCGCTGCCTTTTCGAACCGTTCAGCCCAAAGGTGGCTTCCGGTTTCGGCGTCGATTAGCTGGACATTCACTCGAAGCCGATTACCGCCGCGCTGCACCGAACCTTCAAGTACGTAGCGAACGTTCAGCGCGCGTCCCAGCTTCTTTACGTCCACGGCTTTGCCCTTGAACGTGAACGCGGTGTTGCGCGCAATCACGAACGCACCACTGATGCGCGACAAGTCCGTGGTGAGGCTCTCGGTCACTCCATCGACGAAGTACTCTTGTTCGGGATCGCCGCCGATGTTTGCAAACGGTAAAACCACGATGGACAGACGGGGAGCAGAAGAGGGCAGCGCCGCGATTTGATTAGCATTCACGATCAGGCCAACCGCGTAAGTACGGATCGGCCGGGCGATGTTCTTGAGGGTCTGCTCGCCAAGATCAGTGAATTCGACTGGGACCTTGTCGCGAACCTGTTCGTAAGCGGATGACGAGATGCAGATGCCACCCGGCTCAGCGATCCCCTCAAGCCGAGCCGCAACGTTGACACCATCGCCGAGGATGTCCTCGCCCTCAATCAGGATGTCCCCGAGGTTAACCCCGATCCTGAACATCATACGCCTGCCCTCAGGGACGCCTTGGTTGCGCTCGGCCATCACCGCTTGCACAGCTATCGCGCACTCGACAGCATCTACAACCGAAGGAAATTCAAGCAACACCCCGTCACCAGTGGTCTTCACCAGGCGACCGCCGTGTTTTACCACGAGGGCGTCGGTAACCTTGCGATGTTCGCGGAGTATGCGGGCTGTGCCGACCTCGTCGAGGCCCATCAGCCGCGAATAGCCGGCCACGTCAGCGGCCACTATCGCCACCAATCTGCGTCCGATACGACCTGGTTGGTCTTGCTCCATCGCCAAACCATGTGCCTTGCGAGGCATTCTGCACAAGGGTGCGATCGGGACGCAAGGGTCTTATGGCGGCCCAAAACACACGATGTGGCTTGGCAATCTTCGTGTCAGAGTGCCGTAGCTGAATCCGTCAACACTCGGTCGTGCCAAGAGCGGCGGCAATACGGGGTAGGTAATTAAACGTCCCCTAGGGGAGACGAAGTTCACGGCCGCAAGACACTGAAAATCAAAAGCAAATCAGCTTCGGCTGCAAGTTCATTGCTACCACTCGGAGCTACCACTCGCAACTCGCATTCTCCTTGGTCGGGTCCAGCACGAGAGAGTGCACTGAATGTAATCACTTCCTTGGTTGCAACAAACGCAGAGCACGGGCCTTTTCTCGTATCCAGAGCAGAGGATAGTGAATCAACGTGTAGGCGATGAATTGCAAGACTATGGTTATCCGGCTCCTCGTATCGACAAAAGGACCCTGCGGACCTTTTGTCAGCCACTCAGACGGGTGGGGCTTGATGTCTCTGTCGCAAGTGCAAATGTGAACGGCTGGACCAGAGGCTTGTTGCCATAGGCGATCAACTATCAACGTCTTGATCGGTTCAATCGCCTCTTCATCGCCGCCGGTGTCCACTTCAATTCGCAGATTGCAGTGTGCAAACTCACCATCTTCGATTTTGTGAACGACCTCCGCTTTCGTCACCTCGGGTAGAGCCTTCGCAAGGACGGAGATATTTGGCGAACTATATGGATTTTGCTGGCACAGTTCTGTGGGCTCGAACCACCGACCTCCTGTTTCACAGATTCCTGGTCTAACGGTCAGGCGACGTTAAGCCTGTTTAAACTCAACAGACAAAATTGCCACTTCTTCCCGATTTGATTGGAACGGCGCGTCGCTCACCGGGTTCATTCGGGGAAAACTAACGGAGTTGAAGAGATGGATGGCCGCAAGGAAGCACGAATATTCGGCTTGGCTACCGCCCCTGGCAGCAGCGCATTGCCGTCATTCCCGATGGGGACCTGTTCGCCGCCATCCGCAGCGGCAAGGCGTCGGTGGTCACTGACACCATCGAGCGTTTCGACGCCACGGGCATCCAGCTCACCGGTGGCGAACGCCTCGACGCCGACATCATCGTCACCGCCACCGGCTTCAACATGAAGTTCTTCGGCGGCGTCCCCTTGAGCGTGGACGGCGAAGCGGTGGATTTCACCCAGCGCGTCACCTACCGCGGCGTCATGATTCAGGGCGTCCCCACATGGCCTACACCCTGGGCTACTTCCGCTGGAGTTGGACGCTGCGCGCGGACTTGGTCAGTGACTTGGTGTGCCGCCTCATTGAGCACATGCGGCAGGAGGGCCGCTCGGTGGTAGAGCCCACGCTTTCCGCCGCGGACGCCGACATGCCGCGCCTGCCCTGGATGAGCTCGGAGAACTTCAACGCCGGCTATGTGATGCGAGCGCAGCACCATCTGTTTCGGCAAGGCGACCGTCACCCCTGGAAACATCAGATGGAATACGCGGAAGAACTCTCGATCCTGCCTGCCTTGCAGCCCAACGACGAAGCGCTCGCCTACCGCTGAGACCAATTTCCCGCGCAACCAATTCAAGGAAACAACGATCATGCCCCTCGATCCCCACCTCGACGACGTCCTGCAAATGATGGCCGGCTCGGGCGCCAAGCCCATCCAGGAAGGCTCGCCCGCCGAAGGCCGCGACGGCTACCTGGCGTTGACGTTCGGCTCTCGTACGCCCGAGCAGGTCGTGCCGGTCGCCAGCGTGCAGGACACCACCGTCGACGGCGCCGCCGGCCCGCTCAAGGCGCGCGTGTACCGTCCCGAAGGCGACGGCCCCTTCCCAACCGTGGCGTTCTTCCACGGCGGCTGCTATGTCATCGGCGACCTCGATACGCACGACAACATGTGCCGCGACATCTGCCGCGGCGCGCGCGCCGTGGTGGTTGCGGTGGACTACCGCCTCGCGCCCGAACACCCCTTCCCCGCCGGCATTGATGACGCCGTGGCTGCCGCCAAGTGGGTCGTGGCC
>NZ_JACMYP010000036.1 GCF_020889705.1 Bradyrhizobium altum | reverse complement strand
GAGGCTGCCTGCAAGTCGCGACCTGTCATGAATCATCAGGTCTGATAGCGCCTTGGCCGGACTTGCGGTGTTGGCGCTACCATACCAGATTCTTGCAGCGGCCGCCTCTGGCGATCCGGGGCGGCGCCGGCAGGCTCCGCGGAGGCCAACGGCTCGTCGCCAGCGCCCTGCGATGACCCTCGGTTAGGTCATGCCTGACCAGCTGCAAACATATCCCTTATCGCCTTCACCGGCGCCATGTCGCGCACGAAACTGAACGCGCCGTCGTCCTTCATCTCGCGGGCACAGCGCAGGAACGCGGCCAGCGCGTGACGCTCCATCGCGCCACCGACGCTGATGCGCTTGACGCCGGCGGCGGAGAGCTGCTCGACCGTCAAGGTCGGATCGGCAAAGCCCATCACGAGATTGAACGGCCGCTTCACGGCCGAGACCACCGTCTTGATGGTGCCGATGTCATACAGACCCGGCGAATACAGCACGTCGGCGCCGGCGGCCTCGAACGCCTGCAGCCGCTTGATGGTGTCGTCGAGATCCTTGCGGCCGTGCAGGAAGTTCTCAGCGCGGGCGGTCAGCGTGAATGAGAACGGCAGCGCCCGCGCAGCCTCGACGGCGGCCTGAACCCGCTCCACCGCGAGCGAGAAGTCGTAGATCGGGCGCTGCGGATTGCCGGTCGAATCCTCGATCGAGCCGCCGACGACGCCGGCTTCGGCTGCGCGGGTGATCGCCTTCGCCGCGGTCTTCGGATCATCCGCGCCGCAATTCTCCAGATCGGCGTTGACGGGCAGGTCGGTGGCCGCGGCGATCACGCGGCAGTTCTCGATGATGGCATCGAGGCTGACGGTCGCGCTGCCGAGCGTGTTGGCGAGCCCGAGGCTGGTGGTCGCGAGCGCCTCGAAACCCATCGCCGCGAGCAGCTTCGCCGTGCCGGCATCCCAGGGATTCGGGATGATGAAGGCGCCGGGGCGCTGATGCAGTTCGCGAAACCGTGCTGCCTTGTCTGCCTGGGTGCGCATGTGAACTCCTGATGATTGGAAAAAGCGACTGGCCCAGCGATAGGGCGGTTTCGGCCATCAAACAAATTTGTTATTTCTCTCGATATCATCAGTTTTTTGCATGAGGTGAGGGATGGACAGCGACGCGCTCAACACGTTCCTGGTGGTGCATCGCCGCGGCGGAATCTCGAATGCCGCCAAGGCGCTGCATCGCTCGCAGCCGGCGATCTCGCGGCGCATCGCGCTGCTCGAGCAGGAGCTCGGCGTGCCGTTGTTCGAGCGGATCGCGGGCAAGACGAGATTGAGCGATGCGGGGCGGGTGATGGTGCCTTATGCCGAACGCGCGGTGGCGGCGGCGCAGGATGCCGAGAACGCGGTGCGCGCGCTGCTGCGCGACAATTCCGGCCCGGTGGCGCTGGCGGTGACCGGCACGCTTGCGGGCGAGCGGCTCTCGAAGGTGCTGAAGCGCTTTGCCCGCCGGCATCCGGATGTCGCGCTGACGCTGCGTACCGCGACCAGTGCCGAGGTCAGCGATCTGATCCGGCGCGGCGAGGCGACGATCGGGCTGCGCTACGACCGCGACCGCTCGGGTGACCTCGATTGCGAGGTGCTGTTCGTCGAGCCGCTCGGGGTGGTCTGCGCGCCGGACCATCCGCTGGCGGGACGCCGGGTCGGCCGTCTTGCCGATCTCAGGGACGAGCGCTGGATCGCCTTTCCCGAGGTGCCCGGACGGCGCGAGATCACCGCTTCGCACGTGTTCGCCCTGTTCCTGACGCACGGGCTCGGCGAGGTCGCCTGGACGCCGGTCGACAGCCTCACCGCGCAGAAGCGGCTGGTCGAGGCCGGGCTCGGGATCGCGCTGCTGTCACAAAGCAACGCGGCGGAGGAGCTGCGCGCCTCCTCGATCGCGACGATCGGCGTCGGCAATCTCACCGCAAGTCATGAGGTTGTCGCCGTGACGCGGCATGGCGGCTTCCTCAGCGCCGCGTCGCGCCGCCTGCTCGAGATCATCCGGGCCGACTTCACGAAAGCGAGGGGCACAAACACGTCGCGCCGGAACGGTGTCCGGCGCGCGTAAAAGTCGAATTGGAGCTCAGGCGGCGCGAGAAACTTAGGTTCCCGCCTTGACCTGGGCTACGGCCACGGCCAGCAGCTCGTCCATCTTGGCGCGGATGTCGCGCTCGGTGACGGCCTGGCCCTTGGCGGTGAGGTCCTTCAGAACCTTGTGCAGCACGTCATTGTCGCCGGCTTCCTCGAAATCGGCGGCCACCACCTCCTTGGCATAGGCATTGGCGGCATCGCCCGCGATGCCGAGCTTCTCGGCAGCCCACAGGCCGAGCAGCTTGTTCCGGCGCGCCTCAGCCTTGAACTTCAGCTCCTCGTCGAGGGCGAACTTCTTCTCGAAACCTTCCTCGCGCTTGTTGAATTCGTTCATGGCTGAAGTTCCAGTTCCCTGCTGAATGACGGGCTTTCTGCTCGTTGCGGCAGCCCCGATGCCTGCCTAGATAGAGGAGAGGAATCGGCAAGACAACGAGCCGTTAAGCCGCAGGCAAAACAGGCGGAATCGGGCCTTTTTGATAGGGCGGTATAAGTGCCCCGAAGCGGGCACTATCGATTGTGCTGGATGGCCCAATCGGATAGGTTGCCAACAGGCATGGTTCTTGTTCTGTTTCCAGTGGATTGTTCGGGTTCCAGGCCTCCGCGGCAGCTCCGTCGTGGGTCGTAACCCAAGTCATCCGGAGCACCCAAATCCATGGATTTCAACAAAACACGGTACATCCCAATGAGCCGTCGACGCCGTATTTATGAAGGCAAGGCCAAGGTGCTTTACGAAGGCCCCGAGCCGGGAACCCTGATCCAGCACTTCAAGGACGACGCGACCGCGTTCAATGCCAAGAAACACCAGGTGATCGAGGGCAAGGGCGTCCTCAACAACCGGATTTCGGAGTACCTGTTTCAGCACCTCAACGATATCGGGGTGCCGACCCACTTCATCCGCCGTCTCAACATGCGCGAGCAGCTGATTCGCGAGGTCGAGATCGTGCCGCTCGAGGTGGTGGTGCGGAACGTCGCCGCCGGCTCGCTGTCGCAGCGGCTCGGGATCGAGGAGGGCACCCAGCTGCCGCGCTCGATCATTGAGTTCTATTACAAGAACGACCAGCTCAACGACCCCATGGTGTCGGAAGAGCACATCACTGCCTTCGGCTGGGCCACGCCGCAGGAGATCGACGACATCATGGCGCTCGCGATCCGCGTCAACGACTTCCTGACCGGCCTCTTCCTCGGCATCGGCATCCGCCTCGTCGACTTCAAGATGGAGTGCGGGCGGCTGTTCGAGAACGAAATGATGCGGATCATCGTCGCCGACGAGATCTCGCCGGACTCCTGCCGGCTGTGGGACATCAAGTCGAACGAGAAGCTCGACAAGGACCGTTTCCGCCGGGATCTGGGTGGCCTGCTTGAGGCCTACACCGAGGTCGCGAAGCGGCTCGGCATTCTGATCGAGAACGAGCGGCCGGCCGGCAGCGGCCCGGTGCTGGTGAAGGGCTAAGCTTAAGGGGCGACCGTGAAGGCACGTGTAACTGTGACATTGAAGTCGGGCATCCTCGATCCGCAGGGCAAGGCGATCGAGGGCGCGCTGAAATCGCTCGGCGTCGACGGCGTCGCCAGCGTTCGCCAGGGCAAGGTGTTCGACATCGAGTTCGCCGCGACCGACAAGGCCAAGGCGGAGGCGGCGCTCAAGGCCGCCGCCGACAAGCTGCTGGCCAATACCGTGATCGAGAACTACCGGGTCGAGGTTCTGAGCTAGCGAGCGCGCCAAATGATAACAGCCGCTCCCGCCGCTGCTCGCCGTGACCGAATCTTCATCGGAGCGCTCTGCATCGGCTTGCTGACCGCGGCCGGTATCGGCGGGGCCTCGGCTCAACCGGCACCGGCAGCGCCTGCCGCGACGACGCAGCCGCCGCCGTTCACGGTCAGCGGATGGAGCTACGAGCGCCGCGGCTCCGATGTGCATATGTTCCGCTGCGCGCAATCGTCCTGCGGTGCGGGCTCCAAGGTGAGCTACCGGTATTATACCGGCGGAAAACAGATGACGCTCGACCAGTTCCGCGAGGGGCAGGAGCAGATCATCAAGGCGCTGGAGCAGCGGACGCCAGGGCAGCGCATTACGCTGCTCGGCGTCGATGGCGACAAGGGCACCGCGGGGCCGCGCATGTTCAAGGCACGGCGCCTGACCGTGACAGCCAACGGCGCAAGCGAGTATCAGGTCAGCGGCTTGCTGCTTGGCGGACAAGGCTCCGCTAGCCTGATCAGCTCGGCGCGTGACGAGAAGGCCAGCAACGACAATTACGCGAAGTTTGCCGCCGCAGTTAAGCTCGTGCTGGCACCCAAAACCAGGTGATGCAATGAAATCAGCCGTCCTCGTCTTCCCCGGCATCAATCGCGAGCGCGACATGGCGCGCGCGCTCAAGCTTGCATCCGGCAATGAGACCGCGATGGTCTGGCACGCCGAGACCGCGCTGCCCAAAGGCACCGACCTCGTGGTGGTGCCCGGCGGCTTCTCCTATGGCGACTATCTGCGCTGTGGCGCGATCGCGGCCCGCGCGCCCGTGATGGACGCGGTGCGCGACTTCGCAGCTTCGGGCGGGCTGGTGCTCGGCGTCTGCAACGGTTTTCAGATCCTCTGCGAGTCCGGGCTGTTGCCGGGCGTGCTGATGCGCAATGCCGGGCTGAAATTCGTCTGCCGCGACGTGCATATGCGGATCGAACGCTCCGACACGCCGTTCACCCGCGGCTACAATGCCGGCCAGGTGATCCGCGTGCCGGTCGCGCATGGCGAGGGCAATTACGAGGCGGACGAGGAGACGCTGAAGCGGCTCGAGGGCGACGGGCGGGTGCTGTATCGCTACTGCTCCGCCGAGGGCGTGGTCGACGAGGCCTCCAACTTCAACGGCGCCGCGCATTCGATCGCCGGCATCGTCAACGAGCGCGGCAACGTGCTCGGCATGATGCCGCATCCGGAAAACCACGTCGAAGAAATCATGGGCTGCACCGACGGCCGCGGCCTGTTTGCAGGGCTGGTCCAGCAGTTCGACAAGGCGGCGTAACCACCATGTTTGGAAGGTGCCTTGCCGTGGTGGCAGCCGCGGTCCTGTTGCTTGCGACGGCGGCCAACGCCCAGAATCCCTCGAAGCTGGACTTCCCGAAGCGTCCGATCACGATGATCGTGCCGTTCACGGCCGGCGGCACCTCGGATGTGATCGCCCGTGCAGTGGCCGACCAGATGAGCGCCGCGCTCGGCCAGACCATCATCATCGAGAATGTCGGCGGCGCCGGCGGCTCGACCGCGCTGACCCGTGCCGCGCGTGCCGAGCCGGATGGCTACACGATCGCGATCGGCAACGCCGGCACCAATGCCGCGACCTACACGATCTATCCAAAGCTGTCGTTCACGCCCGACTCCTTCGCGCCGATCGCCGTGGTGGCGAAAACCTTCGGCATCGTCGCGCTGCGCAAGGATTTTCCGGCCAAGGACCTCAAGGAATTCATCGACTACGCCAAGAAGAATCCGGGCAAGGTCAATCTCGGCCATGCCGGCGTCGGCTCCTCGAATTATTTGATCTGCAAGAGCTTCGTGCATGCCGCCGGGATCGACGTGCAGCTGGTCGGCTATCGCGGCGCGGCGCTCGCGCTGACGGACGCGATCGGCAGCCAGATCGACGGCGTCTGCGATGCGGCTGCCTCGGTGTCGCAGGCGATCGACGACAGACTGGTGAAGGCGGTCGTGGTCGGCTCGACCGTGCGGCTCGCCTCGCTGCCGGAGCTGCCGACCTCGGCCGAGGCTGGCCTAGCAGAGTTCGAGGCGCAGGGCTGGAACGGCCTGTTCGCGCCCAAGGGCACCCCGCCTGAGATCATCGCCAAGCTCAACGCCGCCGCGCGCACCGCGGTCGCGAGCGAAGCGGTGAAGAAGCGTTTCGTCGAGCTGTCGACCGTTGCGCCCGACGCCGACGAGCTCGCACCCGAAGTGCTGCAGCAGCTCGTGACCCGCGACGTCGCGAAGTACCGCGCGCTGCTGGCGGACGACAAGAAATAGCGCCTATGGGCCCCGCTCGGACGCCCCGGACCAATGAACCTGGTCCGTTCTATCAGATACCAATGCAGGGATAGTTGCCTCCGTTTTACAATCTCTTCACGCTAGCGCTGGCCGGAATAGCAACCGAGGATTGTCGCAGCGTGCCGGGCACGTTATGACGGAGGCGATTGGGATGATCTGTCCGGCTCGCTGGGATCTTTGATGCCCGTTGCATTGGTCATATTGCTGCTCGACATCACGCTGATCTACCACGCCTCGCGCACCGGGCGCCTGCAGCCGTGGGCTTTCATCATCCTGATGGTGCCGCTGATCGGCGCGCTCGCCTATATCGTCGTCGAGCTCGTTCCGGAATGGTGGGGCGGACCGGCCGCCGCGCAGGCGCGCAAGCGCGTCGCCAACCGTATCGATCCGGAGAAACGGTATCGCGAACTGTCCGACCGCCTCGCGACATCCGACACGATCGCCAACCGCGCCGCGCTGGCCGCGGAGTGCCAGACCATCGGACGCTTCGAGGAGGCGGAGAACCACTACGACCACGTCTTGCGGCTGCCGCAGGGCGACGATCCGGCCTACGCGCTGGCCAAGGCGCAGGCCCAGTTCGCCCGCAAGCTACCGGCCGAGGCACTGGCCACGCTCGACGCCTTGCGCGAGCGCTGGCCCGATTTCGAGTCCGCCGAGGGGCATCTGCTCTACGCCCGTTCGCTCGCCGAAACGGGCCGGCTCGACGAGGCGCTCGAGGAATACCAGGCGGTCACGCAGTATTTTCCGGGAGCCGAGGCGCGGGTCCGCTATGGCCTGTTGTTGCAGCTGGTCGGCTGCACCGCCGAAGCGCGCATCGTGTTCAACGAGCTGTTGATCCAGATGCGGCGTGCGCCGAAATACCTGCGCGATGCGCAGGCCGAGTGGCTCTCGATCGCCGAGAAGCAGTTGTCAGCCTGAGCTGCGACACAGGCTAGCGGTTTCGCAATCGGCTCAGCGCGCGCTTATAGGCCTCGGCCGGCACCGTCATCGCGGCGACGCCGGCCATCACCAGCAAGAGGCCGAGCGCCAGGTTCGACGGCACGGATTCCCCGAGCAGGATCACTGATAACGCGACGCCGATCGGAATCCGCAAATAGCCTTGCGCGTTCGTGGTGAGCGTGCCGAGCCGCGTCAGGCACATGTAGAACAGCATCAGGCCGAACGCGCTCGAGAAGATGCCCATCACGACGGTGGCGGCCAGCGCCTGCGGCGTCGGATGCAGCATCCAGGGATGGTCGACGATCAACGCGACCGGCAGCAGCACGGTGCCGCCGAACAAGAGCGAGCCGGCGGCCACCACCATGGGGTCATAGTCGGAGAGACGGAGCCCGAAGATCGTGGCGCAGGCGAACGAGACGGTGGCGAGCAGGATCGCGATCTCGGCGACAATCTCCTTGCCGAAGCCCGAGAGCGCGTCGAGGCCGATGATCGCGACCGTGCCGGCGAGGCCGAGGATGGCGCCGACGAATTTGAGCGGCGAGGCCGGCTCGTGCCGCGTGATCGCCCAGGTGATCAGGAAGGCGAAGATCGGCGTCGTCGAGGCCAGCACCACGGTGTTGGATGCCGGCACGTAGAGCTGCGCCCAGGTGATCACCAGGAACGGGATCGTCGAGTTGATGGTCTGTTGGAAGGCGAACAGCTTCCACGCCTTGGTGTCGGTCGGGATGCGGATGCCGCGGATCCGCAGCACCACGAGCAGGAAGGCGGCCGCCACCAGCGAGCGCGCCGAGATGAAGGTGACCGGCGGGATCGAGCCGAGCCCGATCTTGGTCAGTGGATAGGTCGAGCTCCAGCAGCAGGCCAGCGCCAGCAGCAGGGCATAGTCGCGCCAGCCGCGCGCGCCTGGCGCGGTGGACAGGATCGGCGTGATCGCGGGAGCCGTCACGCCGCCCGTCTTAGCTGTGCACTGCGGCACCTTGATTGGCTCCCCCGCGCATTGCCGCGCATCAAAACTGATACTTCGGGAGCCTATCCGATGCCAGCGCAAGTTTGACGGCGCTTCGTGCCGTTCAATCCCGCGAGACGGTATTCGGAATGACCGGCTCGGCATCCACGGAACTGCACTGGGCTGCGGCACTCGACGTCGTTTCCCACCACTCGCCCAGCGCGTCGATCAGCGGCACCAGCCGGTGGCCGGCCGGCGTGAGCTGGTATTCGACGCGCAGCGGATAGCCGTCGAATTCGGTGCGCTCGACGATGCCGGCGTCCTCCAGCTTGCGCAGCTCCAGGGTCAGCATCTTGTGCGAGATGGTCGGGTTGTCGCGGCGCAGGTCGCTGAATCGCTTGGTGCCCTGCTTCAGATAATAGATCAGCAGCGTCGGCCAGCGGCCGCTCAGGATCTGCATCACTTCCTCGATCGGGCAGCGGGAGACGAGAGATTTCATGGCGGCTCGTGGTTACAAAAAGGTGCGTAATTTACTTCACGGATGTGGCGAATAGGGTCCGGCTCCGCTGCGCAGCTTGATCGTCAGACTTCACCGGAGACCACATCATGGAACCTATTCTTATCTATGGCTTCCCGTTGGGAAGCTCCATGGGGCTCGTTGCAGCTCTCGAATGGCTGCGCAAGCCCTATCGCCTTTGCCGCGTCGACATGCTCGGCGAAATGCGCGATCCCTCCTATGCGCGGATCAATCCGCGGCATGAGACGCCGGCCTTCGTCACGGACCAGGGCAGGATGCTCACCGAGAACATGGCGATCGCAAGCTGGCTCGCGGCACGCGATACCGAGCGCCGCATCAGCTTCGACCCGCTGTCGCCGCAGGCCGACCGGATGCGTCAGCTGATGGCCTTCGTGAACACCGGCTTCACCGCCGCGTTCAGTCCGCTATGGGCGGCGCTGGAGATGCAGACGCCGAACCCCGCGATGCAGTCTGCGTTGCGGCAGTGGGGGCAGGGCAATGTCGTGCAGCGGCACGACAGGCTCGAGCAACTGATCGGCGATGCGCCGTTCCTGCTCGGCGACCATCCGACGTTGGCGGATGGGCTGCTGATCGGCGTCGCGCGCTGGCTCGATTTCCACGCCGTCGCCGACCGCAATCGCTGGCTGAAACTGGCCGCACTTCGCGCACGATTGGAGGCCGATCCGGCCGTGATCTACGCGACGGCGCTGGAGAAGGGCGAGAGCAGTCCGGGGTCAGGAGCCTGCGTCGGTCACGTTCCGCTTGCCGAGGTGATCGAGCGGTTCGGCACGCCGCGCGCGTGATGATTCCGGGCCGCAAATCGGGGAGGCGGTGGACGCCGGCTTGACGTCCACCGCACTGAATTTGCCGAAGGATCCTAGCGCAGGACCTCGCTCAGCACCTCGCCATCGACCTGGTGCGGTGTGGTGCCGAGGAGCCGCATGATGGTCGGCGCCACGTCGATATTGCGCATGTGCCGCACCACGGTGTCCTTTCGGATCTGCGGCCCCGCGGCGATGAACGTCGCGCTCATCACCGGAAGCTCCGGATCGTGACCGTGGGCACCGTAGAAGTTCGGCATCGACAAGGCAGTGGTCGCCGCATTGAACGGCGCGTCGCCCTGGCGCGCGACACCGGGATTCTGCACGCCGTCGAAATTGTAGCCGGGCGCCATCAGCGCGAACACGTCGCCATAGTCCTGGCCGACGGTCTTGCTGGTGCACTGCCCGGTACCGGCGTCGCATTGCAGCGGCCGGGTCTCGACGACGGTGAAGATGCGCTGCTCCTTGAGCGAGTAGTTGAAGCGCGCATTGGGATCGACCGCGTTCGTCACTGTATCGGTGATCTGCGCCACCAGGTTACGGTAGGTCGCCAAATCGACGGTGCCGCCGAGTTCGCGGTTCTGCAGATTGACGTAGATGTCGGCGGCCGGGCCGGAGGTGCGGATCCCGACCTTGCTGGTGTCGATGCCCGCGTTGCGGAGGATGTTGGTGAGATTGACCGAGGTGTGGAACGGCGCGAAGCCGTGATCCGACACCACGACGACGTTGCTGTCGCGGCCCGCGGCATCGGCAATCTGCTTCACCGCCCTGTCGGCCGTCTGGTAGGCGAAGCGGATGTAGGAGGCGTAGCGCTTGACCTTGGCGGGATCCTGGTTGGCGCCGATCGAATTCGGGTCGGTCGGGTTGGTCCCCTGGCGCGGATCGGTCAGCAGGAACTGGTGCTCGGAGCCGTCGGGCTGCTCGATATAGACCATGACGAGGTCGGCGTCCGGATGGGTCTTGATCGCGCGCTCGCCGATATTGGCCTGGTAGCGCACGAAGGTCTTCACCATGTCCTCGTACATCGTCTCGATCTCGACGTCGGGGAAATTGGTGAAGCCCGGGCTCAGGCGCTCCGGAATGCGGAAGTCGGCCTGCGGACGCCAGAACCCGATATTGTTGTTGATGTCGTCGACATCGGCCAACACCGGCGTGTTGCGCGGGATGAAGTTGGCGCCGTAGCGGGCGAAGCGCACCACCGAGAGGTCTGGCGACAGCGCCGAGACGAAGTAGGCGGCGCCGACCCTCGCGCCGCTGCCTTCGAAGAAGAACGGTGCGTTCTCGCCGCCGAACTTGACGTAGGCCGGCCCGGTCGACGGTGCGTGGAACGGTCCTGCGGTGATGCCGCTGTTCGCATCGAAGAACACCAGCGTGTCGTAGTTCACCTTGCGGTCATTGGTGGTGTCGATGGCGGCGACGCGGATCGAATATTTGACGTCGAGCGTCGCGGCGCTGGTGCAGGTCGCGGTTGCCGCCGCGGAACATGAGAACGTCTCGATCGGCGCCGAGGTTACCAGCACCGGGCTGAACGAGAAATGGCCGGCAGCCTGCAGCGCCGCCACGATGCCCGGATCGGTCGTGAAGTCGCTGCGGGACAGCGTGAAGCCCTGGGCCCCGATGCCACCGAACGCGCCGAACGGCACCGTGAAGTCGGTCACGCGGATGGGCTGGGCCGGTTGCACCACGGTCTTGTTGATCGAGATGTCGGCGCCGTCGCCACCAGGCCACGTCGCGGTGATGACCTTCTTGCCCTGCTGGCGCAGTTGCACCCAGAGCGGTTGTGCCGTCGGGTGCGCCGACGGCCCGAGCGGGCTTTCGTTGTAGCCGCCGATCGGCGCCGCGAAGCCGCTGATGCTGCTGGAGATCGGGCCGACGATCGGCTCGAACGTGTTGGAAGGGATGTCGTTATGGACCGCCGTCGAACCGGTCGCGATCGCAATGTGCGAGACCGCGGTGAGCGACGGTGACGCCGTCACGTTCTGCAGCGCTACTGCGCCGCGCCGGCTGAGCCGGGCGAGGCCGCCGTCGCGCGGCAGCACGCCTTCCTCGATGAATTTCTGGATGAAATCGGGCTTGGCACCATCGAGCGAGATCATCACCACGCGCGGCTTGCGGCCATGATGGTCGCCGTCATGGTCCTGATCCTGATCCTGACCGCGGGACTCGCCGACGCCGCGATCGCCATTGTCGCCGTCCTGGCCGGCGCGCGCCGGAGTTGCAACGCACGCCAGCGATGCGACAAGCGACATCACCGACGTGACGGAAACAAACGTCTTCAATTTCATGAGAATGCCCCAACTTCGCTGCGCGAATGCACAAACAGAAACCGTTCAGCAATCTTCGGGGGCTTGGCTGACGTGCATGTGACGCGCGCGCGACGACGCAAAGACAGCATGTCGTCGCGTCACAACCGGCGTTTGAAATGCTTTACGCGAAGAACGCGCGTGAACACAACGCGGTAGCGCGGTGCTGTCGATTCAACCCGCGGCGATGTAACGGCTGGATGACGGCGGTTGTCCACAGGCGCGAAGCATTTTCGCGCGAAGTGGGTAGCGGTTCGCGTGAAGAGAACGCGTCAAAGAAAAATCCGGAGCCCATTCCGATTCAATCTGAACGGGCTCCAGCGCGCTTTACGCTGTCGTCGCCGCCGGCGCCTTGCGCTTCGTCCGCTTGATGGTGCCGGAGAAGCTGAACAGCGGCCGCTCGGCCGATGTCAGCATGCCGCGCACGAAGATCAGCGATCCGCCGGCGCGCGTGACCTCGCCGGTGCATTCGATCAAGGCACCGTCGCGGGCGGCGTCGAGGAATTCCGAAGCGAACGAGACCGTGACCCCTGGGCCCTGGAGCACCGGGGAGGCGAGCGCGAACAGGCAGTAATCCGCGAAGGTCATGAGGCAGCCGCCATGGACGTTGCCGGAGCCGTTGAGGTGCTTCGGGCCGACGCGGAACGCGCAGGCGATGCGGCCGTTTTCGTCCATGCGGTGGTAGAATGGGCCGGTATGGGTCTCGAAACTGTCCCGGGTCCAGGTTCGCCAGCCGGCGAATTCGCCTTCGGTCTCGACGTGCAGGTCGGGGCGGCGGTTGAATGCCGTAGTGAGTGCGGTCTTGGCGAGCTCGTTCACGAAATCTGGCCTTCAATTATCGGGTTCGGGACCTTAAATCCGATCCATCCCCATTGTGCAAATCCCAGGTACAAATCCGGGCTTCAATCCAGGCTGCAAATCCCGGGCCGCGTCCAACCGCCGCAAAGCTCTGGACAGGCCGGAAATGGGCCGTAAAAGGCCTTTTCGCCCCCGTTCGATCTACCTATTAAGGGTCCCATGACCGCGCCCAAGAACGAGCCTCAAATCACCCCCGAACTCGTCGCCGCCCACGGGCTGAAGCCGGACGAGTATGAGCGCATCCTGAAGCTGATCGGGCGGGTTCCGACCTTCACCGAGCTCGGCATCTTCTCGGCGATGTGGAACGAGCATTGCTCGTACAAGTCGTCGCGCATCCATCTGCGCGGGCTGCCCATCAAGGCCCCCTGGGTGATCCAGGGCCCCGGCGAGAATGCCGGTGTGATCGATATCGGCGATGGCCAGGCCGTGGTCTTCAAGATGGAGAGCCACAACCACCCGAGCTACATCGAGCCCTACCAGGGCGCGACCACCGGCGTCGGCGGCATCCTGCGCGACGTCTTCACCATGGGCGCACGCCCGATCGCCTGCCTGAATGCGCTGAGCTTCGGCGCACCGGAGCACCCCAAGACCCGGCATCTGGTGTCCGGCGTGGTCGCGGGCGTCGGTGGGTACGGCAATTCGTTCGGCGTGCCGACGGTCGGCGGCCAGGTGCGCTTCCACACCCGTTATGACGGCAACATCCTGGTCAACGCGATGGCGGTCGGCCTCGCAGATGCCGACAAGATCTTCTACGCGGCGGCCTCCGGCGTGAACATGCCGATCGTCTATCTCGGCTCCAAGACCGGCCGCGACGGCATCCACGGCGCCTCGATGGCCTCGGCCGAATTCGACGACGCCTCCGAGGAGAAGCGCCCGACCGTGCAGGTCGGCGATCCCTTCGCGGAGAAGCTGCTGCTGGAAGCCTGCCTCGAGATCATGGCGGCTGATTGCGTGGTCGCGATCCAGGACATGGGCGCGGCCGGCCTGACCTGCTCGGCGGTCGAGATGGGCGCCAAGGGCGATCTCGGCGTCGACCTCGATCTCGACGCGGTGCCGACCCGCGAGACCGGAATGAGCGCCTACGAGATGATGCTCTCGGAGAGCCAGGAGCGCATGCTCATGGTGCTCAAGCCCGAGAAGGAGAAAGAGGCCGAGGCGATCTTCCGCAAATGGGGGCTCGATTTCGCCATCGTCGGCTACACCACGCCGAGCAAGCGCTTCGTCGTCAAGCATGGCGGCGACGTGATGGCCGATCTGCCGATCAAGGAGCTCGGCGACGAGGCGCCGGTCTATGACCGCCCGCACGTCGCATCAACTGCGCCGCCGGTGATCCGCGGGCAGGACGTCAAGCCGCCGCTCGGGATCGCAGAGGCGCTGACCAAGCTGATCGGTACGCCCGAATTGTGCTCGAAGCGCTGGGTCTGGGAGCAGTACGACCACGTCATCCTGGGCAATACCATGCAGCGTCCCGGCGGCGATGCCGCCGTGGTCCGCGTCGAGGACGGGCCGAAGGGGCTCGCGCTCACCGTCGACGTCACGCCGCGCTATTGCGAGGCCGATCCGTTCGAGGGCGGCAAGCAGGCGGTGGCGGAAGCCTGGCGCAACATCACCGCGGTCGGCGGCCGGCCGCTCGCGATCACCGACAATCTCAACTTCGGCAATCCGGAGCGGCCCGAGATCATGGGCCAGTTCGTCGGCTGCCTGAAGGGTATTTCGGAAGCCTGCCGCGCGCTGGATTTCCCGGTCGTGTCCGGCAACGTCTCGCTCTACAACGAGACCAACGGCCGCGGCATCCTGCCGACGCCCTCGATCGGCGGCGTCGGCCTGCTCGACGACTTCACCAAGTCCGCGACCCTGGCCTTCAAGGCGGCCGGCGAGGCGATCCTGCTGGTCGGCGACACCCAAGGCTGGCTCGGCCAGTCGGTCTACCTGCGCGACGTCTGCGGCCGCGAGGAGGGCGCTCCGCCGCCGGTCGATCTCGCCACCGAGAAGCGCAACGGCGACGTGGTGCGCGGCATGATCCACGCCGGCACCGCGACCGCGGTGCATGACGTCTCCGACGGCGGGCTGCTGATCGCGCTCGCCGAGATGGCGATCGCGAGCGGCATCGGCGCGCAGCTCTTGGCGGCGCCGTCCTCGATCGTGCCGCATGCCTATTGGTTCGGCGAGGATCAGGCCCGCTACATCGTCACCGTGCCTGCGGCCGACGCCGGTCTCGTGCTGGCCAAGATGAAGGGCGCCGGCGTGCCGTGCGCACGCATCGGCACCACCGGCGGCGAGGCGATTGCGGTCGCCGGCGAGCCGCCTGTGACGATCGAAAGCCTGTCCCGCGCCTTCGAGCACTGGCTGCCGAACTATATGCACAACACCGCCGCCTGATCCGGCAGGATCAGGCGCTGCGGCGCGAAGCAACCATTTCAATAGCGCGATGAACCCATCATCGCGCTATTTTCTTCTGTTCGACCGCGGTCCCTGCGGATCAAGCCTACGTCGCGCCGCGGATCGCGCGCCACGCAAAGATGATGATGCAGGCGCCGATGAAGCCGGCGACGAGAAAGCCGATCCATCCGCCGCCGAGCGACACGCCGAGCAGACCCAATAGCCAGTTCGCCAGCGTGGCGCCGACAATGCCGAGGATGATATTCATGAAGATGCCGGTTCCGGTCTTCATGAACATCTCGGCGAGCCAGCCGGCCAATCCGCCGACGATGATTGCGGCGATCCATCCAACTTGAGGGTCGTTCATCTCAGGCCTCCCTAGGGTCAGCAGTCCGGCCAGCATAGCCGAGAATCACATGGCCACATGTGACCAATGGCAGGTTGTGCGCAACTTGTTGGTGGCGGCGCCCGACCTCGGCCCGCCGCTTGCGACGCCGCCGTGACCAGCTCGTCGCGGTGATCGGTGAGATTGCTGCAGCTAAAGGAAGCTACAGCACGTATTTTGAGCCGGGAATCTTGCGCAGCACGGCGGTGGCGGCCCAGCTCAGCGCAACGGTGGCGAAGAACGCGATCGCGGCCTTGGCGATCGCCGGCAATTCCATGTCGAACAGCCAGTATTGCAGCCATAGCACGATCGGATAGTGCACCAAGAACATGCCGTAGGCGTCGCCCTGCATGCGGTCGAGCAGCGTCGGTCCCTGCGCCTTCGATTGCAGGAAGTAGGCAAGGATCGCAAACAGGATCGAGGCGCTGAACAGCACGTAGAAGGTGCCGTAGGACGCGAGATACCAGCCCGGCAGCGGGTCGGGGTTACCGATGATCCCGCGCTTGATGTAGATCATCACCCACATCAAGCAGTAGGGGATCAGCGTGATGCCGGTCCAGAACCAGCGCCGCTCGGTCAGCCGTCCGTTTGCGCTGAGCAGGCCGCCCTCGAGGTTTGCCGCCCCGATCCCTGCTCCGATGAAGAAGTAGGACGCATACAGCAGCACCCGGCTCGCCTGCACCGAGAACGGTCCGAGCTCGAACCAGTAGTTCTGGCCGTAATGGACCAGCATCGGCAGATAGAAGACGGCACTGACGACGACGAGGAACAGCCAGAACTTCGAGGGACGTTCAAATCCCTTGATCGACAGACGGTTGATTGGCTCGAGCAGGCGCGACGACACCCGGTACAGCACGCTCGCCGTCACGTCGAAGGTCATCAAGACCCAGACGAACCAGATCGGGCCGCTCGGCCAGGGCCCGAAAATCATGGTCTTCCACCAGAATTCGGAGAAGGTCAGCTCCGGCGTCGCACGCAGCGCGATCGCATAATAGGCGATCGGAATCACAGTGAACGCGCAGATCACGAAGGGCAGGCCGAGCCGCAGCAGCCGGTCGCGCAGGAAGATTAGCCACGGCTTGTGACCGAGCCCGGGCCAGACGAACAGCCCCGACAGGAAGAAGAACATCGCCATGAAGAAGCTGTCGGTGGCGAGCACCACGCAGTCGAAGCCGATCCAGGACGTCGGGTCGGTGTGGCCGAAATGGGTGTAGGGGATCACCGCGTGATGCAGCAGCACGACCAGCGTCAGGAAGGTGCGTGCACGGTCGAGGGCGACGTTGCGCTTGTGGAGCTTCGGTGCTGCCTGGACGTCGGCGGCCGGAGCCGCGTGAGCAATCGATTTCATGGTGCCCCCAGCCGGGTCTGCACCCTGATGTTGCAATCGGGAACCCGATTCAGCAAGGCCCAATCGTCCCGATTCCGTGGTGTCGAGGTCGGTCATTTCAGTGGAACTGTTTCGTTCTGGAACCGGGGTCGGTGGCGGGCGTTGTCGGGCGGACGCGCTGAGCGCGCGGTTTGTGGAGCGAGCAATGACACTGCTGAAATGGGCGTTGGTCTTTCTTGTCGTCTCGATCATCGCGGGCCTGCTCGGCTTCACCGGCATTTCCGCCGCCTCCGCCGACATCGCGCGTTTCCTGTTCTACGTGTTCGTCGTGATCTTCCTGGTGCTGCTGATCCTTGGGCTCACGATATTCAGGGTCTAGCGGCGATCCGGCCGAACACTCCCGTCGTCATGCCCGGGCCTCGCCCGGGCATTTCCGTTTTTCAGGCCAGGTGGGCACCACGCCGAAACGGCCGGGCGAGGCTCGGCGCGTGCGGCAGGCGCGATGGTCTAGGCGACTTCCTCGATCTTCACCTTGTCCGGATAGAAGGCGAGGTGGCCGGCGATCTCGGTCATGGCCGGAAAGGGCTCCTCATAGGTCCAGATCGCATTGTCCAGCGTCTTGCCGTTGGCCTTGATGCTGAAATAGTTCGCATCCCCCTTATAGGGGCAATGCGTGGTCCGCTCGGTGCGGGTCAACAGCTCCATGTTGGCGTCCTGCCGGGGGACGTATTGCACGGCCGGATAGCTCGCTTCCTTCAAGGTCAGCGCGTGGGTGGTCTCGGCGATGACGACGCCGTCGGCGGTGATGCGGACGCGCCTGGCATTGGGCGTGATCGTGATCGGATGGTCGGGGCCGGGGAGCTTCATGATTCTGCGCCTCTTCTGGTCATTTCGGCGTGATGGCTTGTGACCGATTGATGCAGGTTTAAATCGCTGGGAATGGGAATATAGTGTGCCCCAGGATGACCTAGAAGACCTCAAGTGCCGGGTTTTATCTGAGGTTTTATCTTAGGTTTTGTCTTGGTTTTCCTGGCCGAATCGGCCCTGATTCGAATGACCTGACGGAGGTGGACTGGGATGCCGATGGACGCCCGTGATATCGAATCGATGATCAAGGCAGCGATCCCTGATGCCGAGGTGACGATCCGTGATCTGGCCGGCGACGGCGACCACTACGCGGCCACTGTCGTTTCCGAGTCATTCCGCGGCAAGTCCCGGGTTCAGCAGCACCAGATCGTCTACCAATCGCTGAAGGGCCAGATGGGCGGCGTGCTGCACGCGCTGGCCCTGCAGACCGGCGTGCCGGAAGGCTAGGCCCCGGCGACCGGGCGGGGCCCCAAGCGATGGCAGATAATCCGCGCGGCGCGATGTTTCGCGTCATCGTGCCGAACCAGCACAGCCGCGTCACCAATGCCGAGCTGTTCTTCGACCTCGTCTTCGTCTTCGCCGTCACGCAGCTGTCGCACACGCTGCTGCACCACTTCACCCCGCTGGGCGCGGTGCAGGTCACGGTGCTGTTCCTCGCGGTTTGGTGGGTGTGGGTCTACACCACTTGGGTCACCAACTGGCTCAATCCCGACCTGACACCGGTCCGCCTGCTGCTGTTTGTCCTGATGCTGGGCGGGCTGCTGCTGTCGACCTCGATACCGTCCGCCTTCGAGGGCCGCGGGCTGTGGTTTGCCGGGACCTATGCAGCGATGCAGGTCGGCCGCACCGCGTTCTGGCTGCTGGCGACGCCGCGGCACCGGACCGCGGTGCGCCACAACGCGATCCGTATCCTGACCTGGCTGTCCTGCTCGGCCGTGCTCTGGGTTCTGGGCGGATTTGCCGAGCACGAGACGCGGATGTGGCTCTGGATCGCGGCGCTGGCCATCGAGTACGTCGCGCCGGCTCTGCGGTTCTGGACCCCTGGGCTCGGCTTCTCCTCGATGGAGGCCTGGTCGGTCGAGGGCGGCCATATGGCCGAGCGCTGCGCCGGCTTCATCATCATTGCGCTCGGCGAGGCGATCGTGGTCGACGGCGCGACCTTTGCCGATCTGACCTGGACGCCGGAGAATGTCGCCGCGTTCATCTCGGCGCTGGTCGGCAGCATCGCGATGTGGTGGATCTATTTCCACAAGGGCGCCGAGGCCGGCGCGGACATGATCTCCAAGTCCGCGGAATCCGGCCGCGTGGCGCGGATCGCCTACACCTATCTGCACATGCCGATCGTCGGCGGCATCATCCTCACCGCAGTCGCCGACGAACTGGTGCTGAAGCACCCGTCCGGCCATTCCGACCTGAAGACCATCGTGAGCTCGGTCGGCGGCGCTGCGCTGTTCCTGGTCGGGACCATCCTGTTCAAATACGTGATCCGCAACTTCCTGCAGCTTTCGCACGGCGTCGGCATCGTGGCACTTGCGATCACGGCCTATTTCGCCCGCGAGATGTCACCGCTGGTGCTTTCGATCGTCACCACCGCGATCATGATCGTGGTCGCGGCGTGGGAATCGATCTCGCTGCGGTCGAGCGGGGAGGAAGAATAGCGCGGGTCGCTACCTGCGACCGGCCGTGGCCACGCGGTGCTGCCAGTAGACGAACAGCGGGGCGCCGATCACTTCGAGCGCAGTGAAGCCCACGAAGGGCAGCGGCGGCAGGCCGACCATCGCGATCGACAGCAGCCGGCCGATGCCGCCGAGGAAGATGCCGCCCCAGACCACGCGGAACAGCACGCTCTCGCTTTCGATCCGCGGCACCAGCCAGAGCAAAGCGAGGCCGAGACCGAGCCAGACCCCGCCGAAGAAGCGCAGATTGCTGTCGAGCACCGGCAGCGACGGAACGCCCGACGAGGCGTAGAGCGGATCGCTCACGCCGAGCATGGTGATGATGCCGGTCAGGATAGGGACGAGGGCGAGCAGGGCCGTCGCGATCTGCAGCGCACGCCGGCCCATGATTGTTGCCCCATCCGGTTTAGTTTTAGTCCGCGACCAAAGCGTGCACCGAGAACATGGTGTTGGCGTCGGTCCAGCTGTCGCGCACCGTCCAGCCCGCGCTGCGGGCGAGCGCGGTGAATCGCTCGAGCGAATATTTGTAGCTGTTCTCGGTGTGAATGCTCTCGCCCGGACGGAACGCAAAGGTGTTGCCGAGGATGCGCACGGTCTGCGCTTTGCGGCTGATCAGGTGCATCTCGATGCGATGGCGGTCGCGGTTGTAGATCGAGCGGTGGGTGAAGCCCGACAGGTCGAAATTGCCGCCGAGCTCGCGGTTGATCCGAACCAGCACATTGAGGTTGAAGCGCGCGGTGACGCCGGCCGCGTCGTTATAGGCGTCGTACAGCACGCGCTCGTCCTTCTCGAGATCGACGCCGATGATCATCTGCGCGCCGTGGCCGAGGATCTTGCGCGCGCTGCGCAGGAAGGCCAAGGCCTCGCTTGGCTCGAAATTGCCGAGCGTCGAGCCCGGGAAGAAGCCGACCTTCGGCATGTCAGCGACCGCCTCGGGCAGTGCGAACGGGGTGGTGAAATCGGCCGCGACCGGATAGATGCCAAGACCCGGGAAATCCCGGCGCAGGCCATCGGCCTGGGCCTTGAGGAAATCGCCCGATATATCGACCGGCACATAGGCGGCGAATTCGCAGTGCTCGAGCAAGAGGCGCACCTTGGTGGTCGCGCCGGCGCCGAACTCGACCAGCGCTGCGCCGTCCGGAATGATCGCGGCGATCTCGCTGCCGCGGTCGCGCAGGATGCCGAGCTCGGTGCGCGTCGGATAATATTCCGGCAGCACCGTGATCTGCTCGAACAGCTCCGAGCCCGTGGCGTCGTAGAAATATTTCGGCGACAGCCGTTTCGGGTGACGGGCGAGATCGCCGATCACATCGCCGGCAAACGCCGAGGTCGCTTCGTCGAACGGATACGCTTTGGCCAAAGCGGCGGCATGCACATTCATGATACTCTCCCGAACGCGCTTACCGACGCGTCATCGATGTCGACAGGACTCAATCAGGCATAGTCGGCGAGGCGTAACCCCGTGAATTGCCAGCGATGGTGCGGATAGAAGAAGTTGCGGTAGGTGACACGGCTGTGACCGGCCGGCGTCGCCAGCGACGAGCCGCGCAGCACGAGCTGGTTGACCATGAACTTGCCGTTGTACTCCCCGAGCGCGCCTTCGATCGCGCGGTAGCCCGGGTAGGGCGAATAGGCGCTGCGGGTCCATTGCCAGACGATGCCGTAGGCGTCGTTGAGCAGGCCGGCGCGCGCCGCGACCTCCCATTCCATCTCGGTCGGCAGATGCTTGCCGGCCCAGCGGGCGAAAGCGTCGGCTTCGTAGTAGCTGACATGGCAAACCGGAGCCTGCGGATCGATCGGCTGCAGACCGCCGAGCGTCATGATCTTCCACTCGCCGTCGATCTCGCGCCAGTGGCCCGGCGCCTGCCAGCCCTCGTTGGTCACCGTGCCGAAGCCATCCATCAGCCACAGCGTGGCGGTAGAATAGCCGCCGTCCTTGATGAAGGCGAGCCAGTCGGCATTGGTGACGAGGTTTTTCGCGAGCTTGACCGGGCCGACCAGCGCACGATGCGCGGGCTTCTCATTGTCGAAATGGAAGCTGTCGTCGCCGTGGCCGACGGTGTGGATGCCTTCGCTGAGTGTCACCCATTCCTCAGGCCCGCGCTGCGATGCCGGGAAGCGCCACGCCGGATCGTAGGCCGGCGGGATCGGGTTTTGTGCGAAGGCATGCAGGATGTCGGTGTACATCAGCTCCTGATGCTGCTGCTCGTGATTAAGGCCGACCTCGACCAGCGGCACCAGCGCCGCGAGCTGTTCTGTCGGGGCGGTCTGGAAGAATTTCACCACCTCGGCGTCGACATGGTGGCGGTAGGCGGTGACTTCGTCGGCGGTCGGGCGGGTCAGATGGCCGCGCTGGTGGCGGGCATGGCGGGGGCCGGCGCCCACGTAATAGGAATTGAACAGATAAGCGTAGTCCGGGTGGAACGGCGTGTAGCCCTTGACGTGCTCGCCGAGCAGAAACTGCTCGAAGAACCAGGCGGTATGGGCGCGGTGCCACTTGGCGGGGCTCGCATCCGGCATCGACTGGATCAGCTGGTCTTCCGCCGACAGCGGCGCGGCCCGGCGCTCGGTCTCGTTGCGGACCGCGCGATAGGCATCCACCAGCCGCTGCGCGAGCGATCCGGATTCGGAGGACAATGACGGGGGGGTGCCGGGAATGGCGGCCGCGGCAGAGGCTGGTTTCGTCAACGATGGTCTCCGATTCAAGGGGAGAACGTTGCTTCGGCAAACTGGTTCCAGACGGACAGTTCGTCCTAGATAGGGGCTCCGTTACGGGAAAAAAGCCTCCCCCCATGATGATATTGGGGCCGTCAGATAATCCCGGCTCCTTTTGCGGTGCCGTCCGGCCCCCGCCGCATGCCAGATTTCCGCCATTTTGCTTTGGATGCACAATGGTTTGAGCTACATATATAGCCAGTCACGGGTTAGAAGGGTGGGCCGGCCCACAAGGCTTGAGAGCGCCGCCCCCGAAGGAAGCGAAAATGAGCATCGAGCAATTCATCGACAACGAAGTGAAGTCGAACGACGTCGTGCTGTTCATGAAGGGCACGCCGCAATTCCCGCAGTGCGGGTTTTCCGGTCAGGTCGTGCAGATCCTCGACCACATCGGTGTCGGCTATAAGGGCCTCAACGTTCTGGAATCGGCCGAGCTGCGCGACGGCATCAAGGTCTATTCGAACTGGCCGACGATTCCGCAGCTCTATGTAAAGGGCGAGTTCGTCGGCGGTTGCGACATCATCCGCGAGATGTTCCAGGCCGGTGAATTGCAGCAGCTGTTTGCCGACAAGGGCATCCCGGTCGACGTGGCTGCCTGACCTTGACGGCGCGCCAGATAGGCAAGGCGCGGCTCGAAGTCATCGTTACCGACATCACGACGCTACGCGTTGACGCCATCGTCAACGCGGCCAATTCGTCGCTGCTTGGGGGCGGCGGCGTCGACGGCGCGATCCATCGCGCCGCGGGGCCTGATCTGGTCGCCGAATGCCGTATGCTTCATGGTTGCAAGACTGGCCAGGCCAAGATCACCAAAGGGTATCGGCTGCCTGCCAGGCACGTCATCCATACGGTCGGCCCGGTGTGGAATGGCGGCAAGCTCGACCAGGACAGCCTGCTTGCATCCTGCTATCGGCGATCGCTGGAGCTCTGTGAAAAGCACGGCCTTGCCTCGGTCGCTTTCCCCGCAATCTCGACCGGCATCTATCGCTTCCCCGCGGATCGCGCGGCCCAGATCGCCGTAAGGGCTGTCGTCGACACGCTGACCACCGCCCCCTGCGTCGAGCACGTGATCTTCTGCTGCTTCTCCGCCCCCAGCGCCGAATTGCACGAGGCCGCTTTGGCCTCCTTTGGGAGCCCTTGTGCCTGACCACGCGGCCGCTACACTTCCGCGTGATTTCCGGGGAGGGAGCAATCAAATGCATTTACTTCGTCTGGCGTGCGCGGCCGCAGCCGCTGCGGTCGTGCTCGCGGCGCCGATGGCGCGCAGAAGGCACCTATGAGATTCCGGCGGGTGCGCATTTCAATCCCGACAAGCTCGCCAAGATCGGCGAGTTCTTCAAGAACGAGGTGGCGACCGGAAAGATTCCCGGCGCGCTGGTCCTGATCCAGCAGCACGGCAAGCCGGTCTACCACGAGTCGTTCGGCGTGCAGGACGCGGTCAGCAAAGCGCCGATCACCGACAAGACCATCTTCCGCCTGTTCTCGATGAGCAAATCGATCACCGCCGTGGTCTCGATGCAGCTCCTGGAAGAGGGCAAATACAAGCTCGACGATCCTGTCTCGAAATACATCCCGTCCTTTGCCGATGTGAAGGTCGGCGTCGAGAAGAAGGCCGAGGACAGCACCAAGACGCTCGAACTGGTGCCGCCGCAGCGCCCGATGACGATCCTCGATCTGATGACGCATACGTCGGGCATCACCTACGGCTTCTATGGCGATAGCCTGGTCCGCAAGGCCTATAAGGATGCCAACATCTACGCCGGCGACTTCGACCTCGCCGAATTCGCCGAGCGGATCGCCAAACTGCCGCTGCACAACCAGCCCGGTGGGCTCTGGCAATACGGCCATTCCACCGACGTGCTGGCGCGCGTGATGGAGGTGGCCGCCGGCGAGAAGTTCTCGACGATCGAGCGCGAGAAGCTGCTTGACCCGCTCGGCATGAAGGACACCGGCTTCTTCGTCACCGATCCCGAGAAGCAGAAGCTGATGGCCGAACCGCTCCCGACCGACAGCGATTTCCGGGTCGGCCGGATCAACGATCCGACCAAGGTCAAGAAATGGGAATCCGCCAGCGGCGGCATGGTTTCGACCATGGCGGATTATTCGCGCTTCGCCCAGATGCTGCTCAACGGCGGCACCCTCGACGGCAAGACCATCCTGAAGCCCGAGACGTTCAAGGAATTGACGACCGATCGTGTCGGCCCGGGCTCCGGCGTTGCGCGCGACGTGTTCTATTTCCCCGGCGACGGCTTCGGCTTCGGGCTCGGGATCGCAGTGCGCACCGATCCAGGCAATGCCAAGCCGCCGCCGCCCGGCGATCTCGGTGAACTGAAATGGGATGGCGCCAGCGGCTGCTATTACATTATCGACCGCAAGCAGGACATGTTCTTCATCCTCCTGGAGCAGACGCCGACCGAGCGTCAGCGCATCCAGCGGACGTTGAAGCAGCTCGTCTATGAAGCCATGGAGAACTGATATGCGCGAGTGCCGCGCGTTCGTCGCGGCGCTCGTGCTCGCGTCCGTTGCTACGGCTGCACAGGCCGGCTCCGCAGGGCCTGCCGCGCACAGCTTTTCTCCGGAGGGCCTCGCCAAGGTCTCCGACTATGTCAGGAACGAGATCGTGACCGGGAAGATACCCGGCGGGATCCTGCTGCTGCAACAGCATGGCAAGCCGGTCTACTACCAGAATTTCGGAGTCCGTGACGTCGCCACCGAATACTCGATGAGCGCGGATACCATCTTCCGTCTCTATTCGATGTCGAAGCCGATCACGACGGTCATCGCGATGATGCTGGTGGAGGAGGGCAAGCTTGCCCTCAACGATCCGGTGTCGAAATACATCCCGGCCTTTGCCGACATGAAGGTCGGCGTGGAGAAGCGTGGCGACGAGGGCAAGCCGTCGATGACGCTGGAGCCGCTCAAGCGGCCGGTGACCATCGAAGACCTGATGCGCCACACGGCAGGCTTGCCCTACGGCTATTATGGCGGCGGTGTCGTGAACAAGACCTACGCCGATGCCGGCCTGTTCGACAATGATCCCGACAATGCCGAATTCGTGGCGCGGCTCACGGCGATGCCGCTCGCCGAGCAACCCGGCACGCAATGGGACTACGGCCATTCCACCGATGTGCTCGGCCGCATCATCGAGGTGATAACAGGCAAATCCCTGTTTCAGGTCGAGAAGGAGCGGCTGCTCGATCCGCTCGGCATGAACGAGACCGCGTTCTATGTCGCCGACCGCGCGAAATGGCCGCTGATCGCCGAGCCGATGCCGACGGATCGCAACCTCAGCCCGATCGCTGACATCAGCGACCCGCGCCAGCCGCTGAGGCGCGAATCCGGCGGCGGCGGCCTGGTCGGCACCGTCGGCGACTATGCGCGCTTCTCGCAGATGCTTCTGAACGGCGGCAGCTATCAGGGCCGGCGCTATCTGAAGCCGGAAACCATCGCGCTGATGGCGTCGGATCATATCGGTCCGGAAACCGGGGTCGTGCGCGACAAGAACTATTATCCCGGTCCGAACTCCGGCTTCGGCCTCGGCTTCGCGGTCCGCACCTCGGTGCCGCCGAACACGTCCTGGCCGTTGGGCGAGTATCGCTGGGACGGTGTCGGCGGCACGTTCTTCTTCATCGATCCCGCGGACGATCTGTTCGGGATATTCATGGTGCAGACGCCATCACAGCGCGGCCGGATCCAGCAGGAGCTGAAGACGCTGATCTACCAGGCGATGGGAAGGTAGATCCGGGCAAGACCATCTTCTCGTCATTGCGAGCGAGAGCGAAGCAATCCATCCCGCCACTTGCTGAGACATGGATTGCTTCGTCGCTTCCGCTCCTCGCAACGACAGTGTGGGAGCTACGCCGCGCGCACGATGTCCCTGACGTGGTCGATCATCTCCTCGATCTGGGCCGCGTTGACATCGAGATGCGTGCAGGCCCTGATCCGGCCGTCCATCATTGCGAGCGTCACCCCGCGCTTGCGCAGCTCGGCGACCATCTTGTCGCCGGAGACGCCGGCGCCGTCGGGCTTGAAGAAGACGAGGTTGGTCTCGGGCGCCTGCACCGCGATGCCGTTGATCTGCGACAGCCCGCGCGCCAGCGCCCGCGCATTGGCGTGGTCGTCGGCGAGGCGATCGACATGGTGATCGAGCGCATAGATGCAGGCGGCGGCACAGATGCCGGACTGCCGCATCGAGCCGCCGAGCCGCTGCTTCCAGCGCCAGACCTCGTCGATGAAGGCGCGGGTGCTGGCGATCACGCCGCCGATCGGCGCGCCGAGGCCCTTGGAGAAATCGATCCAGGCGGAATCCCAGCCCGCCGTCATGTCGCGCGGCGCGATGCCTGAGGCGACGGTCGCGTTCAGGAGTCGCGCACCGTCCATGTGGGTGACAAGCCCATGGTCCTTGGCGATGCGCACGACCTCGTCGAGCGCGGCCTTCTTCCAGATCGTGCCGCCGCCGATATTGGCGGTCTGCTCGACGCTGACGAGCACCTGCGGCGGCTGGTAGCGGGTGCGTGGATGCAGCGCCGCGCGGAACGTGTCGGGCGTGAACTGGCCGTCGTCGCCCGGGAGCTGCGTGATCTGGAAGCCGCCGAGCGCCGCGTGCGCGCCGCCCTCGCGCGCGATGATATGCGCGGTCGCGTGTGCCAGGATCTCGTCGCCGGGGCGGCAATAGGCCAGCGTCGCCGCGACGTTGCACATCGTGCCCGACGGCATGAAGACGGCGGCTTCCTTGCCGAGCAGATCGGCGACGCGGGCATTGAGCTCATTGGTGGTCGGATCGTCACCGACTTGCTCGTCGCCGACCTCGGCCTTTGCCATCGCCTCGCGCATTGCCGGCGTCGGCTTGGTTTGCGTGTCCGACAACAGGTTGATGCGGACGGCGGGCGCCTTGGGATCGGGCCGGGCAGGGGTGTAGTGCATGGCTAGTCCTGATGGTCAGTCGAACGGCTGCGGTCGGATGTCTTGCGCATGATGGTAGAGCGCGCGGATCAGGATATATCCCGCTTCTTCCGTGTAGAAGACACTGTGGGACTGGAATCGAAAGCGGCGGTGGCGCGGCCAATTCCTCGACCGATTGTCCAATGCGTGGAAATCTGCGAGCAGGCCGAATGGACGCTCGAGGCCGGCATGGTACGCTTCCGCCTGATATTGCCCGAACGTCATCGATGTGAAGCCGTAGATGTCGAAGAGCTGCGCACGCGCTCGAACCGAGAGGCGGCATTCAGCCATGCGTACGTGCGGCGGCTTGCTGTCGGGCAGCCGCTAGCACGTCATCCATGCTGCTATCGGTCAGCGTTGCGCAATCCGGATGGGCAAGCGCCTCCTGATAGCGACGCAGTTGCTCGTCGCGTGGGAGGGCGGACCAGGCCGCAAACTCGGCCTCCGTTGGTATAGCGGACGGCATGACGCGCGTTGCTTTGTCGGCAGTCTGTGACATCGGGGCAATATAGCACAAGTTCCGGCTCAAACAAAAAGGCCCCGGCAAAACCGGGGCCTTTCGGATCTCGCAACGCTGCTGCGATCAGCGCGAATAGAATTCGACGATCAGATGCGGCTCCATCTGCACCGGGAACGGCACGTCGCCGAGCGCCGGGGTGCGGACGAACTTCGCGGTCATCTTGCCGTGATCGACCTCGAGGAAGTCAGGCACGTCGCGCTCGGGCAGCTGGGCGGCTTCCAGCACCGGCGTCAGCTGCTTGGAGGCTTCCTTGACCTCGATGGTGTCGCCGATCTTCAGCTTGTAGCTGCCGATGTTGACCTTGCGGCCATTCACCTTGACGTGGCCGTGGTTGATGAACTGGCGCGCGGCGAACATCGTGGCGACGAACTTGGCGCGATAGACCACGGTGTCGAGACGGCGCTCGAGCAGGCCGATCAGGTTCTCGCCGGTGTCGCCCTTCAGCCGGCTGGCCTCGACATAGATGCCGTGGAACTGGCGCTCGGAAATGTTGGCGTAGTAGCCCTTCAGCTTCTGCTTAGCGCGGAGCTGCACGCCGAAGTCGGAGAGCTTGCCCTTGCGGCGCTGGCCGTGCTGGCCGGGGCCGTATTCGCGGCGGTTCACGGGGCTCTTCGGGCGGCCCCAGATATTCTGGCCCATGCGGCGATCGATCTTGTACTTCGCCTCACTGCGCTTTGTCATCGCGTCCTCTTTGATAGCCGTCGCACGAAGCGCCCGGCGTTTTGTCAGTTTCAGGTTTGAGGAGACGCGCCCTCCTGTGTACCGGCCAAAAGGCCCGTACCGACAGGTCCGCCTCGAAAGCTCGGGGAGAACCACGGGTCGCGAAACGCATCGCGGGCCGAAACCGGCCCGCGAGCAAGGGTGGTCTTAAGGAGAAAGTCCGGTTCTGTCAAACAAAACGCAGGGCGTTTTGGGCCGAATCGGCGTCAAAATCGACTATTTCGGCCCTCAAAGGCGATTTCTGGCCGCGCGGACGCCAAAGGCCAAATTTGGTTCGGTTCACGGCGCCGGTTTCGCCAGGGGCTCGCCGGCCTTGACGATGTAGACTCCGAGCACCTTGAGCGGCTTTTCGCCGGAAGTCTTGGCGTCGTGCACCGCACCTTCCGGGATCTGGTAGGAATCTCCAGCCTTCAGCTTCAACGGCGGCTTGCCGTCGATCAGGAGCTCGAGCTCGCCGTCGAGCACATAGCCGGTTTCAGCGCCGGGATGGCTGTGACGACCCGACGCACCCCCAATCGCCGTCACCGTGTTGTAGCCCGCCGGGAAATCGACCTTCTGCAGCGGCGTTCGCTTGATGCCGCTCTGCTGCGCAAGGGCAGCGCCGGCACCGGCAAAGGCAATCACGGTGAGACCAAGCAGCAAATTCCTGAACATGCATTTTCCTCCCAAGGCGAGAAACTCTAGCAGCGCGGAATCGCGGCGGAAAGCGGGCGATGTGTGATCTGCGCTTGCGACATTCGGATAAGTCCGTTCATCCCGCGGCGCGAAGCACCCGGGTTTTGCATCATCGGTTCGCCCACATTTGTCAGAGGGCGCAGGGAAAGCCGGGTGCCGATCGCACCCATGGGTCCCGTGCAACAAAAAGCACGGGAGGTAGGACCACAGGTGAAACCGGGAGCTCCGGCTTTCCCCGCGCGATGGTTTGACGGCTTATACGTGCTCTCCCCGGTGAGACCGGGCTTGTTTGTCACCGTCTCCGCGAAAACGCTTGCGCGTCTCGCGGGAGACACCAGCCGCTGGGGCGTCAGGACCACACGATTTCGCCGTACGCATCAATCACGCTTCGTCGGTCGTGACATCAGCGTCCACCGCATCTCACCGCAACGCCCGTGACGATGCGCAAGCGCCCCTCGATCGGGTGAGACGGGCTGTTCATACACCAGATCTTCATTCCGATAAACCGAAATATTTTTGCCGCAGGGGCTTGCGCCGTCGGGCAACTCAGTGATCGTGATTTTCGGCGACGCGGCTTCTCCTGCGATGCGCTCCCGGTTCGTGCAGGCGTTCAATTCGTCCGGCCTTCTGCCAAGCAGGTCAGCGTCCGCGACGATTCCACGTTCACGAGCGCAGCGCGATCGATCGGCTGAGTGCAGGCGCTTGAAGTCAGTGCACCGGGCGCCCTGCGACATCGTGCCTCGCTTGGTTGGATTCGTACGGCGCGCTCGTCGAGCGGATTTCGCAAACGCGCAGTTTTTCGCTTGTTTTTTCGAGAAAGAGAATCTGACGACGACATCGGATTGATGGAATTGAGACATTGTTCGTTAAGGCTGCACGCCTTGCGGTTGCGGTTGGCACAAACTGCACATCACACGCATGACGCGTTGGGCTATCGTTTGATCTCAAAGCGAAACAGCTCGTGACAACGTCCGGCGGGACGGATCACGCGCCGCAGGAGCGGTCGCGCGTGTGGACGCGCGTACAGACGAGGAGAGAAGGGGAAGAGGGCCTGACGTAATCAACGCTGCCGAAAAGTGCAGCACAGAAAAATGGAAGGGCGCGACAATGCAATCGAGCACGACGTTCGATCCCCAGGACCCCAAGCCCGTGATCTACAAGGCTGCGATCTTCAGCAAGATTTTCCGCGCAGCACTCATCGGAATCATCGCCCCGTCCGGAACGTTGGGCTTCCGGGATTATTGCCCACGATAGCGCAAACAGGTGCATCGCCGTGTCCCGGGCAGAGATCGCCTCCGCTGAACCAGAGCCGGACGACCGGATGCAGACCGACGACATGGTCTGGATTCCCGGCGGCACCTTCCGCATGGGCTCGGATCATCATTATCCCGAGGAGGCGCCGTCGCATCCGGCCTCGGTCGATGGCTTTTGGATCGATCGTACGCCGGTGACCAACGCCCAATTCCGCGACTTCGTGCGGGAAACCGGCCACATCACCATAGCCGAGCGGCCGCCCGATCCCGCACAATATCCGGGTGCGCTGCCGCACATGCTGTACGCCGGCTCGCTGGTGTTTTCTCCGCCGCGCCGGGTCACCACCCTGCGCGACTGGAGCCAGTGGTGGACCTTCATGCGGGGCGCGAACTGGCGTCGCCCCTACGGGCCGCGCAGCAACATCAATGTGTTCGGCAGCCATCCGGTCATCCACGTCGCCTATGCCGATGCGCTCGCCTACGCCAAATGGGCCGGCAAGGAGCTTCCGACCGAAGCCGAGTGGGAGTTCGCAGCACGCGGCGGGCTTGAAGGTGAGGAGTTTGCCTGGGGCAACGCCCTGACGCCAGGCGGCAAGCACATGGCCAACATCTGGCAGGGCAATTTCCCGCTGCAGAATCTCTGCGAGGACGGCTTCGACCGAACCTCGCCGGTGACCGCGTTCCCGCCGAACGGTTACGGCGTCCACGACATGATCGGCAATGTCTGGGAGTGGACCGCCGACTGGTGGTCCGCGCGCCACGAGGCCGACGCTGCAAAACCCTGCTGCGTCCCGCAGAATCCGCGCGGCGGCCGCGAGGAGGCGAGCTACGACCCGACCCAGCCCGCGATCAGGATTCCGCGCAAGGTCCTGAAGGGTGGCTCGCATCTCTGCGCGCCGAATTACTGCCGCCGCTACCGTCCCGCCGCCCGTCACGCCGAACCGATCGACACGTCGACCAGCCATGTCGGCTTCAGGTGCGTCGTGCGGCCGTCCGCTGCCGTCTCTCACCCACCGAACTGAAAGTCTTTGCAATGTAGGGAGTTTCTTATGAGCAACGACGCCGACAACAACAAGCAGACCGGCAAGACTCAGGCGATCGATCGCCGCAATCTGTTGCTGGGTACATCCACTCTGGTAGCAGCGGCGACGTTGACGTCCGAGGCGCTGGCGCAAGCGCAGAAGGCCGCGCCGGCCGCGAGCCCCGCACCGGCCGCGCCATCCGGTCGCAAGCCGAATATTCTGGTGATCTGGGGCGACGACATCGGCATCGCGAATATCAGCGCCTATTCGAATGGCCTGATGGGATACGAGACGCCAAACATCGATCGCATCGGGCGCGAAGGCATCAAGTTTCAGCACTATTACGGTGAGCAATCGTGCACCGCAGGACGCTCGGCATTTCTCACCGGTCAGCACATCATCCGATCCGGCTTGAGCAAGGTCGGCTACCCCGGCGCACCGATGGGCATGAGCCAATTGGATCCTTCCGTCGGCGGCCTGCTCAAGAATCTCGGTTATGCCACCGGGCAGTTCGGCAAGAACCATGTCGGCGACCGCAACGAATCGCTGCCGACCGTCAACGGCTTCGACGAGTTCTTCGGCAATCTCTACCACCTCAACGCCGAGGAAGAGCCCGAACTGCCGGACTATCCCAAGGACCCGGCCTACCTTGCCAAGTTCAGCCCACGCGGCGTCTTGCGTTGCAAGGCAACCGACGTCGATGATCCTACCGTTGATCCGCGCTTCGGCAAGATCGGCAAGCAAACCATCGAGGACACCGGGGCGCTCACCAAGAAGCGCATGGAGACGATCGACGACGAGACCTCTTCAGCGGCGATCGATTACATGAAGCGACAGCAGGCGGCCGGAAAGCCATTCCTTTGCTGGTTTAATTCTACCCGCATGCATCTGCGGACCCATGTCCGAACAGATCATCGAGGCCGTTACACCCATGGTGACAGCGAGTATATCGACGGCATGCTGGAGCATGACGACACAGTCGGCACCCTGCTCAAGGCGCTCGACGACATGGGGATCGCGAACAACATGATCGTGATCTACTCCAGTGACAACGGCCCGCACATGAACACGTGGCCGGACGGCGCGATGACCTGGTTCCGCTCCGAGAAGAACACCAACTGGGAAGGCGCCTTCCGTGTCCCTTGCCTGGTGCGCTGGCCGGGAAACATCAAGCCCGGCACAGTCAGCAACGAGCTGATGAGTCACAACGACTGGATACCCACTTTCTGTGCCATCGCCGGCGAGCCTGACATCGTCAACAAGCTGAAGGCCGGCTACACAGCGAACGGCGTCAACTACAAGGTCCATCTGGACGGCTACGACCAGTCCGCTTTTCTGCGCAACGTCAGCGGCTCTGCAGCCAACAATAACGGCGCGAAGAGCGCGCGCGACAAGTTCTTCTACTCCGACGATGACGGCCTGCTCGTGTGCTTCAGGCAGGGTGACTACAAGTACGTGTTCTCCGAGCAGCGCAAGGAAGGGACCATGGGGCTGTGGGCCGAACCCTTCACCACGCTCCGCTTGCAGAAGATATTCAACCTGATGCAGGACCCGTTCGAGCGGGCCGATATCACATCCAACACATTCTGGGACTGGCAACTCAACCATGTCGGTGGGGCCTACGGGATGATGGACGAAGTCTTCAAATTCGTCGCGACGTTCAAGGAGTTCCCGCCGCGCTCCTTCCCGCCGAGCTTCAATCCGGCCAACATCCTGGAAGGCATGATGGACGGTATCAAACAGAAGAAGGCGTTGACCGACAGCATGGACGTCGAGAAGGTTCGTGCCGAACTGAACAAGATCATCCAGCAACAACTGCAAAGTCGCTGACACGCCGTGCACCCGGCCCGTGCATCGGCGGGCCGGGTGACCTCGATCTGATACGAAACGCAGTTGAGGACTATGTTCGCCGCTCTCGCCCGCTGCTTCCGGCAGACCATTTTGGTCTTGCTTGCCCTGGTTTCGAGTGCTGCTCCGCACCAGGAGGCGTTTGCGCAGGGCGTTGATCCGCTGCCGTCCTGGAACGACGGCGCGGCGAAGAAATCCATCACCGATTTCGTCGCGCGCGTGACAACGCAACGCGGCGCGGATTTCGTGCGGCCTTCCGAGCGTATCGCAACCTTCGACAATGACGGCACGCTGTGGACCGAGCAGCCATTTTATTCCAGCTCGCCTTCGCCTTCGATCGCGTCAAGGCGATGGCTCCAAAACATCCGGAATGGAAGACGCAGCAACCGTTCAAGGCGCTGCTGGAGAAGGACGCCGGAGCGCTCACGGCATCGGGCGAAAAGGGCCTGCTCCAGATCGTGGCGGCGACGCATGCCGGCATGACCACCGAAGAGTTCTCGAAATCGGTGCGCGACTGGCTCGCCGTGGCACGGCACCCGCGCTTCGACCGGCCCTACGACAGTCTCGTGTATCAGCCGATGCTGGAGCTGCTGGGCTATCTCCGCAGCAACGGCTTCAAGACCTTCGTCGTCTCCGGAGGCGGGGTCGAATTCATGCGGCCGTGGATGGAGGGGGTCTACGGCATTCTGCCGGAGCAGGTAGTCGGCTCGTCCGGCGTGGTCAAGTTCCAGATCAGCGCCGACGGCAAGCCTGACCTGATGAAGCAGGCCAAGATCGAGTTCATCGATGACGGTCGGGGCAAGCCGGTCGGTATCAACCGCTTCATCGGCCGCCGTCCGATCTTCGCCTTCGGCAACTCCGACGGCGATTTGCAGATGCTGCAATGGACCGCCGCGGGTCCAGGCGCGCGCTTCGCCGGCATCGTGCATCACACCGATGGCGTCCGCGAATACGCCTACGACCGGGACTCGAAGATCGGCAAGCTCGACAAGGCGCTCGATGCAGCCAGTGCGGGCGGCTTCGACATGAAGCAGGACTGGAAGGAGGTCTTTCCATCCCTGGCCACGGCGGGCGCCGCGAAGGAGGCGAAGCCATGAGCGGCTACGACATCTTCGCCTGGATCGTGCTCGTCATCCTGATCGCCAGCGCGATCGGCGTGTTCTGCATCGCGGGCTGGCTGCCGGGGCATATCGCCAGGTCCCGCAATCATCCCTATGCGCAGGCCGTGACGGTTGCCGGCTGGATCACCTTGATCTGCGGCTTTGCGCTGTGGCCGATCGCCTTCGTCTGGGCCTATGTCGATGTACCGGCGCCACGCCGGGCGGGAGATGCGTGATGGGTGTTGCGATCTTCAATACCTATCTGGTGCTGCTGTTCCTGCTGGTGCATTTCAAGGTCGTGCGCTTCAACCTGTTCTGGAAGGCGTCGCCCTTTGTCGTGCTGGTGCTGCTGCTGTTCGGCCTGCTGGTGCCGATGGGCTGGGGCGCGCCGCAGGGCTCCGCGCTGGTGGTGCGCAACGCGGTGTCGATCGTGCCCGACGTCGCGGGCGAAGTGACCGAGGTGCCCGTCGCCGCCAATGCGCCGCTGAAGGCCGGCGACGTTTTGTTCAAGATCGATCCGACGCCCTACGACGCGCAGGTCAAGGCGATCACGGCCCAGCTCAAGCTGTCGAAGATACGGCTTGCGCAGATGACGACGCTCTACGAGCGCGATGCGGGGCGTGGCTTCGACGTCGAACAGCGGCAGTCCGAGGTCGATCAGCTCAGCGGCCAGCTCGAGGCTGCGCAGTGGAACAGCGACAAGACAGTGGTGCGGGCGCCGGCCGACGGCTACGCCACCAACGTTGCGCTGCGTAAAGGCGCGCGGGTGACGAACCTGCCGCTGTCGCCGGTGATGGCGTTCATCGATACCTCGAGCACGATCATCGGCGTCGAGATCAACCAGATCGACGCGCGCTATATCGCGCCGGGGCAGGAGGTCGAGGTGACCTTCAAGTTCGCGCCCGGGCAGATTTACGCAGGGAAGGTCGAAAGCGTATTGCAGGCGGTCGCGACCGGCCAGGCCACGACCTCGGGCACGGCCGTTGCTCCGAAAGCGATCGAGACCGTGCCGTTCGTCGTCCGCGTCAGGCTCGACGATGCCGCCTTCGCCAGCCGCCTGCCGGCCGGCTCGACCGGAACGGCGGCGATCTACACCGACCATATGAAGCCAACCCATGTCGTGCGCCGCGTGATCCTGCGTCAGCTTGCGATCGTCAATTACGTCAATCCGTTTTAGGTGCATCCATTGCAAGGGGCTATCATGAGAAAGTTGGTAATTGCCGCTCTCGTTCTGGCATCGGCGCTGGTGCCCGTGCGCGCGCAGACGACGCCGGACGAGGCACGTGCAATCGCAAGAGATGCCTATGTCTACGGCTTCCCCCTGGTGGACAGTTATCGCGTCCAGTACTCCTATTTCGTCGATCGCAACTCGCCGGAGTTCAAGGCAGGCTGGAACACGCTCGTCAATAATGCCCGCGTCTACACGCCCGACGACAAGTCGATCCAGACGCCGAACTCCGACACGCCCTATTCCTACGTCGGCGCCGATTTGCGCGCCGAGCCGCTGGTGTTCACGGTGCCTGAGGTCGAGAAGGGGCGTTACTATTCGCTGCAATTCATCGACATGTATACGTTCAATTTCGCCTATGTCGGAAGCCGGGCGACTGGTAACGGCGCCGGCAGCTATTTGCTGGCCGGGCCAGGCTGGAAGGGCGAGAAGCCGAAGGGGATCAAGCAGGTCATCCGCTCCGAGACGGAATTTGCATTCGTGCTGTATCGCACGCAACTGTTCAGTCCCGCCGACATCGACAATGTGAAGAAGGTTCAGTCGGGCTACAAGGTGCAGCCCCTGTCGGCGTACATCGGCAAGCAGGCTCCCGCGGCGGCGCCGACAATCGATTTCGTCAAGCCGTTGTCTTCGGAACTGGAGCGGACTTCGCCGGAATTCTTTAATGAGCTCAATTTCATTCTTCAGTTCTGTCCGACGAACCCGGCCGAAAAAGCGATGATGGCGCGCTTTGCCAGGATCAACGTCGGGGCAGGGAAGAAGGTCGATGCCGGCGCGTTGACGCCGGAGATGCGCAAGGCGCTCCAGGATGGCATGGCCGAAGCCTGGAAGTCCTTTGCTGAGTACAAGGAAACCCAACTCGACACAGGAAAGAGGAGCAGCGCGGACGGATTCGGAACGCGGGCCGCCCTGAAGGGCGACTATCTGGCCCGGATGTCCGCCGCTGCACTCGGCATCTACGGTAATTCAAAGGATGAAGCGATCTATCCGGTCTACTTCGTCGATGCCGGCAAGCAGAAACTCGAAGGCACAAACCGCTATGCCCTACGGTTTGCGCCCGGGCAACTGCCCCCGGCGCGGGCGTTCTGGTCGCTGACACTCTACGAATTGCCGGCGAGCCTCCTCTTCGCCAACCCCTTGAACCGTTACCTGATCAATTCGCCAATGCTCCCGAACCTCAAGCGCGATGCCGACGGCGGCGTTACGCTGTATGTGCAGAACGAGTCGCCGGGCAAGGACAAGGAATCAAATTGGCTGCCCGCGCCAAAGGGGCCGTTCTTCGTGGCAATGCGGCTCTATTGGCCGAAGCCGGAGGCCTTGCAGGGCAAGTGGGAGGCGCCGCCGCTGAAGAAGGCGAACTAGAACGCTGTCGCAGAAATTCAACGAAAGGCGAGTTGATTCATGATCATCAGACGCATTGGCCTCGCTCTTGTCATGACGGTGGCGGGAATTTCCGCGGTTCGGGCGCAGTCCCTCACGGGCGATGCCGTGCCTGTTACAGTCGACAATTTCGCCCGCGCCGAGTCTGATCTATATCTCGGCAATCTCGCCAAGGGCGCGGGCCTCGGAAAGCTCGAACATCGCCGCGAGCCGGCCAACATCGACAACCAGACGGTTATCCGGCTCAACCGCGACACGCTCTATACATCAGGGGTGTTCGACCTCGACGCCGGGCCGGTGACGATCACGATGCCTGACCCTGGCAAGCGCTTCATGTCGTTTCAGGTGGTCAGCGAGGATCACTATGTGCCCGCGGTGTATTATGGCGCCGGAAAGCGCACGCTGACGCGCGACAGCGTCGGTACGCGCTACGCGGTGGTCGCGATTCGGACGCTGGTCGACCCGAACGATCCAAAGGACGTTGCACGCGTGCACGCGCTGCAGGACGCCATCAACGTCAGCCAGAAAGGCACCGGTAAGCTCGAACTGCCGAACTGGGACCCCGCCAGCCAGAAAGCCATTCGCGATGCGCTCCTTGTGCTGAATGACCACACGGGCGGTTTCGCACATGCCTTCGGATCCAAGGGACAGGTCGATCCTGTCAGGCATTTGATCGGCACTGCCGCCGGTTGGGGCGGCAATCCCGACAAGGATGCCACCTATCTGAGCATCACGCCCTCCAAGAACGACGGCACGACGGTCTACAAGCTGACCGTTCGCGATGTTCCCGTCGATGCGTTCTGGTCGATCAGCGTCTACAACGCCAAGGGATATTTTGAGAAGAATCCCTCCGACGCCTACACGCTGAACGACATCACCGGCGCGAAGGGCCCTGACGGCTCCATCGCGGTCCAGTTCGGCGGCTGCGACGGCAAGGTCCAAAACTGCCTGCCGATCACGAAGGGCTGGAACTACACCGTTCGCCTATATCGACCCCGCCCGGAAATCCTCAGCGGCAAGTGGAAGTTTCCCGGAGCTGAGGCGGTGAAATGAGCGAGGTGCGAGAGTGAGCCGCAGGCAACGATCGACGGCAATGGCAGCGGCGCTGGCGATCGCCGCGCTGCTGCTCGCCTCGGTCGTGCTCTTGGCGCCGCCCGCCAATGCACAGGATGAATCCACAGTCCGCGAGCTCGTGATCGGTACCAAGGATGCGCCGCCCTTTGCGATCAAGAATGGCGAAGGCGAATGGAGCGGTATCAGCATCGAGCTGTGGCGCAAGCTCGCGGATCAGCTCAAGCTGCGATATCGATTCGTCGAGGCGCCGTCCGTCACTGCGCTGCTCGAAGGCGTGCAGGCCGGCAAGTTCGACGTCGCGGTGGCGGCGATCACGGTGACGCCGGCGCGGGAGAAGCAGGTCGATTTCACGTTGCCCTATTTCCAGACGGGGACCGGAGTCGCAGTGCAGACCGACCATGTTGCGAACTGGATGCCGGTGATCCGCTCGATCGTATCCTATGGCTTCGTGCAGGCGGCGCTGGCGCTGCTCGGCCTCGCCATCCTCGCCGGCCTGCTGATCTGGATGTTTGAGCACAACGCCAACGAGGGATTTGGCCGCGGGCTCGCGCACGGCCTGAGTTCCGGCGTGCTGTGGTCGACCCACACCATGACCCAGCGCGTGGTCGGCGGCGCTGCGCCGATCACGCTGCCCGGCCGCATCGTCGCGGTGGTGTGGATGATCGTATCTGTCATCGCGATCGCGGTGTTCACCGCCGGCATCACCTCCGCGCTGACGACCAAGCGGCTGCACGGCGCGGTCAATTCGATCGGCGATCTCTCGGCAGTTCGCGTCGGTGTGGTGCAGGGGACGGCGACCGAGGACGCGCTGTCGCGGATGCGCATCAAGCACCACAAGGTTGCCTCGGTCGCGGAAGGCTTTCAGGCGCTGCAGCAGGGGAGCATCGATGCACTCGCTTATGATCGGCCGATCCTCGCCTGGATGATTCGGCAGGGCAGCCTGTCGGCCGAGCTCACCGATGTGACCTTCGAGCCGCAGAGCTACGCCATCGCGTTGCGGGAAGACCGCGTCTTGCGCAAGCGGCTCAACATCGCGCTGCTGGAAGCGGGGCAATTGGATTGGTGGAAGGATGTGCTGTTCCGCTATCTGGGGCAGGCAAATTGAGATGCGCATCAGAGCGGATCGAAAGCGTGCATGCGGGTGACGTAAGCCGGCGCCGCAGGCGTCAGGCGAGAATGAGAGGTCGCTATGGGGACTATCGGACGTTGCAGGGTGATGGTGATCGCGCCGTTGTGCGCAATCGCGTGGCTTGGGCTCCCGCGCGGCGCGGTGGCCGACGAAGGCGGCATCAGTTTCTGGCTGCCTGGCAATTTCGGCAGCCTTGCCGCGGTGCCGGGTACGCCGGGATGGTCATGGGCGACGGTCTACTATCATACCGAGGTGTCGTCCGCGGCGGGCGCCCGATTTCCACGTGGTGGACGAATCGATCTCGGCGTCGGCGGGCAGGGCGATCTGGCGATCTTCGGCCCGACCTACACGTTCGCGGTGCCCGGCCTTGGTGCCGTCGGTTCCGTCAGCCTGCTCGCCTTCGGCGGGCGCAGTAGCGCTTCGGTCGCGGCGTCACTGACCGGTCCGCTTGGCAACACGTTCAACCTGTCGCGCTCCGAGGCGCTGACCGACATCGGCGACGTCATTCCGCAGGTGACGTTGAAATGGAACAGGGGCGTCAACAATATCCTGCTCTACGGCACCGGCGATATCCCGGTCGGCGCCTACGATCCTGCCCGCCTCGCCAATATCGGCATCGGTCACGGCGCGATGGATTTCGGCGGCGGCTACACCTATTTCAACCCGCACAACGGCAACGAATTTTCCGGCGTTGCAGGCTTCACCTACAACTTCAAGAATCCCGACACCCAATACCAGAGTGGCGTCGACTTCCATTTCGATTGGGGGGCGTCGCACTTCTTCACGCCGAATATCCAGCTCGGCCTGGTCGGCTACGTGATGCAGCAAATTTCCGACGACACGGGCCCGGGCGCGACGCTCGGCGGCTTCCGCTCGCGCATCGCCGGCGTCGGCCCGCAGGTCGGCTTCATGTTCCCGGTGGGCGACATGCAGGGCTACCTCAACATCAAGGGCTACAAGGAGTTCGCCGCCGAGAACCGTCCCGAAGGCTGGAACACCTGGGTCACCTTAGCGATCTCGCCGGCGCCGCCTGGGCCGGCCTCGGCGAAGCCGATTGTGCGGAAGTACTGAGCAGGCGTCGACATGGCCGAGCCGGGCCAGCGCGCCGGCGGCGATTAACGCCTATCGCTTGATCCCGGCGAACGCAGCCGCGATGCCGCGCTGGAACAGCGACCAGTCGAAGCCGAGCGCGAGCGCGAGGTAACCGCGGTCGATCATCGCATTGGCCTGATCGGCGGTGCGCGCGACGCCGCCGATCGGCACGCCGCTCTTCAGGATGCCTTGCTCGGCGCGCTGCATCAGCGCGACCACTTCCGCGTCGTCGGGCAGGCCGCGCTTGTTGATCGAAGTGGCGAGATCTCCGGGCCCGATCACCGCGAGGTCGATGCCGGGCGTGGCCATGATCTCGTCGATGCGGTTCACCGCATCGACATGCTCGATCGTGATCATGCAGATCATGTCGTCGTCAGCGGTCGCCATGTAGTCGGCCATCGAGACACCCCAGCGGAACGGCGCATGGAACGGCCCCCAGAGCCGGTCGCCCGTCGGCGGATAGCGCACGCTGCGCACGGCTTTCTCGGCGTCGTCGCGGTTGCAGATCATCGGGAAATTGATGCCGAGCGCGCCGATGTCCATCGGTGCCTTGGCGAGATACGGCTCATTGGCCGCGATCCGTACCATCGGCACGCATGGCGTCCCCGAGGTGGCCACGATCATCGCATGCGCGGTGCCGAGGTCGATCGGACCGTGCTCGAGATCGACGATGATCCAGTCCAGCGACTGCGCCATGATCTGCACGGTCTGGATGCTTGGAATGGTTGCGATCGCGCCGAAGGTCGGGCGCTTGTCGCGCCAAGCCTGGCGCAGGCGATTGAGCGGCGTCAGGGGTGCTGTGGTCAAATGCGGTCTTCCCTCGAAGGCGAGCAGAGGCTAGCAGCGCGTTGTGACGGCGAAAAGGATCAGGCCGGGACGCGGCCGCCGAAGAACGGCGTCAGCGCTTCGGTCAGCCTGTGCGGGCGCTTCGAGGTGAAGATCATCTCGGCGCCGGCCTCGTCGCTCCCGGTGCCGGCCGGGCCGAGCAGATCGGCGACGCGGCGGGCGATCGCCGGCGCCGGGTCGATCCAGTCGACCGGCCAGGGCGCGAGCCGGGTCAGGCGTTCCAGCAGCAGCGGATAATGCGTGCAGGCGAGCACGACGGTATCGGTGCGGGTCGGGTCATTGGCGCCATCCCCTACGAAGCAGGGGGCCAGTTCAGCGGCGATGTCCTCGTCGCGCACCCTCTGGCCGCTCAGCGCGGCCTCGGCGAGCGAAGCCAGCTCACCGGAACCGACCAGGGTCACCTCGCAGCCTTGCGCAAAATCCGAGATCAGCTTGCGGGTATATTCCCGCTTCACGGTGCCTCTGGTGCCCAGCACCGAGACGCGCCTGGTTTTCGACCGTGCGCAGGCCGGCTTGATCGCCGGCACCGTGCCGACGAAGGGCAGGCGATAGGCGTCGCGCAGATGCGACATGACCAGGGTGGATGCCGTGTTGCAGGCGATCACGACGAGGTCGGGCGTATGGGCCTCGATCAGCTCGCCGACCAGCGGCACCACGCGGGCGATGATCTCGTCCTCGGTGTGGTGGCCATAGGGGAAGAAGGCGTCGTCGGCGACATAGACATAGTGCGCGTCGGGCCGGGCGCGGACGATCTCGCGCAGCACGGTGAGGCCGCCGAGGCCGGAATCGAAAACGAGGATGGTCGGGGGAGTGGACACGGTGAAAAGTCTATCCGAAGCAGGGTTACCATTCAGTTGTTTTGGCTATCCGGCCTCTGCGGCCGACAAAAGGCGGTGAAGCCGGGAATTTCATATGGCCTTGACCTATCCCTGCAAGTATCACGGCAAACTATTGCTGCGACGTGCGAAAATCCAAACGGGGCAACTCGATCATGATCCGCAATACCGCCGCGAGCTGGGGCTCGCTCGCCCGTGCGTTCCACTGGGTGCTGGGCATCACCATCATCGGCATGCTGGCCTATGGCTGGTGGATGAACCACTTCCCGGCGCGGGCGGACAAGTTCTTCTACCGGTCGATCCATGCCGATATCGGCTATCTGGTGCTGCTGCTGACCGTGCTGCGGCTGGTCTGGCGCGGCGTCAATCCGACGCCGGCGCTGCCGGCCGATACGCCCGCCTGGCAGCGGATCGCCGCCCGCGTCAACCATGGCGCGCTCTATGCCGTTACCATCCTGGTGGCGATGCTGGGCTGGGCGCATTCCGGATCCCGCGACCAGGACTATTCGAGCTTCTTCGGCCTGTTCCACGTTCCCCAGATCACCTCGCCCGACAAGGCGGCGGCGGATGCCTTTGAGCACCGTCACATCTTCTTCGCCTACCTCTTGCTCGCGCTGATCGTGCTGCACCTCGCCGCGGTCGCCTTCCATCATTTCGTCAAGCGCGACCGCGTCGCCGCGCGGATGATGGGAGCGGGCGAGGTCGACCCCGCCCATGAGGTAGCGCGGACGGCGACGTCCAGGACGAGCGGATGACGTCGAGTCTTGACGGCCAGGTGATGGCATCGCACCGGTGGCGGCGCTAGTCTCGCGGCGAACCCGGGAGGGCCGTCGCGGCCGGAACGCTCGTGGATGATTTGGCGCGGGACAATGCGAACTGGCGGATGCCGGACGAGGGCGCGCCGCATGCCGCGACCTGGATGGCCTTCGGCGTCAGCGCGGCGATCTGGGGCGGCAGGCTGCTTCCGGTGGCGCGGGAAAATCTCGCCAACATTGCCAAGGCGATCGCAGCCTATGAACGCGTCAACATGCTGGTGCGCGAGGAGGACCGCGAGATTGCCGCGCGGCTGTGCGGCCCCGCGGTCAGCCTCGTCGTTCAACTGGTCGACGACGTGTGGATGCGCGACACCGGACCGGTGTTTGTGCGGGACCCGTCGGGACAGCTTGGCGCGGTCGGTTTCAACTTCAACGGCTGGGGAAACAAGCAACGCCATGCGCTCGATGCCGAGGTCGCCGCGCATGTCGCGCGGGCGGCCCAGGCGACGTTCGTCAAGGCGGATTTGGTGCTGGAGGGCGGCGGCATCGAAGTCGATGGTGAAGGGACGGCGATTATCACCGAGAGCTGTGTCCTCAACCCAAATCGCAATCCCGGCGTCTCCCGGGACAAATGCGAGGCCGAATTGTCTCGCCTGCTCGGGCTGGACAAGATCATCTGGCTGCCCGGCATCGCCGGCAAGGACATCACCGACGGACATACCGACTTCTACGCGCGATTTGCCGGTCCCGGTGTGGTCGTGGCCGGCCTGGAGGTGGATCCTTCGTCGTTCGATCACGCGGTGACCACGCGACACCTCGATATCCTGCGCGGTGCTGTTGATGCGAAGGGCCGGCGTCTGGATGTCGCGGTGTTGCAGGGCCCGTCGACGGTGCGTCCAAAGCACGGCAGCAAGGACTTCGCTGCCGGCTACATCAACTTCTACGTCTGCAACGGCGCCGTGATCGCCCCGGAATTCGGCGACACGACCGCGGACCGCAACGCGCGCGACATCCTGCGGGAGCTGTTTGCGGACCGGGAGATCATCCAGCTCAACATCGACGGCATCGCGGCCGGCGGAGGCGGCATTCACTGCACCACGCAACAGCAACCGCGTTCGTGATGTGAGCGGCCCGGCCGCGACGGATCGCGACCGGGCCGTTCGCCGTTCGTCAATGACGCAAGCGGTGCTAACCCGCCGGCATCTGCTTCTCGACCAGGCGCACCCAGTAGGACGCGCCGTGGCCGAGGATGTTGTCGTTGAACTTGTAGGCAGGGTGGTGGCACATCGGCCCGTCGCCCATGCCGAGGAAGACGAACGCGCCGGGGCGCGCCTCCAGCATGAACGCGAAGTCCTCAGCGCCCATGACCGGCACCAGATTGTCGTTGACGCGCTCGGCGCCGGCCACATCGCGTGCGACCTCGGCGGCGATGCCGGCCTCGCGGGCGTGGTTCAGCGTCACCGGATACATGCGGCCATAGTCGGTCTCGGCAGAGCCGCCATAGGCCTTGGCGATGTTGGAGGCGACCTCGCCGATCCGGCGCTCGACCAGATCGCGCACGCCGGGATCGAGCGTGCGCACGGTGCCGCCCAGCGTGACGGTCTCCGGGATCACGTTGAACGCGGCGCCGGCCTCGAACATGGTGATCGAGATCACCGCCGATTTCAGCGGATCGACATTGCGCGACACGATCGATTGTAGCGCATTGATGATCTGGGCGCCGATCAGCACGCTGTCGACCGCCTCGTGCGGGGCGGCGCCGGCGTGGCCGCCCTTGCCGCGGACGACGATCTTCAAGGTGTCCGACGAGGCCAGCATCGGGCCGGGCGTGGTCGCGAAATAGCCCTCGGGCAGGCCGGGCATGTTGTGCAGGCCATAGACCTCCTGGATGCCCCAGCGCGTCATCAGCCCGTCGTCGACCATCGCCTTGCCGCCGGCGCCGCCTTCCTCGGCGGGCTGGAAGATCACGACCGCGGTGCCGTCGAAATTGCGGGTCTCGGTGAGATATTTTGCGGCGCCCAAGAGCATCGCGGTGTGGCCGTCATGGCCGCAGGCGTGCATCTTGCCGGGGACCTTCGAGGCGTAGGCGACGCCCGAGGCCTCGGCGATCGGCAGCGCGTCCATGTCGGCGCGCAGCCCGATGGTCTTGCCCGAACCGGACTTGCGGCCGCGGATCACGCCGACCACGCCGGTGCGCCCGATCCCCGTCACCACCTCGTCGCAGCCGAACTCGCGCAGCTTGTCGGCGACGATGCCGGCGGTGCGGTGGACCTCGTAGAGCAGTTCGGGGTTCTCGTGGAAGTCATGGCGCCAGGCGGCCATTTCATCCGAGAGGGCGGCAACGCGATTGACGATGGGCATGGGGAGCGTCCGTTTCTTGTGAGCTTTGTAGGGCGGGCAGCGTAGCCTAACCCGCCGACTTGTCACGCGAAAGCGACCGTCATTCCGGGGCCGCCCGGAGGGCGAACCCCAATTCGCAACTGCGAATTGTGGAATCTCGACATTGTGGCGCGAGATTCCGGGCTCACGCGCGGTGCGCGTGCCCCGGAATGACAGAGAAACCCTCAGCTCTCCCCGAACACCCGCTGGAAGATCGTGTCGACATGCTTGAGGTGATAGCCGAGGTCGAATTTTTCCTCGATCTCGGCATCCGTCAGGTATTTCTTCACGTCCGCGTCCTGCTTCAGCAGCGTCTGGAAGTCGCCTTCGCCGCGCCAGACCGGCATCGCGTTGCGCTGCACGAATTTGTAGGCGTCCTCGCGGCTGGCGCCCTTCTGGGTCAACGCGATCAGCACGCGCTGCGAATGCACCAGGCCGCCGAGCCGGTCGAGGTTCTTCTGCATGTTTTGCGGATAGACCAGCAGCTTCTCGATCAGGCCGGCGAGCCGGACCAGCGCGAAGTCGAGCGTCACGGTGGCGTCGGGGGCCATCATGCGCTCGGCCGAGGAGTGCGAGATGTCGCGCTCGTGCCACAGCACGACGTTTTCCAGCGCCGGCGTCACATAGGCGCGCACCATGCGCGCCAGGCCGGAGAGGTTCTCCGACAGCACCGGGTTGCGCTTGTGCGGCATCGCCGACGAGCCCTTCTGGCCCTCGGAGAAGAACTCCTCCGCTTCCAGCACCTCGGTTCGCTGCAGATGCCGCACTTCCACCGCGAGCCGCTCGACCGAGGCCGCGATCACGCCGAGGGTGGCGAAATACATTGCGTGGCGGTCGCGCGGGATCACCTGCGTCGAGACCGGCTCCGGCCGCAGGCCCATCGCTTTCGCGACGTGCTCTTCGACCTGCGGGTCGATCTGGGCGAAGGTGCCGACTGCGCCGGAGATCGCGCAGGTCGAGATCTCGTCGCGCGCGGCGACCAGACGGGCGCGTGCGCGTGCGAACTCGGCATGGGCATAGGCGAGCTTGAGGCCGAAGGTGACCGGCTCGGCATGGATGCCGTGCGAGCGGCCGATGGTCGGCGTCATCTTGTGCTCGAAGGCGCGCGTCTTCAGCGCCGCCAGCACCCGGTCGAGATCGGCGATCAAGAGGTCGGCGGCGCGCTTGAGTTGGACGTTGAGGCAGGTGTCGAGCACGTCGGAGGAGGTCATGCCCTGGTGCACGAAGCGCGCCTCGGGGCCGACGATCTCGGCGAGATGGGTCAGGAAGGCGATGACGTCGTGCTTGGTCTCACGCTCGATCTCGTCGATCCGCGCGACGTCGAAGGTGGCGTCCTTACCCTTGGCCCAGATCGTCTTGGCCGCTTCCTTGGGGATCACGCCGAGCTCCGCCAGCGCGTCGGCGGCATACGCCTCGATCTCGAACCAGATCTTGAAACGCGTCTGAGGCTCCCAGATGGAAGCCATTTCCGGGCGGGTGTAACGGGGGATCATCGAGGGCTCCGAATCGAGCGGGGCGGGGCCGCTCACAAGGAATATAGTGCGGAAATCCGGCCAAAATAGCCGGCGTGGTGGCCGTAGCCCGGATGACCGCAGCGATATCCGGGGCCTCGCGGCCGCTCCCGGGTGTCGTTGCGCTCACCCGGGCTACAAAGCGGCTACAAATTCGCCAGCCCGCATTCGACGGCCAGGCGGACCAGCTGGGCGTCGGTCCGCATGCCGGTCTTGGCCTTGATCAGATAGTGGTAGTTCTGCACGGTCTTGGTGCTGAGGTTAAGGTTGGCCGCGATCTGTTCCTTGGTGTGGCCTGCCGCGAACTGCCGGAGGATCTCGATCTCCCGCTCGCCGAGCTGGTCGAGGGCCGATTTGGACGGCACCAGGCTCTCCAGCGCGAGCACCCGGGCCACGTCATCGCTCATCGCATGCTCGCCGCGCGCCACCGAGCGGATCGCTGCGATCAGCTCGGCCGGTTCGCTGCCCTTGGTGACGAAGCCAGAGGCGCCGGCGCCGAACGCCGCTTTCACCTGGGCAGCCTCGCTGTGCATGCTGAAGACCAGGATGCGGGCGTCGGCATCGCGCGCGCGGATGTTGCGGATCGCTTCCAGTCCGCTGGCGCCGGGCATCGAGATGTCCATCACCACCACATCGGGCCCGTGCGACTTGAAGGCGCGGTAGGCATTGGCGGCGTTGTCGGCTTCGGCGACCACGCTGAAATCGTCCTGATGCTCGAGCACGCGCCGGTAGCCCTGGCGGACGACGGGATGATCGTCGACCAAGAGGATCGAGATGCCGCGACTCTTCACGTTCGTTGTCTTTGCGGTCATCGTCTTCGCGGCCGTCATCTCAGGCAGCAAGTGGAATCGTGGCGGCGACCGAGAAGCCGCGGCTGGCGCGCGCGATCGACAGCGAGCCGCCGAGCGCG